>CAZHMJ010000005.1:0-50694 GCA_964533805.1 uncultured Anaerolineae bacterium | reverse complement strand
ACTCTAACGTATACCGAGAATCATTCCTTTTTGCTCAAAAAGCCAAACTCCAGAGGGGCGCTGCAAGCAGCGCCCCGTGAAGTGAACCGGCCGGGATGGAAAAGCGGCCCGGACTACTCCGGCAGGACGAAGACCGCCGTCGTGCGGCCCGGCACGCTGAACGCGCCCTCTGCCGCATTGAACGACGCGCCCTGCACCACCGGGTCGACCGAGGCGGCCTGGACCGGGTGCAGCGCGTAGGCCTGCCCGACGGCATCCGGATAGGCGAAGGTCATGACCTGCGGCGCGGCGTTGAAGATCACCACGATCCGCGCGTAAGCCGGGTCGAGGTTCTCGCCTACCGTGTCGTCCAGGGTCATCACGATCAGGCCCGGAATCTGATCCGGCCCGGTGTTCTGGAAGGTCAGGCGGGCCATGACGTCCTCACCCGTGCGCAGCCGGAACAGCGGCGAGCTGAACCGGATTTGCAGGCTCTCGCGGAAATGGTTGACCGCGAAGAGGATGTCGTCCTGGGTCGGGGTGATATCCTCCCGGCCCAGGATCGGGCGCATGATCGGCCACTCGCTGCTGTTATCCCCGGCGGGCGGCAGGCCGACCCGCCAGTTGTTGGTCTGGTAGCTGAAGTCGAGATAGTTGAACCAGTCGCCGGAGTTGTAGCTGTTGCGGTCGAACGACTTGGAGCGCAGCATGTCGCCCCCGGCATGGAAGAACGGCACGCCCTGGCTGAACATCACCAGGTCCATGCCCAGGTTCTGCATCCGCACGCGGTCGGCGACGGTGGCGGCCGCCGGGGCCTTGTACTGGATGATGTCGAAGAAGGTCTCGTTGTCGTGAGCCTCGACGTAGACGATCTGCTCCTGCGGGTCGAGCGTGTACCCGGTCGGAGCGCCATTGTAATCCACGTCCGCGCCGGTGACGGTCTCGCCGCTCGCCCCCTCGAAGCGGTAGTCGCGCAGGTTGCCCGCCAGCCCGACCCGGATGCGGTCGGTGTAGTGGAGCAACTGGGCGAGTTGTTCTTCCGGCGTGCCCGGCGTGTACTCGTTGGGATCGGTGTACAACCCGGTCACGTAACCCTGGAACAGCCGGTCGCCGAACGGGCTGCCGCCGCGCGCCGAGTCGCGGATGCGGTCGTTGAAGGTGCCGATCCCGGTCCCGGCCAGGTTGATCTGGGTGGCGTTGACCCCGCGCGCGTTGTTGGCGACCTCGCCGAAATTCCAGCCCTCGCCATACACGTAGATCGCCGCGCCATCCACCCCATCGGCCTCGACCGTCAGGCCGTCCAGCATGGCCCGCACGTGCTCCATATTGCTGACCATGTGGTGGCCCATCAGGTCGAAGCGGAAGCCGTCCACGCGGTATTCGGTCGCCCACAGCCGGACCGAATCCAGCATGAAGCGCTCCATCATGGCGTGTTCGGTGGCCGTGTTGGCGCAGCACGTGCTGGTCGTGACGCGGCCTGCGTCGTCCAGGCGGTGGTAGTAGCCCGGCACGATCCGGTCGAAGATCGATTTGCTGTTCTGACCGGAGGAATTGGTGTGGTTGTAGACCACGTCCATCACCACCCGCAGCCCGGCCCGGTTGAGGGCCTGGACCATGCTGCGGAATTCCAGGATGCGCTGCGGCCCGTCCGGATCGGTCGAATAGCTGCCTTCCGGCACGTTGAAGTGGAGCGGGTCGTAGCCCCAGTTGAAGCTGTCCAGGTCGCGCACCGGCTCGATCAGGGCCTGCTGCTCCTCGGAGTCGCCGGGCATGGCGCGCATG
Source organism: uncultured Anaerolineae bacterium (assembly GCA_964533805.1). Classification (GTDB taxonomy): domain Bacteria; phylum Chloroflexota; class Anaerolineae; order Aggregatilineales; family Ch27; genus JARKOQ01. Next base: position 48,933 of record CAZHMJ010000005.1, on the reverse strand, counting down.
GCGTCCCAGTCCAGTTCGAAGCGGGCGCGGGCGCGGGCCACCTCGTTGATCGTGGCGATATCGAAGACCGGCAGCAGGTGGATGTGGGTCAGCCCGGCCTCGGCCAAACCGCGCAGGTGCGTCATGCCGTTCGACTCGGTATCGGTAAAGGCCAGGTAGGTGCCGCGATGTTCCTCCGGCACGCTCTCGTCGTGGGCGCTGAAGTCGCGCAGGTGCAGCTCATAGAGCACGATATCTTCGGGCGCATCCAGGGCCGGTTTCTCGGTCTCCAGCCAGCCCTCAGGCATCAGGGCCGGATCGTCCAGGTTGATAATCTGGCTGCGCGTGCTGTTGGTCGAGAGGCTGACCGAATACGGATCGGTCACCTGGTTGACCTCGACCTGCCCGGTCGAGGGGGCGTAGACCGTGACTTCGTACAGGTAGAACTTGCCCATCCAGTCGGACGAGCCGGTCACGCTCCACACACCGGTCGCCTCGTCGCGGGCCATCTCGTGGCGGGCCGGCTCGGTCTCGCGCTCGGAATCGTCGAAGAGCAGCAGGGCCACGCTCTGGGCGGTGGGCGCCCACACGCTCAGGCTCGGCGCGCCGGACGCGCTGAAGGTCAGGCCCAGCGGCGCGTCGGTGTAGTAGAGGTCGTCCAGCACGCCCGGAATCTGCACCCCGGTCGAGTCGACCAGGTTGCCGCCCGCGTCCAGGGCTTCGATCGCGATCTGGCCGCGCAAAGCCTCCGGCACGGCGGCCAGGTCGGCCTCGGCGATGCGCAGGGCGAGCTGCCCGGCCACGTGTGGGAACTTGTCCAGCACGGCCGGGCTGAAGCCATCCTCGGCCACCGCCAGCGGGATGCGCCCGTCCGCGCCTTCAATGCCCTGGAAGCCGGGCTGCAAGCCGCCATTGGCGGCGTAAACCAGGGCGTAACTCCCGCCCTCGACCGCGCTGACCGGCCAGGCGACCATATCGGCTGCCACCCAGCGGGCATGCGCCTCGCTCAAGTTGCCGGGTGGGGTGAACGGCGCGCCGGGGGCGACCAGGGTCGTGGTCAGGCTGTTGGCCGCTGGATCGAACTCAAAGAGCACGCCGCCGCCCTCCTCCGTCACCGTGAAAGCGACCGGCTCGGCCAGGACGCCCGCCCCGGCAAAGCCCAGCGCCACGTTGGCCGTCCAGTCCCCAACCGGGATGCCATACGTCCCGAAGGACAGCAGCCCGCTGCGGGTGGGATCGGTCATCAGGGTGGCGATGCAGGCCGGATCGTTGGCCGCCGCGCAGCCCAGCGCGGTCTGGAAGTCGCCCAGCACGGTCGCCAGCACGTAGCGCACGTTGTCGTAGACCAGGTGCGTCGCGTGGTTGTAGATGAAGGTGACGGCCATGTCCTCCGGCACGCTCAGGACGATGTTCGGCCCGCCGGGATCGGCCGCGCCGCCGTAGTTCTCGTCCCAGGTGCCATTGATGGCGATCTTGTACTCGTAATCGCCGGCGGGCAGATCGAAGGTGCCCGCCCACAGGCCCGAAGCCTCGTCGAATTGCAGGAACGTGGTTTCACAGTCCGGAGCCCAGTCGCCGGGGCAGCCCAGCACCGACTGGAGCGTGCCGGGGATGTTGACAATCTCCGGCTGCTCCACCTCACCGCCGCCCTGGCCGAACGCGGGAATTACGCCCGCCAGCAGGACGGCCAGCACCGCCACGAGACCCAGGAGTCGCCCCAGGCCAGGCCGCTGATGCAGCACGTTCATGGTGAAAATCTCCTCCTTATTGGTTCGAAATGCAACTATTCGAGCACGAACGATCCAGACAGGAAGACGAGAAAACCAGTTTGTTTGCACTCAGGGAAAGGACAACGGAGCTGCGGATCGGCGTGCGCATCTACCAGTATAGGACAGATTCCGGCAAACTGCACAAGTCGCTTCCGTACAGCGTCGAAGCGGCAAGCGTCTAGGCGAAAAACGGGTGTCCTATCGTGAGCCGGCCGCACACTCCATGCGCTTCCGCCACGGCATCACGGCGTTTCTCGTGGTGTACGTGGCGTTTTGGGGGTTCAACCTGCTTTTTGCGCCCCCCTCAGGGCAATCGCATCAAACTGAAAAAGACATCTCACCACAGAGGACGCGGAGGACACAGAGGGAAAACGGTTCTACAAGCGTTTGATTCATTGTCTCGACAGTACGGTTTTTTCTGTTTTCGCTTTTCTCTGCGTTTTTCCTTGGCGTTCTTGGCGTCTTTGCGGTTCTAAATGCTTTTTGATGCGATTGCCCTGGCGCCCCCCTTGTGAAGCGGGACACAATCGCTAGAATCAGCCCGGATTCGTCGCTTCCTTACCCCAAATCGAGGTCTCATGCTCACCCTGCTTCCCCATCATCAAAGCACCGTCGACCGCCTGACCGAACACTTCCAGGCCGATCCCAACTTCACCGCCCTGATCATCGGCGGCTCGGTCGCCAAAGGCTACGCCCGGCCCGACTCGGACGTCGACTTCTACGTGGTCGCCACCGACGAGGAATACGCCCGCCGCAAGCCGGCCAGCCAGTTTCAGTGGTTTTCGCGGGAGATAGCCGGCTACGAGGGCGGCTACGTCGACGGCAAGATCATCGACCTGGCCTTCCTGCGCGACGTGGCCGAGAAGGGCAGCGACCCGGCCCGCGCCGCGTTCGTCGGAGCGTTCATCCCCTATTCGGAGCTGCCGGAACTGCCCGGCCTGCTGGAGCGCATCCTGACCTACCCCGAAGCTCAGCGCGAAGAGCGCCTGATCAGCTTCTACGCCCAGCTCGAAGCCCACAAATGGTACGTGGGCGAGGCCGAAAAGCGCGCCGACCCGTACCTGATGATGAAGATGGCGTCCGAGCTGGCCCTCTACGGCGGGCGGATGATCCTGGCCTACAACCGGGTGCTATACCCCTACCACAAGTGGTTCACGCGCGTGCTGGAGGAGACCGAGGACAAACCGGCGGACTTCATGGATCGCTTCCGCGATCTGCTGGCCCGGCCCGGCACCGAAACCGCCAATGCCTTTTTTGAGTGTGTGACTGCCTTCACGGACTGGCCCAAGCCGCAGGAAGGCTGGCCGTCGCGCTTCATGACCGACGTCGAATGGACCTGGCGCGTCGGCCGCCCGACCGTGGCGGATTGCTGATCCGACTTCCGATCATAAGGACCGGTCCCATGGACATTCCCGAAAACCTGCGTGCCTTCAAACGCACGGCCTATCATCCGCAGACCATCGACGGCGACGGCCCTCCGACCGCCTCCAAATTCGGCGGAACGCCCTGGCCGGCCTCAAACGAAGACTGGCCCAGGTGCGAGGTCTGCGGAAGCCCGCTGCAATTCTTCATGCAGTTGGCCCTGGATGGTCTGCCCGTCTCGTATGGGAACGGACTGCTGACGGGAATTCGATCTGCGAAGTCGAGCGCGAGGGGTGGAACCCACTTTCGCCGGGATCGCGGGTCCGGATCGTGCCGGCGGATGGCCCGTCGCGCGCGGTCGCGATTCCTCGCTTCGAGTGGCCGTTTTCCCCCCGGCTGATCACGGGCTGGACGACTACCCGGGTTATCAAGAAGGCAAACGTCGCCACGGCATCGTGCTGCCCCGGGCCGAATGGGACGCGCTCATCGAGACGGGATTCCCGCAGGGGGGGAGACAAACTGGGCGGGTGGCCAGCCTGGGCCCAGGGAGCCGAGTATCCGAACTGCCCCGACTGCGGCGAAAGTATGCAGTTGGTATTCCAGGTCGATTCCAAGGACCACATCGCGTATACGTGGGGCGACGTGGGCCGCGGGCACATCACGCAGTGTGCGCGGCACCCACATCGCCTGGCCTTCGGCTGGGCATGCGGTTGAGGAGTGACACCGCCCGCGCGAGTGACCCCATCGAAGGAATCCGATCACCACACGGCGGGTCTGCAACCAAGCCCAACAACGGGGGCGGGTCTCGATGCGCCGACCCGCCCCGTTCCAGCCCACTGTCAACTGTCCACTGACAACTGAAGACTCGTTATTCCACCGGCAGCAGATGCACGGCTTCGTCCTCGAACTCGACGCAGACCGTCTGGCCCTCGGCGAACAGCCGTTGGGCGCTCAACCCGCTTTCGATCACCACCAGGCGCTGGCCATCCCCGGCCAGGATGTACTCCGTCTCCGCGCCCAGGTACATGCTCTGCTCGATCGTCAACGGACAGCGTGAGGCATCCTCCACCAGGCGCAGGGCTTCGGGCCGCAAGACGGCCGTGACCCGCGTCCCGACCGGCGGAACCGCCTCGACCGGGACCTGGACCGTCTTGCCCAGCACGGTCACGCTGACCCGGTCGCCGGCGGCAGCCTCGACGGTCGTCTCCACAAAATTGGCCCGCCCGATGAAGTCCGCCACGAAGCGGGTGCGCGGCCGGTGGTAAATCTCGTGCGGCTTGCCGATCTGGTCGATCTTCCCGGCGTTCATGACCACGATCCGGTCGGACATCGACATCGCCTCGACCTGATCGTGGGTCACATAGACGCTGGTGATGCCCAGGCGGCGCTGGAGGCCCCGGATCTCGGAGCGCATCTGGACGCGCAGCTTGGCGTCCAGGTTGGAAAGCGGCTCGTCGAAGAGCAGGACGCTCGGCTCCATGACCAGCGAACGGGCCAGGGCGACGCGCTGCTGCTGCCCGCCGGACAGTTCATTGGGCCGCCGCTCACCCAGGCCGCTCAGGCTCATCAGGTCGAGCGCCGCCGCGACTTTGGTCTTGACCTCGGCCTTCGCCATGCCCGCCGTCTGGAGACCATAGGCGATGTTGTCCGCCACGGTCATGTGCGGGAACAAGGCGTAGCTCTGGAAGACCATCGCCATGTCGCGCTTGTTGGGAGCCTGGTGGGTGATGTCCTTGCCATCGAGCAGGATGCGCCCGGCCGTGGGCATTTCGAACCCGGCGATCAAGCGCAGGGTCGTGGTCTTGCCGCAGCCGGAGGGACCGAGCAGAGTCACGAACTCTCCGCTGGGAATCGACAGGGAAACGTGATCGACAGCCGCCACCATCCCGCTGCCTTCGCGTTGGGGGAACGACTTGACCACATCGATCAGTTCGAGGTCGCCCTGCCGTGTGCGTTGAAGGGTCATCTCACGCGCCTCCTTCCAGCGTGCGTTCCGCGCCGGTCGCCGAGCCTACCGTCAGATACAGAATGGAAATCGCCACCATCACGATCAAAATGAGGATGACGCAGTAGGCAAAGGCGTTGCCGTAGCGCCCGTTTTCGGTTTCGTTCAGGATTTGCTGGGTCATGATCTTGGTCTGCGGCGTCGTCAGGAAAATGATCGCCGAGAGCGAGGTCATCGACCGGGCAAAAGCATAAATCAGCCCGGACAGGAACGCCGGGCGAATCAAGGGCAGCGTGATCTTCCGGAAGGTGCGGGCATTATCCGCGCCCAGGCTGATCGAGGCTTCCTCGATGGCCGGGTCGATCTGGCTCAGGGAAGCGACCCCCGATCGGAGCGCCGCCGGGATGCTGCGAATCACGAACACCAGCACGATCGCCAGCGCCCCGCCCAGGACCGCCCGCCCGCCGGTCAGCTTGGGGATCAGGGTGATCGTCAGCGGGTTCTCGCCGCCGAAGGGCAGGGTCAGATCGAGCGGGTTATTGAAGACCAGCAGATAGCCGATGCCGATGATTGTGCCCGGCACGGCGATGCCCAGCATCCCGGCGAAGTCCAGCCCGGCCCGGCCGGGGAACTCCTTGCGCACCACGAGAAACGCGATCAGGATGCCCAGCAGGCCGGCGATCGGCGTGGAGACCGCCGAGAGCAGAGTCGTGTCGGTCATCGCCTCGGAGCCATACCCGTTGATCACGAAATCGAAGTGAGACAGGGTGAAGGTATTGTTGACCCCCGGCACTTCGGTGAACGCCCCCACGAACAACGTGGCGTAGATCAGGACAATCAGCAGGGTAACGCCCATCGTCACGGCGAACAGCGGCCAGCGCACCCAGGGATGGGTGATCATCTGCGGCGTGCCGGAAGGCTTGCCGGTGACGGACACAACCGACATGCGGCCGATCCAGTAGCGTTGGATCACGAAGATCACCAGCGAGGGCACCAGCAGGATGACCGACAGCACGGCCGCGCCGGTCGTATCGTACAGGCCGATCACGGAGATATAGATCCGGGTCGCCAGGACCTCGAAGTTGCCGCCCAGCACCAGCGGGTTGCCCAGGTCGGCGATCGACTCCACGAAGAGCAGCAGGAACGACCCCAGGATGCCGGGGATCAGCATCGGCACGGTCACCGTGCGGAAGATGCGCCATTTGTTCGCGCCGAGGTTGGTCGCGGCTTCTTCCAGTGCCGGGTCGAGGGCCTGCATCATGCCCTTCAGGTTCATGTAGGCCACGGTGAAATACGACAGGGACAGCACCAGGGTCAGGCCCTGCAAGCCGTAAATATCATACCGGACGCCAAAAATGCCTTTGGTGATCAGCCCGTTCCGCCCGAACAGGGTGATCGTCGCGGTCGCCACGGCGAACGGCGGCGAGATGATCGGGATCAGCGCCACGAAGTGCATCAGGCGCTTGAATGGAACCTGGACCTTGACCTGGACGTAAGCGAACAGGAAGCCCAGTCCCGTCCCGACCGCGGCCACGAGCAGACCCATCACCACCGTGTTGCGGATGATCGTCTGGTAGGTCGCCTCGGCCAGATAGCGGGCGAACAACGGCCGCCCGGCCTCGGACAGACTCTCCCCGACCATCGCCAGCACCGGCCAGATCACCGCCAGGAATAGAAACAGCGTGACGAAAATCAGGCCAATCGCCAGCACGGGGTCCTGAAAAATCCGGCGAATCTGATTGAGATAACGACGCGGTGCCAGTTCGCGCACGATGCCCCCCTTTCATGAACGACCCCCGGCAGGGTAGACCTGCCGGGGGTTTGTGCGGTTGGGTTGGATTGCCGCGCGGCCGCCTATTCGACCGGCTGGGGCGCGATCTCGGCGTCGAAGCGCTCGACGATCGTGTTCCGGTTCGCGCCGGCCGCCTGGAAGTTGTAGCGGATCAGGTTAACATCCGCCAGGTTGACGGACAGCTCGGAGACAGGCGCATCCGGGTTGGTCGGGAGTTGGAGCGAGTTGACGGTCGGGCCAATCGCCTGCGCTTCGGCGGTCAGCGCCCAGTCGTACCAGACGCGGGCAGCTTCAGGCTCCGGGCCATTGGTGATGATCCCCATGCCGCCGATCTCGTAGCCCGTGCCTTCCTCCGGGAAGGTCGTGACCAGGATGCCCTCGAAGCCTTCCTGTTGGAGCTTCACGCAGTCGTGCGAGAAGATGATCGCCACGGCGATCTCGCCCGTGCCGGCCATCTGGCCCGGCGCGGAGCCGGAGCGGGTGTACTGGAGAATGTTCTGGTGCAGTTGGGCGAAGTACTCGAACGCCATGTCGATGGCTTCCTGGGTGGGGGCGCCTTCTTCATCGTAGCCCGCGCCCACGTACTCACCGGCGGCCAGCGCCTCGGCGATCGCGTCCGCGTCCATGCCCTGCTCTTCCATCGCGGCGCGTTCCAGCGAGTCCGCGGCCAGGGTCACGTTGGTCCAGAATGCGGTGAAGGCCGTGCCGGAGGTCGCGGGGTGCGCCATCGCGACATTGCCCTGCAGGGCCGGGTTGAGCAGATCTTCCCAGGAGGTCGGCGGCTCGACGCCCAGCTCGTCCAGGATTTCCTGGTTGGAGCAGAAGCCCAGCGCCCCAACGTAGACGCCGGTCCAGGTGAAGTTCTCGGCATCCTTGTACTGCGGATCGATCACGGCCGCGTTCGGCGATTCATAGGGCTCGACCAGCCCTTCTTCCGCTGCGGCGATGAAGCCATCCGCCGGGCCGCCCCACCAGACCGAGAACTCCGGATTATCGACGGTGGCACGCAGACGAGCCAGGGACTCGCCGGAGGACATGCGCACGTAGGACGTGGCAATCCCGGTCTGTTCCTGGAAGGCCTGGGTCATGGCAACACACCAGTCTTCCTGCGGCGTGCACAGCACAGTCAGTGTGTCTCCGCCCTGAGCCTGGGCAGGCAGCACCGACAGCAGCAGCGCAACGATAACGAGCAGCGGCAGTCTTCTCCTCATGCGAATTTTCTCCTCACTTTTGGGACAGACTGAATACAGAGTCTTGCAGAGAATTCGTAGACCGGCGGCCTGTGGATGGAGCTTCTGGCGCCAGGCTGTTGGCCTGAGCGGAGTCGGACTCAGTCGGGCCAATCACCCGCCAGAAGATGCCCTCACAGACGAGCCTGTTTAACAATGCCATTATAACACCGGCAGAGGCCCCCTCAAAACGAGGGGATCGGGCGGGTGAGGTTGATCCACTTTGGTGGAGGGTGGAGTATGGGAGACTCTCGGTGTAAATGGGCGGCTTCAAAATCAACCGGTGAGCAATAGCCCAAAGCAGAATGAAGTCGCTGACGATTGTCGAATACCATGACGTACTCAAAGACAGCCAGGCGGGCTTGCCGGCGTGTGGCAAAGCGCTGCAGCTCGACACACTCGGTGCGCACGGTACTGAAGAAAGTCTCGGCCATGGCGTTATCGTTGGAATCACCTTTGCCGCTCATGCTCACGCAGACGCCATACGGCTTCAGAAGCGCCAGATACTCATCCGCTGTGTATTGGCTGCCGCGGTCGGTATGATGGATCAGCGCTCCCTCCAGCACGCGCTGGCCCAACGCCATGCGCAAGGCCGTTTCCACGAGCGGCTCGTCGCGCCAGGCACGCATGGCGAGGCCCACGACCCGACGCGAGAAGGTATCCAACAGGGCAGCCACATACAGCCGGCCTTCATCGGTCCAGATGCCCAGGATATCGCCCACCCACTTCTGGGTGGGCGCGTTGGCACTGAAGTCACGCGCCAGCACATTCGGCGCAACTGGCCGTTGATGATCGCTGTCGGTGGTTCGGATACGACGACGCACGCGGCGTTACGAATGGATACCCGCCTCCCGCATCAGGAGCAGGCTCAGCAACACGATGATCACGCTTTCGATTTTCATCATTGGGCTATTCCTCTGAAAGACGCGCACGATTCAGTCCGCGCATCTTACCGGAACACCCGCTGCCGTCATTTATCCATCATTCCTCGAGGCAGTACCGGACGTACAGATGGGGAGCACTTGGGGAAAGGCGAAAACAGGCCACGGATTCCCACGGATACAAAAGAATAATCCGTGTTCCACCCGTTTTGTCCGTGACCTGTTATTGTCGTTTGATCAGCCTTTGGCGCGGGTCTACGGGACATCCTGCAAGGTCGTGATGCCGGTCTGAACCTGGGATGGCGTAAGCTGAAGCGCCAGGAATCCCAGCGCGCCCCACACCGCCGAATTGAGGATCAGTCCGGCGTGCCAGGTGATGGCGAAGGCCAGCGCGACCTCCTGCGGCAGGCCGTTGCCGACCAGCGCCAGGACGACTGCCGCCTCGAACGGCCCGACATTGGCGAACGTGAACGGCACGATGATGCTGAACGAGACCGTGATCACCGACAGGGTCAGCGCGGCGTAGGTTGCCGGCGCGGGCGGGATTTCGGCAAAGAGCAGGGAGATAGTCCACGGCTCCAGCACGGACAGCAGCCAGATCGCGCCAGTCCACAGCCCGATCCGGATCAGGTTGCGCCGGGTGGTTAGGGGCCGCAGCCCGGCCAGCAACTTGGCAGCCCGCGCCTCTGGCTGGAAGCGGCCGAGCCACGCCAGACGGCTTACGGCGGCCCGGATCAGCCGCGCCACCCAGACGGGATGCGAAGCCAGCCCGATCAAGATCACGAAGCCGACCAGCGCGCCCGCGCCCAGCAGCAGCCCGCCGGTCACGACCGCCGGATCGACCGGCAGGGCCAGCAGCACGATCGCCAGCAGCAGCACCATCGCCAACAAATCGACCACCCGCTCGGCGATCACGGTGCTGAGCACCTCCCAGCCGGAGACGCGCCCCTCGCTGGCGCGGGACATCAGGTAGGCACGGCTGAGGTCGCCGGCCCGGAACGGCAGCGTATTGTTGATCAGGATACCGATATTCAGGACGTGGAAGGAGGGCCGCACGCCTACCCGGCCATCCAGCAGCACCCGCCAGCGGATGGCGCGCACGATCAGGGCCAGCACCCACAGGCCGATCACGACCGGCGCGGCCTGCCAGCGAATCCGGCCCAACACCGCGCCGACCGCCGCCCAATCCAGCCCGCGCAGGGCCAGCCACAGAAAGAAGGCGCTGAACAGCACCCCCAGAATCAGATTTCGCGTTCGGGTGAATGACTTCATGGGAGGGGGCAGAATCCACGTTCCTGGTCGGTCTATCGAGCGAAGAATCCAGCAATCGCCGCGACCACGGCGGCGATCATGGCTTCGGTCAGTTCCGGGTAGATGGGCAGGGCCAGGGTTTCCTTTGCGGCAGCCTCGCTGGCCGGGAAGTCGCCCGCTGTATAGCCCAGGCCGGCGAAGCAGTCCTGGAGGTGCAGGGGCAGCGGGTAGTAGATTTCAGTTCCGATCTGCGCCTCGGTCAGGTGGGCCATCAGCGCGTCGCGCTGGCCGCTGCGAATGACGAACTGGTTGTAGATGTGCCGCCGGTCGGGCAGTTCCACCGGGGGAACCACGCCCCGCCCGCCGGCTTGAGCCGGGTCGAGGCTGATCCCGGCCTCTTGCAGCAGGCGGCGGTACAGCGCGGCGTTACGCTGGCGGGCGGCCGTCCAGCCGTCCAGGTACTTGAGCTTGACGCGCAGCACCGCGGCCTGGATCGCGTCCAGCCGGAAGTTGCCGCCGACTTCGCGGTTGTAGTACTTGGGCCGGTAGCCGTGGTTGCGCAGCAGCTTGAGCCGGTCGGCCAGGGCGGGGTCATTGGTCGTGACCATGCCACCGTCGCCGAAGCCGCCCAGGTTCTTGGACGGGAAGAAGCTAAAACAGCTCATCTGGCCGATCGACCCGGCCCGGCGGCCGTGGTACTCCGAACCGATGGCCTGCGCGGCGTCCTCGATCACGACCAGGTGATGCGCCTCGGCAACGGCCATGATCGGGTCCATCTCGGCCATCTGGCCGTACAGGTGGACGGGGATGATCGCCCGCGTGCGCCCGGTGATCGCGGCCTGGATCCGGCCGGGGTCGATGTTGTAGCTGAGCGGGTCGATGTCCACGAAGACGGGTTTCGCGCCCAGCCGGGCCACGGCTCCCGCCGTCGCGAAGAAGGTGTAGGGCGTGGTGATGACCTCGTCGCCCGGCCCGAGGTCGATCGCCATCAGGGCCACCAGCAGGGCGTCCGTGCCGGAGGAGACTCCGATCCCGAACTGGCAACCGCTGTAGGCGGCAATTTCCTCTTCCAGGGCGGCGACCTCCGGCCCCAGGATGAAGTGCTGGGAATCGGCCACGCGGTCGATCGCCGCGCGGATCTCCTCGCGCAGGGTCGCGTATTGCGCTTTCAAATCGAGTAGGGGGACGGGCAGCATAGGAATTGGGTTCAAACCTTTGATATTCAGGATTCAAGCGAACGATCTTCGGGCCAGTCCAGGCAGCGCAGCAGGCCCGGCTCGATTTCCCGGTAACGCCAGCCGCTCTCCGGGCAGACCATGATCCCCTCGGCGTCCGGCCGGCCGAGCCGGTGGCCGTGGCGGCTCATCCAGCCCTTGCGCGCGGCGGGCACGCCCAGCATCAGGGCATAATCAGGCACGTCCCCGCGCACGACCGCCCCCGCGCCGATGAAGGCGTAGCGGCCGATCGTGGCCCCGCACACGATCGTGGCGTTCGCGCCGATCGTCGCCCCGCGCCGGACCAGGGTGCGCTCGTACAGGTGGTGGCGCAGGATTTGCGAGCGCGGGTTGACCACGTTGGTGAACACGCACGATGGCCCGCAGAACACGTCGTCTTCCAGGATCACGCCGGTATAGAGTGACACATTATTCTGGATTTTGACATTGTTGCCGATAATCACGTCGTTGGCGACGAACACATTCTGGCCCAGCACGCAGCGCTCGCCGATCGTCGCCCCGGCCATCACGTGGCAGAAGTGCCAGATGCGCGTCCCCGCGCCGATCTGGCACGGCTCGTCGACGTAGGCGCTGGGGTGGACGGTGTAGCTCCGTTTGGGTTCCTCGGACACAGGCAGCTCCTGATCTGGCTCAACGCTTGAGGAAGGGGTGCACCTGGTCGTCCCAGGCGGCGATCTCGGCGGTGCGGATGCGGTGGGTCAGCTCGATCGACGGGCGAACGACGTCGATCCCGAAGCCCCGGCCCGCGAGCGTTTCCTCGTAGACGCGGGTGTGCAGGTCCGTGAAGCCTTCGGTGAACTCCAGTTCCTGGCCGTCGACCGTGATCGAGCGGAAGGAGGTGCGCTTGCCTGGTTCCGCCGCGAAGGGCAGATCGGCGGCATCCACCGACAGGAACCATTTGACGCGGGCGCGTTCCAGTTCCACGAAGCCCGCCATGCGGTGCCCGTCGGCGTGGTACATCCTGAGGTCGCCCACCGGGCCAAACAGCCAGATCAGCATGTCGAACAGGTGGACGCCGATGTTGGTCGCCACGCCGCCCGACTTCTCGATGTCGCCTTTCCAGGAGACGTGGTACCACGGCCCGCGCGCCGTGATATAGGCCATCGTGACCTCATGCTGCGTGTTCGAAGACTCGGCCTGGAATTTCTCCTTGAGTGGCAGCAGGGCCGGGTGCAGGCGGAGCTGGAGCACGGTGTTGATCCGGCGGCCGGTCTCCGCTTCGATCTCTTGCAGCGCGTCGAGGTTCCAGGGGTTGATCACCAGCGGTTTTTCGCAGATGACATCCGCGCCCAGGCGCAGGCCCAACCGGCAATGCGAGTCGTGGAGATAGTTGGGCGAGCAAATGCTGAGGTAATGGACGTGATCCTCGGCCGGGCCACGGCGCAGCTTTTCCAGGTGGCGCTCGAAGCGCTCGTATTCGCGGAAGTAGCGAGTCTCGAGGCCCATCGAATCGAGGATGCCAACCGAGTCGTTAGGGTCCAGGGCGGCGACCAGCCGGTTGCCGGTATCGCGGATGGCCCGCAAATGGCGCGGGGCGATGTATCCCGCCGCGCCGGTCAGAGCGAAGTTGAGCGGCATGACAGCCTCCTATTCAACCGGGGAGCCGGGCCTGACTCTGGGCCGGCCCGCCAACTGCTGGTAAATGTCTTCATAGGCACGGCAAACCGCATCCCAGGAATAATGGTCGGCGAGGGTTTGCCGGGCGTTTTCTCCGATGCGGCGGCGCAGGGATTCGTCAGACAGCAATTGCAGGATGGCCGCCGCCATCCGATCGGGCTGTCCGGGTGGGATCATGACGATGTTCTGACCGTCTTCCAGGTCGGGGAAGTCGAACTCGGCCGGGATTTTGCCCGTGACCACCGGCAGTCCCGCCGCCATGGCCTCCATCGAGGCGATGCCGGGGGCCGTGAAGTAGCTGTTGAAGGTGTGGGCCTCGAGGGTGGACAGGGCCAGGAGAGCCGAGATTTGTTCGTGCGGGAGCGGGCCGGTGAAGATGACGCGGTCTTCCAGATTCAATTCCCTAACGGCCTCGACCGGCCTCTGGACGAGCACATCCCCCACGATCAGGACTTTCGTCTCCGGGAAGCGCTGCAAAATCCGGGGCATGGCCTGGATCAGGTCGAGGCGGTCGCGCAGCGGGTGCACGTGCCCCAGCGACAGGATGACGAATCCGCCGCCGAGGTGGTACTTTTCACGCAGCGCGGCCACGTCTTCCACTTTGGCCGGGGCGACTTCGATCCCATACGGAATAACCGGCGAAGCCTGGATGTGATGTTTTTCCCGGAGGTAATGGGCCGTGACGGGGTCGGGCGAAACCACGCAGTCCATGTTCTCCAGGACGAGCTTGCGAGACACCCAGTCCATCCCTGACAGGATCGTGTTGAAGGTTTTGTTCGTATGCTGAACCAGGGTATGGATCGTCATGAGGATGGGCAGGTCAAACCGCCGCGACATCCGCACGGCGCTCAGCATCGTATCGAAAATGTGGTTGTTCTGGTGGATGACTTCGAACTGCTCTTTTTCGAAGAGGGCGGCCAGCCAGCGCAGATTGGCAGGCGTGAAAGTGTACGTCAGCCAGCGAAAATTATGGGCTATCGCCAGTCTAGGCAGCGGGATGCTCGGCAATCGATGAATGACCACCCCTTCTTTTTCCTCGTGGCGGGGTGTACCTGGAATCCGCGCGCCAATGACCACGATGCGATGGCCCCGTGCGGCAAGCCGAGTCGCCAGGTTCCACGTGAACAACGAGGAGCCGGTATGGATGGGCGGTAGCAGGTTGCTGAGCAAACAAATCTTCATCAGGCTTCCCTTGACGGGTCTTCTTCGAGCCGCCTCAATGCGCGCGCGGGAACGCCCGCCACGATGGTGTACGGCGTGACATCCCTGGAAACGACGGCTCCCGCCCCTAGAATGGCCCCCTTCCCAATGGTGACCCCCGGCAGGATGATGACGCCCGTGCCGATCCAGACATCGTCCTCAATGACGGTTTCCTTTTCGACCACCAGATTATCGCGGACATACGGGTTGTCGTTGAGCTGGGAATTATTGGGGTTGGAAGCGGCGATGATCGTCACGCCAGACGCGATCGCCACCCGGTTCCCGATCCTGACCAGGTGCGCGTAATCGTCGCCGACCACGAAATTGAGGTTGATGACGGTGTCCTCGCCGATCTCGATCCCGGTCGCCCGCAGGAAAACCTTGCGGGTGCGGTTGTCGGGATGGTTGATGCCGAGCCAGCGCACGATTTTGCGCGGCAGCAGGCTGATGCGTTGGGCGATCTCCTCAGGGGACAGGCTGTCATAGTCAAAGAGGAGCTGGTTGACGATTTCGCTGTTTTTCACGGATTCCCCACCCGTTCCAACCCTCGTCAGGCGTTTTTCAGCCAGGCATACGGGACGACATAATACCCAGGGAAAGTCTGGGACAATTCAGCGGGGGACATCTCCAGCAGGGATGAACATCTACTGAACTTCCAGGTCCAGATCGAGTATTGCCGGTCCTCGCCGCCCCAGCGCTTCTTGAAGTCATACACCTGGGGACTGGGCGACACCATCCAGTTCCACCAGCGCATGCCGGCCTGCCGGGCAGCCCCGATCTGTTGGGCGCAAATCCAACTGTTGATCTGCGCTTGCCGCCCCCGCTCCGTGCTGCCCACGGAGTAATAGTCAATGATACCCCCGTGCCACAACATCACCAACGCCGAGACAGGCTCCCCGTCCACCTCCGCCCAGACGAACCGCGCCCAGCGCGGCCCTGCCGCGAGGGTATACAAGCGTTGGTAAAAGTCCCAATCCAGCGGCGTCACGCCGATATGCCGCATGTTCCCGGCATAAATGTCATGGACGAGCCGGGCCTCCTCCAGCGAGGCGGCCTCGTGCAACACCGGGTTGAGTTTTTCGGCGGACTGAATGGCCTGGCGGACCGATTGGCGAAACGCCAGCGGCCGAGACAGGTCGAGCGCCCGCACCGTGCGCCTGAACTGGAAGTCCGGCGCGACCGGAAACGCCTGCTCGTCCGCCTGCCCCCCAAACGGCGATCCGACGAGGCTCGCCGCCAGAAGATCGTGATCCTTGCACCAGCGGAGCATCGCGCCGGCGAGCGCCGCCACGAGCGAATGACGCTCCTCATCACTGCAACCGGCGGGCGTGACGATCCCGCCCGTGCTCTGGATGAACGGCAGGGAGTTGAGCACCGCCCCCCGCTCGCCGTGAAAGACGAAGGCCGGCAGCGCGCCCCGTAACGCACCGTCCCGGTAGGCCAGCCAGTAGACCGGCGTCCCCATCCCGCGCTCGCGCAGCAGATCGCGCCAGGCCAGGGTGTGGGACAGCGGAGAGTCGGGAGCCGATTCGACGAGCGCGCGGTAATCCCGTTCGAGGGTTTCATCCAGCAAGACGATCCGCCAGCCTGAATCAGCCATAAGCCCCGACGGCTTCACACAGCCTGTCCACGACCAGGGCCTGTTCCTGTTCCGTCAGATGCTCGTGCAGGGGCAGGGTCAGCGCGCGGGCGAAGACTCCGTCCGCGGCCGGGAAATCGCCGGGCCGGTAGCCGTATCGCGTGCGGAAGTAGGTTGTCAGCGGCATGTGGTAGGTGCCGATCGTGGTCTGAATGTCCTGGGCCAGCAGCCGCTCGATGATCGCCGCTCGCCGGCTGGCGGCCGCCTCCGGCAGCAGCACGACATACGACTGGTAGACCGGGCGGCTTTCGGTTGGCCGGACGGCGGGCGGCTGGACCGGCGTCCCGGCCAACAGTCGATCATACACAGCCGCCGCCTGCCGCCGCGCCGCGATGATCCGGTCGAGCTTGGCCATCTGGGTCACGCCCAGCGCGGCCTGGAATTCGGTCAGGCGGGTGTTGAAGCCGGGCATGATGAAATCGGCGGCGGGCGCGTCGGGGTCGAGGCCGTGATTACGCAGGGCGCGCAGGCGGCGGGCCAGCGCCGGGTCGTCCGTGACGATCATCCCGCCTTCGCCGGTCGTGATCGCTTTGCGCGGGTGAAAGCTGAAGCAGCCCATCCCGCCCCACGTCCCGGCCTGGCGGCCGTCCAGCGTCGCGCCGAGGGCGCAGGCCGCGTCCTCGACCACGGGGATGCCATACTGCCCGGCCAGCGCCAGGATGGCCGGCATGTCGGCGGTCTGCCCGAAGGTATGCACCGGCAGGATGGCTTTCACCCGACGGGCGATGTCCGCCGTGCCCATCAGCCGGCGCAGGGTGTCTTCCAGGCGGGCCGGATCGAGGTTGAAGGTCGCCGGGTCGATATCGACGAAGACCGGCTGCGCCCCGCACAGCTCGATCACGTTGGCCGTGGCCGTCCAGGAGTAGGCCGCGACGATCACCAGATCGCCGGGCCGGACATCCAGCGCCAGCAGCGCCAGGTGCAGCGCGGCGGTGCAGTTGCTCACCGCGACCGCGTGCCGCGCGCCGACATAGGCTGCGACCGCCTGCTCGAACGCGGCGACGTGCTGGCCCTGCACCAGGTAGCCGGTTTGCAGAACGTCCCGCACCGCCTGGAGATCGTCGGCTTCGATCGAGGGGATGGTCAGCCGGATCATGCGCCCAGGCTCCGATAGTAGTCGGCCGTGCGCTGGATGCCTTCTTCCAGGTCGACTTTGGCGTTGAAGCCGAGCAGATCGGATGCCTTCTTCACCTCCGGGATGCGCAGTTCGACATCGGCGTAGTCCTTGCGGGTGAACACAATCGGGGACTTGGAGCCGAGCACCCGGACGATGGCATTCGCCAGGCCGTAAATCGTCACAATCGCGCGCTGATTGCCGACATTGAACGATTCGCCGACCGCGCGCGGATGGCCCATCGCCAGGATCACGCCGTCGATCATGTCGTCGATGTAACACCAGGCGCGGATCTGGGTGCCGTCGCCGTGGATTTCGATCGGCTGATTCTTGATCGCGCGCTGGACAAACGTGCGGATCGCACCTTCGCCCACCTGACCTGGCCCGTACACGTTGAAGGGCCGGACGATGGTCGTGGGCAGCCACTTCTCCTGATAGTAGGCAATCGCGAGGTGTTCCTCGGCCAACTTGCTGACGGCGTACGTCCAGCGGGCTTCGCCCACCGCGCCGACGACCGTCTTATCCAGTTCGGTCGCCCGGAACGCCTGCTGGCCGAAGACCTCGCTGGTGGAGAAGCACACCACCCGGTCGATACGCGGCAGGCGCGAGGCGGCCTCCAGCACGTTGGCCGAGCCGACCATGTTGACGCGCATGGTCAGGGTCGGGCTTTTGATCACGGTATCGATCCCGGCGATGGCCGCGCAGTGGACGACGATATCCGCGCCCTGCATGGCTGCCGAAAGCTGGTCAAAGTCCAGCACGTCGCCCTGGACCAGAGTCAGATTGGGATGTTCCTTGAAGCCCTTGTCCTTGAGCGAATCGCGGCTGAGGTTGTCGTACGCGACGATATGGTTGTCCTCGACCAGGCGGCCGATCAGGGCGGAGCCGATGAAGCCCGCGCCGCCGGTGATGAAGATGGTTTTGTTGTGGATCATGCGACTGCGCTTTCTCTCAACACGGAGGTCGGAAAACCATGAGGCTCATGTGCGGAAACTGTGTGACTTGGTTCTTGAACAAGGGGTTGAAACCCCTTGTCGCGCACATTTCATCCTTGAGCCCAATCATCATGGAGCCTGCACCGGAGTCAGTTCCCAGACCGGCGGGTGGGTTTGAAGGCAGACGGTGCGCGGCTGGTAGGCCGGATCGCGCGATTCAAACCGGTAGGCCATGAATTCGTTATCGACGATTTCTTCCGCGCTCCCATCGTAGATGACTTCGATATCCAGCCAGTCAGGCGGGTTGTCGGGCGTGAGAGACTCCATGAGATAAGCGTGAGTCAGCCTGTCGATAACCAGGTAATGCACATTCTGCTCGATCAGGAACGCCCAGCGTTCCTCAACCGAGGGGATGTAAGCCAGGGATTGCTCCATTCCATCGATGTACATGCATTCCAGCGTATCGATCCGCAGCCAGTAGGTATAGTAGGAACCTATCATGACGCGGTCGCCGGGAGCCATCTGGTCGCTCAGTATCCTGGCAATTCGGCAGCTCGCATCCGAAGTCAATACCTCCATGTCACACTCGGATTGCTGGCCTGTGGCGAGATGGATGACGTTGGCTGTCCTGGGCTCGAAGCGCGTTATCTCCCCCCCCAGAGCGACCAGCAGCGAGGCCCAGATGATCGTCCTCAGCCAGATCGGGCGCAGGCTCCCCGGCTGGATGATTCCTTCGGCGGCGCGCGCGCCGACCAGAAGCAACACCAGCAGCGCAGTCAGAATGTAGCGCGGGGCGAAGATACTGGGCCGGTAAATCATCCACACCAGCACGCCGACTGCTCCGGCCAGGACAACGGGCAGCAACCGGCTGTGCAAAAGCGAGCGCGGGCGCGACATCGCCAGTGCCAGCGGCAAAAACGCCAGGAACAACGGGGACAGATCGCCGGCCTGGGCCCAGAACTGACCGTACACTAACGCGAAGGGATAGAGGAAAATAATACGCCGGGTTGTGGCGGGGCTGAACCACACCTGGTCCGTCAGCCAGGCATTTTGCGATCCAAGGAATGGAGCGAGTGGGTCATTGAACAATACCGTGCTCTTGAGGACGTGAGGCAGCAGCGCGAGAGCGGCCCACACCCCCAGCCAGATCAGCCCGCCGAGGAGCGCGCGCAATCCGCCCCGGCTAAAGCGGGCTTCAGCGGGTTGCTCCCTGAGATACTTCCAGACCACCAGCAGCAAAAGGCCGGGCGGGAGTACCGGGAGGTAAGAAATCTTGGCGACGACCGCCAGGCCGGCCAGGAGGCCGGTCAGACTCAGTTCCGGCGCGCCCCAGCGGGGTACAGCTTGCCAGGCCCAGTAGAACGCGGCCAGGCCCAGCGCCGCACCCAGCAAATCGACCTTGCCATCCCCAATCACCGTTGTGAACGCCGTCGAGGTATACAGCGCGGTCAGGGCAATCCACTTGCCGTGCCGGCCCAGTCCGGCCTGACCACCAAGCGCCAGGAACAGCAGCGCCCCGGCCAAGCTGATCGGCCCCATGATGAGCTTGGCGGCGGTTGGGCCGTTCAGTGTCACCAAAGCAGCGTAATGAAACTCCGCCTGAAGCCCCACCCTGGCAAATCCCTCATAACCAGGCAGCAGGGTAAGGTGTTCGGTGGCGCTGATCAGCCGGGGTTGGGCGAGATAGAACGCCAGGGCGTCTCCCCGATGTTCGGGCGGCAGAAAGGTCGATAAAGAGGTCATCACAACCAGAAGCAGCGTGAGTAGCGCCACGATCCGGAGCGGCCAGCCTTCGGCGCGAAGGCCAGCCAGGGCAGCGCGGAAACGGCGGATCAACCTCACCAGCAGTTCCCAGCCCAAACGAATGCCCGACAGCCCTGCCGCCACCGAAATACCCAATACCACGGACAGCGAAAACCATCCTGCCAGGCTGACCACCACCCAGAGCGCGGCCAGCACGCCCTGGCCCAGCAAAAAAGCGCTGCCTGTCCCCGCAATGGGATCGAGTGGCTCCCCTTCTTTCCGGGAGATGTTCAGTAGATTTAGCAAACGCGCGCCCAGGCTCAGACAGGCGAAGGAGTAGAGAATTGTGACGGCTACAGCAGCGCTAAACTCGAGAAGCATTGTTTTTTAACCAAGATAAGGCGCGAGAAAAATCGATTTCAAGGCGGCCAGCAGCGATTTAAGCAGCTCGTTCGTGGCGGCCACGCGTGGCGCATTGTTCATGACCCAAAAGAACATGATGGTCGCAATCCACAGCACCAAAAGCGCGTAGCCAAGCGATCTGGCCCAGGCACGGGCGCGCAGCCCGCTCGCGGCGCGGGCCAGGATCGGCGGCACGGAAAAGCGGCCCGACCAGCGCAGGGCAACCCCGCCGGTCAGCAATGCGCCAGCCAGCAGCAGCCAGAAAGCGGGCATCCAGAACACAATATCCAGAAAGAGTGAGTAAGTCTGGCTGGCTCCATCCGGAAGCACGATTTTCAGAGTGTGCATCACCGGCCAGAGCGGACAGGTTTCGAACGTCCCCTGAACCGCCACTCCGGCCACCACTCTGGCGGCGTCGACATAGACTTCCCTGACGCCGCTCACGTCCCAACGCAGGGTCGTGCACTGGCCGGGCAGGCTGACCTGCTGCCGATCCAGGCTGAACGCGACCACCGCCGGGCTGGCGCTGGTTGCGCTGGCCGCTGGGACAGGGGCAACCAGCAGCGCGACCAGACTGAGCAGCAGTCCAGCGCACATCAGCGCCAGGATGACGACCGCGACCCGCCGGCCTGCGGTGGGGTGGCTTTGACCCAGGTTCAACATCCTTCTGAATCCATTCACACGGATAAGAATGCGTCGAGAACGCTCGGTGAATACGGGAAATCCTATGCGATGTTCGACAGCCAAACCAGGCAGATTGTACATCGGCATGTTCGGTGCTACGAATCGGAATGATGGATAATTCGCGACACCCGCCGCCGGCCCGGATCGAGCCCGATCCAGGCAAAACGCTCCCCAAAATCAGGAATCAGGCCCAGTCCGGCCCGGATTCGCGCCCTGTATCCCCCTCCCTCCAGGCGACCCTGCCCCTGGAGGAGAATCGCTTACGCCGCCTCCACCGGCATCAGCGGCATCCGCAGCAGTTCTCCGACCGTCCACGGTCGGTCGGTCAGCCTCAGCGCCATCGCGGGGGTGCGCGCCCGGTAGCGCCGCCTCAACCCCGCCACCGGCACCCGCAGCGACTCGTGCGGCCGCACAAAGTGATAGTAGCACCGCCACCACTCCACGTGCAGCAGCAACTGGCCCTCTGTCTGCGCCAGCGACCACGTCCGCCGCGTGAGTAACGCCACCCCTTGCCGCACTGTCAGGTTGACCCGCTCGATGAACGCCGTCTGGATCGTGGCGCGAAACCCGTGCCTCGCCAGTCGCTCATCCAGCATCCGCCGTGTCCCCCACAACATCCGCGTCAGTGTGAATGTCACCCACCCTCTCTCCCGTCGCTTGACCAGTTGTCCAATCACCAGGCCATCCGCCGGCTGCCAGTGGTCCTTCCGCGCCCGCTTCGGTCGCACCCAACTCCCGAAGTGCGCCGTCAGCGCATAGAAGTACGTCCGCAGCCCATCGCTCGTCGCCGCCGGAATACGCCCCTCATCCAGACGCGCCTTGAAGTCGTGCACCACCGCGTACCCATCCTCACTCTTGCGTCCTCCCAGGTACAGCGCCGGCAACGCCTTGCTCACCGGGTCGATCGCCAGCCACACCCAGCGCGCCGTCTCACTGCTCCTCACCCGCGCATACAATTCATCGAACTGCACCAGCCCGATCATCAGCCCAGAGGTGAGTATGGATGGGGGCATGGTCCATGTACGTGGGGAGGGGTGGAAAGAATTCAAAACCGGGGTGGTCTTTGACATTGGGGTCCGGCCAGGCCAGGATGCCTTGAGCGGGGAGGCGGACAACTTGCCCTGTGCCGAGCACAGCCACTATAGACCGTGCTGGGCGATGTCCCCAATTTCGAGCGGCATCAGCGCCGGATGGCCTACCAGCACTTTCGCGAAGAAGGTCGTCTCATCGGTTCTGGTTCGGTCGAAAGTGGCATCAAGCAGTTCAAGGCGCGCCTGTGTGGCCCTGGCATGCGCTGGTCTCGCCCCCGTGTCCAACACATGCGGCTTATTCACGCCGCCGTGATGAGTGATGACTTTGATGCCCTATGGGCCGCCGCAGCCTGATTTTGCCCCCAATCTGGTATGCACCCGATCGGGCGATTCAGGATTCTCGTCAAAAACCGCGAGGCGGTCTCATCACAAAGGACGCGGAGAGCGCGCAGAGGCAGACAGTCCTTAAGTCCTTCCTCCGCGGTCTCCGCGTCCTCAATGGTTCAGGTTTTCGCTTTTGCCAAGTCTGCCCAGTTTACTCCACGGTCACGCTCTTGGCGAGGTTGCGCGGCTTATCGACGTCCGCGCCGCGCCGCACGGCGATGTGATAGGCCAGCAGTTGCAGCGGGATCACGCTGACCACCGGGCTGATCAGTTCCGGCACTTCCGGGATGTAGAGTACGTGGTCGGCTTTCTCGGCGATCAGGCTGTCGCCCTCGGTGGCGACCGCGATCACCTTGCCGCCGCGCGCCTTGGCCTGCTCCACCTGGCTGAGCATCTTCTCGTAGACGTGATCCTTGAGCACGATCGCCACGGTCGGCATGTGCTCGTTGATCAGCGCGATCGGGCCGTGCTTCATCTCGCCAGCGGGGTAGCCCTCGGCGTGGATATAGCTGATCTCCTTGAGCTTGAGCGCGCCTTCCAGGGCGATCGGGTAGTTGATCCCCCGCCCCAGGTACAGGAAGTTGCTGTAGGTGGATAGCTCGACGGCCAGGGCCTCGTACTGCTGGTCGTCGGCCAGGACGCGGCCCACGATATCCGGCAGGCGGGCCAGAGCCTGGGCGTGCTGGCGCAGTTCGGCCGGGCTGAGCAGGCCGCGCAGGTCGGCCAGATACAGGGCCAGCAGGTATTGATCGAGCACGCTGGTGGTGAAGGCTTTGGTGGAGGCGACGCCGATCTCCGGTCCGGCCTGCATGGTGATGAACCCGTCGGCCAGGCGCATCGCCTGGCTGCCGATCACGTTGACGATGCTCCACACCCTGGCGCCCTTGCCGCGCGCCTCCTCGATGGCGGCCAGGGTATCGACCGTCTCGCCGCTCTGGGTGATCGCCAGGATGTACGAATGGCCGTTGATGACCGGGTTGCGGTAGCGGAACTCGCTGGCGTAGTCCACCTCGACCGGGATGCGGGCCAGCTCCTCGATCAGGAACTTGCCGATCAGGGCGCTGTAGGCGCTCGTCCCGCAGGCGGTGGTGATGATCTTGCTGATCTTCCGGGCGTCTTCGGGGGTCAGCTTGAGGTCGGTGAAGGATACCTTGCCCGTCTCGAAGTCGATCCGGCCGCGCAGAGTGTCGGTCATGGCGCGGGCCTGCTCGAAGATTTCCTTTTGCATGAAGTGCTTGTATTCGCCCAGCTCGGCGCTCATCGGGTTCCAATCGATGTGCGCGATACGGGCCAGGACCGGGCTGCCGTCCACCGTCTGGACCATGTAGCCATCGGCGGTCACGGTGGCGACCTGCTGGCTTTCCAGAAAAACGATCCGCCGGGTGTGGGTCAGGATGGCCGGGATGTCGGAGGCGATGAAGTTTTCGCCGTCGCCGAGGCCAATGGCGACCCCGCCCGCGTTGCCGATGCGGGTCGTGACCAGCCGATCCGGCTCGGCGGTGCTCATGGCGACGATGGCATGCGCGCCGCGCAGGTGCTTAACCACGTGGCGCATGGCGTCGGTCAGGTTGGTGTCGGTGCTCAGGTAGCGCTCGATCAGGTGGACGATCACCTCGGTGTCGGTCTCGGATTGGAACACGACGCCTTCGGCGGTCAGTTCACCGCGCAACTCCATGAAATTCTCGACAATGCCGTTGTGGACGACGACCACCTTGCCGCTCATGCCGATATGGGGATGGGCGTTGCGCGGGCTGGGTTCGCCGTGGGTGGCCCAGCGGGTGTGACCGATCCCGATCGGGCCGCTGACCGGGTTTTCTTCCACCAGCCGGGTGAGGTTGTCCAGCTTGCCGACATCGCGGCGCAGCGCGATCTGGCCGTCCTGAATCACGGCCAGCCCGGCCGAATCGTAACCGCGGTATTCCAGGCGCTTGAGTCCGGCCAGGATGATCGGGGCGGCATCTTGCGGGCCGATGTATCCAACGATACCACACATGGAAAATCCCTCCATAAAAAGCGGCTCTTGGCTGTTGGCGTTTGGCTATTGGTGAAAGCATGCGAGTGCATAGCCAAAGCAGCCCCGCGACGACCGGCAAGCCTCAGGCATACTTGCCTCAGGCATACTTGCCTCAGGTAGCCGAAAACACGCCTCGTCGCGGCGGGGTCATCACTGCGGGCGGTGTTGTCTGCCCCGGGGAGGGGAGCTTTGATCGCCGGCTTATCGAACTGGAGGGGGAAGCAATAGGGCGGTGATGAAGCGCCCTGGCGGCATCCGTTGATTCCTCGATCTTCCTCCGCGCACTGCGGAGTTAGCGCTGCCCTGCGGCAGGAACCGCCACCTCGTCATCCCGCGCCCGGCCGGGGAAACAGGCCGGAGGCGGGGCCAAACGCTGTTGTCCCCCTGTGGATGGGCGTATAGGCAGCCTCCTGTGAAAAAACGGTCAGCAATCAGCTTTCAGCCATCAGCAAAAACATCAGACCAAACAGGTTATCCGCCGGTGGGAACCCGACTGATACAGTCATTATACCCGCCCGGAACTAAACAGCGCATCGCAAAATGCGCCGTCAGCCTTACAGGGAGCTAAATGCGGGGCAAGGCAGTGGGTAGTTTGTGATGATTGGTGGCCGGTCAAAGCCCTCAAGAACATGGCCTTGTCTGGACGCTTTGACGCCTGCCGCTTCGACGCTGCGCTATTCACGGCGCAGCACGAAATTGCGCGTGAACCAGGTGCGGGCCTTCGAATCGTCATAGGCCAGATCGAGCGCGTTGAGCCACAGCTCGTAGTCCAGCCAGCGCCGCATGTGTTCCTCGGCGTGCGCCGCGGGGATGTGCTTGTGCAGGCCCTTGAGGTGGGTGTTGAAGGACAGCGCCTCGTCAATGACCAGCCCGGCGGCTCCGGCCATCCGCCGGAAGTCGGCCTCATGGACGAAAGTCTGGTAGTAGCGCTCGACGCCCAGCCGGGCCAGCAGCGGCCCGACGATGTTCTTGACTCGCTCCCGCCAGCCCGCCGGGGCGACGAAATGCCCGGCGTCGTAGTTGATCAGGGCGCGGCCGTCCGGCTTCAGGCAGGCCGCCACGCTGTCCAGGTAGCGCTGGCGCTGGTAGACGTGCTCCAGCACGCTGAAAGACACCACTACGTCGAACGGCTCCTGCACCAGCCGCCCAAAGACACTGTAGGCCAGGGCGTTGATGATCGTGATGTCGTGCCCGGCCAGGTGACGCCGGGCGGCTTCGCACGCCGCCGGAGCAGGCTCGATGCCCACGTAACGCACCCGGGGGAAACGCTCCAGCAAGGCCACGAAGTCCTTGGCCGTGCCGCAGCCCAGGTCGAGGATGCTCAGATCGCCGCCGGACTGCTCGGCGCGCCGCGCGATCCAGTCCATGCAGTACAGTTTGGCCGCGTTGCCGGTCGTCAGCAGCATAGTCGAATCCTCTCGTCCTCACAGGTACTTTTCGACCGCCCAGCCGCCGACGCGCATGATCGAGTCGGGGTGGATCAGGCCGGCTTCGGGATCGAAGGTCAGCGGATTGTGGCCGGTCAGGACGTCCACCACGTCGCCCATCAGGTCGGCCAGGGCCACCGGGCGGCCCAGCGTCCGGGCGATGTGCAACGGGTGCAGGTCGTCCAGGCTGATCCCGTCCGGGTGGTCGAACATGATCCGGGGCAGCACCACGACCTCGCCCAATTCCCGCCCCTGGAGTTGATCCAGAATGTCCTGGGCCATCAGCAGTCCGGCCACGGTGATCGTCTCGCCCAGACGCTCGTTGCGGATCGCGATCACGTCGATCGTCGTGCCGCTGTCGGCGGCCAGCTCGGCGGCGGCGCGAGTCAGAGTCGGGGCGAAGAGCGCCGCCGTGACCAGCGTCACGCGGCGGCGGACCGGCTCCAGCACGGGCACTTCCGCCCGGCGCACGGTGGCCCATTCGTTCAGGAAGGTGCGCACCATCCCCAGCCCGTTCTCCTGCAAACCGTCCAGGTCGTCGTAGTGGCTCAGGGGTGGCACGGGCCGCTCCGTGACCAGGTACCACTCGTCGGTGGGATAGACAAAGCGCACGTCGAAGCGCTTGCGGAATTCCTTCTGCCAGCGCGCGCACAGGTCCAGGATTGCCTCGGCTTCGGCGCGGGTGTGGGTGCGCCGCCCGTACTTGTGGTGCCTGGTCAGTCCGACCGGGACGACGCTCACGCTCTGGACGGCCGGCCACAGCCCGGCCAGGTCGCGGACGCTCTGCTCCAGGATGGGGCCGTCGTTGAGGCCGGGCGTGACCACGAGCTGGGTGTGAATCTCGATGCGGTGCTCGCGCAGCTCGCGGAGCTGGGCCAGCACGTCGGGGATGTCCGGGTTGCCCAGGCAGGCCCGCCGCGCTTCGATATCCGTGGCGTGGACGGAGACGTACAGCGGGCTGAGGTGCTGGGTCTTGATCCGATCCCAGTCGTGATCGCTCAGGTTGGTCAGGGTGACGTAGTGGCCGAACAGGAACGAGTAGCGGTAGTCGTCGTCCTTGATGTACAGCGTGCGGCGCATGCGGGGGCCCATTTGCAGCACGAAGCAGAACGGGCACAGGTTGTTGCAGCGCCGGATGTCGATGTCGAAGGTCGGGTGCTCGAATTCCAGGCCGAGCGACTGGTACTCCTCGCGCGGGCCACGCAGGGTGAGTCGCTCCTCCCCGCGCTGGATTTCCAGGGCCAGCCGGTCCTCGGCGGCGTAAAACTGGACGTCGATCACGTCCTCGACCGGGTGGCCGTTGACGGCCAGCAGCCCATCGCCGGGTTGGACGCCCAGCGCGGCGGCGGCGCTGTCCGGCTCGACAACCGTGACACGGCCAGCGGGCCGGGCGGGCGGGGACGATGGCGTGGGCATGGGGGGCGTGCGCAGATTCATGGGAATTTTGAATTCTTAATTCTGAATTCTTAATTAAGAACCGGAAATGGGGCGGCGTTTTTGCCTTTCCAATTCAACATTCAAAATTAAGAATTCAACATTTCTCGGACGGGCTTACACGAACTCCAGGTAGTTGGTCGTGGCCTTGTCCAGGTCACTGTAGACGCCCCGGTTGCGCTCCGGCAGGAGCGCGGCGAGCTGGTACATCATCTCGTCGGTCATGGCGGAGAGCGTCTCACGCGAGATGCGCCGCCCTCCCCCTTCGGTCCGCAGCCGGAAGCCGCGCCCGTAGCTGACACAGGCGTGCGTCCGCCGCCAGGGCGTGACCAGGTCGCGCAACCACGTTTCCAGGTTGTAGACGGCCGTGGGCACGATCACCGGGGCGGGTTTGGCCCGCGTCGCCAGGTAGGCCAGCCCGTCCTTGGGCCGGATCAGGGCCGGGCTGCGCGTGCCCTCCGGCGCGATGAGCGTGATCTCGCCCGCCTCCAGCAGCAGCAGGGCCGTGCGCAGCGCCTCGCGGTCGACCTCACCGCGCCGCACCGGGTAGGCCCCCCAGGATCGCACCAGGATGCCCACGAACGGGTTCCAGAAGTTCTCGATCTTGCTCATCGGCACAACGTAGCGCGGCCGGGCCGAACCCAGCGCCGCGAACGGATCGACGGCCGTGACGTGGTTCATCATCAGGATGGCCGGCCCGCTGGCCGGGATGTGCTCCAGCCCGGTCACAGTGAGCTTCCACAGCACCTTGCAGGCGACCTTGTCGAACAGGATATCGCGCATGAAATGCCGCCGCCCCTGGAAGATCTCCCGCTGGCGAACGACCCAACTCTCGGCCGGTTGATTCATGGCCGCTTCTTACCTCCCGGCTGCCGTTTGCCACCCGGCTGTTTTCCACCGCCCGGCTTGGAGCCACCTGAGCGTGACCCACCCGGTTTCGAACCGCCGGGTTTCGATCCACCGGGGCGTGACCCACCCGGTTTCGAGCCGCCGGGTTTCGATCCACCGGGGCGTGACCCACCCGGTTTCGAGCCGCTGGGCTTCGAACGGCCAGACCCCGCCCCACCCGGCCTCGCTCCGCCGGGACGCGCCCGGCCGGGCTGCTCCGGTCTGGCTTTGCCAGCCGGCCTTTCCGCATCGCCCGGTTCGCGGGCCGCGCGGGAAACCGGACGGCGCAGGGCAGACGGGCCGATGGGATGGCGGCGGACGCCTGGCTGGCCCGGACGGCTGGCCTTGAGCGCCCGCACCTCCTCGTCGGTCAGAAAGCGCCACTCGCCGGGCTTGAGGTTGCCCAGACGCAGCGGCCCGATCCGGACGCGCACCAGGCGCTCCACGCGCAGGCCGACCGCCCCGGCCGCGCGCCGGATCTGGCGTTTGCGGCCTTCCTGCATCTTGACTTCCAGCCAGGTCATATTGTTTTCATGCTGCTCGACCTTGATGTCGCACGGCGCGGTCGGGCCGTCGTCCAGCATCACCCCGCCCGCCCACAGCTCCAACTGGAAGTCGGTCGGCAGGCCCTGGACCAGGACGCGGTAGGTCTTGGCGTGGCCGTAGCGGGGGTGAGTCAGCCGGTTGGTCAGCTCGCCGTCGTTGGTCAGCAGGATCAGGCCCTCGCTGTCCGCGTCCAGCCGCCCGACCGGGTAGACGCGCTCGTCGACCGTCACCAGATCGCGCACGGTGCGGCGCTTCTCCTGGCGCTGGGCGCTGGCCGCGCTGACCACCCCGACCGGCTTGTTGAGCATGATGTAGACCAG
Organism: uncultured Anaerolineae bacterium; assembly: GCA_964533805.1. GTDB lineage: Bacteria > Chloroflexota > Anaerolineae > Aggregatilineales > Ch27 > JARKOQ01. The sequence continues at coordinate 20,112 of CAZHMJ010000005.1, read as the reverse complement.
CTTACCCCCGGCAGCGGGCTTGAGCAGCTCGCCGTCGATCTTCACCTGGTCGCGGCTGAGGTCGGCTTTGTCGCCGATGGCGGCCGTCCGGCCGTTGATCGTGACCCGGCCCTGGCGGATGATCTCCTCCGCCGCCCGGCGCGAGGCGATCCCGGCCTGGGCCATCAGTTTTTGCAGGCGTTCTTCAGGCATGTTCGTGTGCCATTTCTGTCAGGGAGACCTGTGTGATTGATGCCCTTCAGTCTACTCCTAAAGCCGGCTCACGACCAGACCGGGTCACGATATGGCAACCATTCAATTCAACACAGATAACGCGGATTCAAAAGGATAGACACGGTTTTCCTGCTGCAAACCCGCGTTCATCCGTCCTATCCGTGAAATCTGAGTTGAATTGAAAGGGAGTCTATTCCGGCCGGGCCAGCGCGTACAGCCGCACCGCCCGGCGGCCGCCCGTCCAGACGTCGGGCTGCTCCAGTACGCCCTCCGCCTGGAAGCCCAGCCGGGCCAGCACCCGTTCGGAGGCGGGATTGTCCAACGCGACGCGAGCCTCGAAACGCGCCACGCCCAGGTACGCGAAGCCCCAGGTCAGGACCGCGCCCAGCGCCTCGCTGGCGTAGCCCTGGCCCCAGTGCGGCCGGGCCACGTCGTAGCCCACGACCGCGCAGCGATCCCAGGGCCGCCAGGTCAGGATGCCGCACGTTCCAATCAGGCCCGCCGGATCGGCATGGAGAGCGATCTTCCAGTGCAGACCCCGGCCTGCCTCGAAGCGCCGGGTGAAATCCATGATCAGCGTCTCGGCCTCGGCCAGGGTTTCCGGTGGGGACAGGTCGTGGCGACGGCTGACTTCGCGATCGCCGAGCAGGGCCAGCAGGCCGGGCGCGTCCTCCCGCGCCAGGATCGCCAGGCGCAGGCGGGCGGTCTCCAAAATAGGGCGGTAGGAGAAGTCGAACGGGACGCTCATGGCCCCGGCTCGGAGCCACCCGACCCGGAGGCGCCCACCGGCTGAATTTCGGTGGCGATTTCGCCTGTGCGGGTGATGTCGTAACCCGGTAGCGCGCGATCCAACGCGGCATCAAAGGCCGCCAGGGCCTCGTCCAGCGGGATATCGTGAAGGTAAATCGCGCGCGCATCGGTCATGGGGGGCGGCAGGTCATTCCCTCGCCAGCGGCAGGCGGATGCGGAAAGTACTGCCCTGGCCGGGGGTGCTATCCACCTCGATCGTGCCGCGATGGGCATGGACGATCGCCTGGGCGATCGCCAGCCCCAGGCCCATCCCTCCGGTGTGGGTGCTGCGCGCCTGGTCGGCCCGGAAGAAGCGCTTGAAGATATGCGGCAGGATGTCTGGCTCAATGCCGATCCCGGTGTCGATCACCTCCAGCACGGCCTGTTCATCCTCCTGGATGCTGCACAGCGTGATAACCCCACCCTCGGGCGTGTAGTTGATCGCGTTAATGACCAGGTTGGCGATCGCCTGGCTGAGTTTGGCCGGGTCGCACCGGACCCACAGCGGTTGAGGAGCCAGCCGGATCGTGACGGACTGCTGCTTTTGGTTCGCCGAAGCGCGCTGCTGAGAAGCGATCTGCTCGACCAGTGGGTTGAGGTCGGCGATCTGCCAGGTCAGCGCCATGTCCCGGTCGAGCCGGACGATGTTCAGCAGGTCTTCCAGCACCTTTTCCAGGTGGCGGATCTGGGTGTCGATGATATCCATGTGCTGCTGGCGCTGGGTCTCATTCGTGGTGCGGGCAATCACCCCCAGGCTGAACTTCATGCTGGCCAGTGGATTCTTGAGGTCGTGTGAAATGTCGCCAATGAACTGCTGGAGAAATTGGACGCGCTGCTGCTCGACAATCAGCTCCAGGGCGCGTTTCTGGGCCTTGCGGCGCTCGGTTACATCCACCCCAATGCCCCAGGTAGCCCAGCCGGGAATCGGGAAATCAGCGGAGATATTCGACCAGGAGATGGTCTTGCGGGTGCCATCCTTGCATAACCAGTCCCATTCCACATCCCGGTAGCGATCGCCACTGGCCTGCCACAGCTTCCACAGATGATCCAGATAATCCTGATCCGGGTAAATCAGGGGATTGGTCTCGGTGGCCGGCCGGCCGACCATCTCAGCCGCGCTGTAGCCGGTGACGCGCTCGCATTCCCGATTCCAGACCACGATCGTGGATGCATCCTCGGCATAAGCGAGCATCATGACCGGCATGTGTTCGAGCACCTGGCGCAGCCGTTCCTCGCGCTCGCGGACCGCTTCCTCCGCCTGGATGCGCTCCTCGATCTCGGCTTCGAGCTGCCGGTTGCTGTCGGCCAGCTCGCGGGTGCGGACCTGAATCAACCGCTCCAGTTCGTCGCGGGCGTTCAGCAGCACCCGTTCGGCCTGCTTGCGTACGGTCACGTCTACCCCGATGGCCCAGGTGCCCCAGCCCGGCACGGGAAAGCGCCCGGAAATGTTCGACCAGGCCACGGTTTTGACCGAGCCGTCCTTGCAGGTCATCTCGCTTTCCAGGTCGCGGTAGTTGTCCCCGTGGCGGTTCCATTCGGCGAGCAGACGATGCCGGTAGTTGGAGTCGGGATAGTACAGTCGATCGGCGAATGGCTTGTTGACCACCTCCGCCGCGCTCCAGCCGGTCACCCGCTCGCATTCCTGGTTCCAGACCACGATCCTGTCGCGGGCTTCGTCGTAAGCCAGCATCATGACCGGCATGTTCTGGATCACCTTGCGCAGTCGCTCAGCGCCGGTCTCCATCTGGACGGCGAGATCGCTCGCTTCCAGAACGGCAATTCGCTGGCGCAGGGCATCCAGTTCCTCGATGAGCTGGACCTCGGACTTGCTGAAATCGTCGTGGTTCATAACCCGATGATTTCCGGAACACTGGCTGGTGAACTAAGTATACTCCGACTGACAATCATGACTGGTCACGCTCTGCCAGGGGGAGACGGATGCGGAAGGTACTGCCCTGGCCGGGGGTGCTATCCACCTCGATCGTGCCGCGATGGGCATGGACGATCGCCTGGGCGATCGCCAGCCCCAGGCCCATCCCTCCGGTGTGGGTGCTGCGCGCCTGGTCGGCCCGGAAGAAGCGCTTGAAGATATGCGGCAGGATGTCTGGCTCAATGCCGATCCCGGTGTCGATCACCTCCAGCACGGCCTGTTCGCCGTTGAGCAGCGTGCGCAGGCTGATGGCTCCGCCCTCGGGGGTGTAGTTGATCGCGTTGATGACCAGGTTGGTGATCGCCTGGCTGAGTTTGGCCGGTTCGCACCGGACCCGCAGCGACCTGGAATCCAGCCGGGCTGCGATCGTCTGATGCCTGGCGGCGGCGGGCCCGCGCTGGGCAGAGACGATCTGATCAACAAGCGGGTTGAGATCGGCGATCTGGTCGTTGAGCGCCATGTCCCGGTCGAGCCGGATGATATTCAGCAGATCTTCCAGCACCTTCTCAAGGTGGCGCACCTGCGTGTCGATGATCCCCAGGTGCTGCTGGCGCTGGGCCTCGTCCGCGGTGCGCTGGATCACCCCCAGGCTGAACTTCATACTCGCCAGCGGATTCTTGAGGTCATGCGATACATCACCGATGAACTGCTGGAGGAACCGGACGCGCTGCTGCTCGACGATCAGCTCCAGAGCGCGTTTTTGGGCCTTCCGGCGCTCGGTCACATCGATCCCTACGGCCCAGGTCGCCCAACCGGGGATCGGATAATCCCCGGAGATATTCGACCACGAGATCGTCTTGCGCGTCCCATCCTTGCACACCCACTCCCATTCCCAGTCCCGGTAGCGATCGCCGCTGGCCTTCATCCGCTTCCACAACTGGTTCAGATAATCTCGATCCGGGTAGAGCAGCCGGTTGATCTCGGTGGCCGGCCGGCCGACCATCTCAGCCGCGCTGTAGCCGCTGACGCGTTCGCATTCCTGGTTCCAGACAGCGATGGCGTCTGCTTTGGCATCGTAGGCGATCATCATCACCGGCATGTGTTCGAGCACCTGGCGCAGTCGTTCCTCGCGCTCGCGGACGGCTTCTTCCGCTTGAATGCGATCCTCGATCTCGGCTTCGAGCTGCCGGTTGCTGTCGGCCAGCTCGCGGGTGCGGGCCTGGACGAGACGCTCCAGTTCGTCGCGCGCGTTCAGCAGCACGCGCTCGGCCTGCTTGCGCGCGGTCACGTCCACCCCGATGGCCCACGTCCCCCAGCCCGGCACGGGAAAACGCCCGGAAATGTTCGACCAGGCCACGGTCCTGACCGAACCATCCTTGCAGGTCATCTCGCTTTCCAGGTCGCGGTAATCGTCGCCCAGGCGGTCCCACTCGGCGTACAGATAGTGCCGGTAAGCTTCATCCGGATAGAAACGCAGGACGGCCAGACGGTCGCCAACGACCTCCGCCGCGCTCCAGCCGGTCACCCGCTCGCATTCCTGGTTCCAGACCACGATGTGCATGCGGGCTTCGTCGTAAGCCAGCATCATGACCGGCATGTTCTGGATCACCTGGCGCAGCCGCTCGGCGCTGGCCTCCGTCTGGGCGGCGAGGTCGCTCGCCTCCAGCGCGGCGACCCGCTGGCGCAGGGCAATCAGTTCTTCGATGAGTTGAACTCGAGTCTTGCCGGAATCGTCGTGGTTCATGGATCGATCGGTGATAGGTGGAATCGTTCTTAAAAGAAGTATACCGTGACTGACTCGCCGGCACGCAACCCGGCCGCGTCGAGCGGCACTTTGATCAGGCCATCGGCCCGCACCAGGCTGAAGATCAGGTTGCTCTTGCCGAAGATCGGCTCGGCCAGGAACTGCTCTCCCTCTTCGCGCAGCCGGCAGGGGACATAATCCTCGCGCCCGGCGGCGCCGGCGACATTCGCCGTCAGGATCGCCTGGGTGCGCGGCGCGACGGGTAGCCGGGCGCCCATCAGGTGGGCGATCGCCGGGCGGCCGAACAGCCAGAAGGCGACCATGGCGCTGACCGGGTTGCCGGGCAGACCCAGCACCGGCCGTCCGCCGATCGCGGCCAGGATGGTCGGCTTGCCGGGCCGAAGCGCCACGCCGTGCACCAGCACGCCGGGGCCGCCAAACTCGGCCGCCAGCCGGGTGAAGACTCCGGCGGTCATGTCACGAACGCTGACGCTGCTCCCCGCCGTGACGACGAGCATGTCCGCCGCGCCGGGCGGGGCGAGGGCCAGGCGCAGGGCCGAAAGCAGATCGTCCGGCCGGTCGGGGATCAGGCCGCGCGCGTCCGGCACGGCCCCGGCGCGGGCCGCCAGAGCGCTGATCGTGAAGGTGTTGATGTCGCGCACCTGGCCGGGACCGGGCGTCTGAGCGGGGGGAACAACCTCGTCGCCGGTGGAAAAGAGGGCCACGCGCGGCCGGTCGCGCACGACCAGGGGGCGATCCTCGGTGCCCAGGCCCAGGGCCAGCAGCCCACCCACGTCCTGCGGGCGCAGGATGGCCCCGCCGGGCAGGATCGCCTCCCCACGCCGGATGTCCTCGCCCACCTGGAGGACGTTTTCGCCTGGCGCGACCCGGCGCGCGACTTCGATCTCCCCCCCGGCGGCGGGCTGGGTGAACTCGATCATCACCACCGCGTCCGCCCCGTCGGGCAGCATCGCGCCGGTGTGAATCAGCGCGGCCTGGCCGGGACCAATCGCAAACGCGGGCGCTTCGCCCATACGGGCCTCCCCGGCCACGACCAGGTAGGCCGGCAGCGAATCGCTCGCCCCGAAGGTATCGGCGGCCCGCACGGCATAGCCATCGACCGTGGCGCGGCGAAAAGCGGGCAGGTCTTGCGGGCTGAGCACCTCGTCAACGACGACCGGCACGCCGTACTGGATGGCCTGCTGGAGGGCACTGGCGGCCGTGCCGGTCGCGGTGCGGTGGCTGAGCGCGGCCAACCAGCGGGCGCGGGCCTCATCGGGGGGAACGACGTTGAAGAATTCAGGCATGGGGCGCCCTCCGGCTCACGAGGACTGGGATACTTCATTCACGCGCTGATTGTACTCGCCCTGCCCCGGTGGATACACTGATTGGATTGCCACCCGCCAGGGTTGCGACCATAATGAGATGAGCAGGGAATGCAATGCCATCTTTGAAAGGACATCCCCGTGCGTCGAGTCGGCCTGGTTCTGCTGGCGATGGGCCTGCTGCTGTGCGCCGCGCTGCTTGTCCTGGCGGAAGCGCCGCTTGTGTCCGGCCAGCCGGCGGGCGGCCCGGAACTCTCCGGCCATCTGGTGGACGAGCAGGCGCAGCCCGTCGCCGGAGCCACGGTGGCGGTCTTCGTGAATGGCGACCCGACGCCCGTGGCTGAGACACACAGCCTGCGGGATGGCTCCTGGTTCGTCAACCTGCCCACCTCGGCCGTGACGGCCGTCCGCGTCGACATCACCCACGCCCACTACGTCCCTTACCAGCACGATCTCAGCTCGCACGAGATCGAGCAACTGCGCATCGAACACGCCTACAGTCTCCAGGCCATCTCCCTGGCGCACCGGATCACGCCCGGTTTCTGGGCCGCCGGGCTGACCTTCGTGGGCGTGCTGGTGATCATCGCCCTGGAGAAACTGCGCAATGCCCTGGCCGCGTTGGCCGGGATTTCGGCGGTGTTCCTGATCACGTTCGTAGGCGGCGCGCTGGTGCCCAGCCTGTACGTCTTCGATTTCGAGCGCGCCCTGGCCTACATCGACTGGGAAGTGATCTTCCTGGTGCTGGGCATGATGATCGTGGTCGGCATCGTGGAGGGCACGGGCATCTTCCAGTGGCTGGCCTTCGCCGCCTACCGGATGAGCCGGGGGCGAGTCTCCCTGCTCATGATCGTCCTGATCGGAATCACGTCGGCGGCCTCGGCCCTGCTGGACAACGTGACGACCATGCTCCTGGTGGCCCCGATCACGATCCAGATCGCCCTGGCCCTGGACATCGACCCGCTGGCCCTGCTTATCCCGGAAATCCTGGCCTCCAACGTGGCGGGGATCAGTACCCTGATCGGCACGCCCACCAACATCATGATCGGCGCTTATGCCGGGATCGGCTTCAACGATTTTCTGGTCAATCAGATGCTGGGGGCGGTGCTTGCCCTGGGCGTGATGACGGCAGCCTGTTTGTTTTACTTTCGCAAAGAAATCCGCAGGCACGGCGGCGGCGTTTCGCCGATACTCTACGAGCGACTGCGCCAAAACGCCGCCATCAAAGACCCGGCAGGCTTGCGCCGGTCGGGGATCGTCTTTGGCGGGATGCTGGTCTTTTTCGCGCTGGGCGACAGCCTGCATCTCGTGCCGGCGGTGACGGCGCTGGTCGGCGCAACCCTGCTCCTGCTGTGGGTAGAACCGAACATCGAAAAGATGCTCGGCGCAGTGGACTGGACGACGCTGGTCTTTTTCATGGCGCTCTTTATGTTGGTCGGGGCAATCCAGGAGGTTGGGATCCTGAGCCTGATTGCGGCGGCGATGAGCAGCCTGATCGGCGGCAACCTGCTGTTGGGCATCCTGGTGATAGTCATGGGCAGCGGCCTGCTGTCCTTCGTGGTGGCGAGTGTGCCATTGACGGCAGCCCTGCTGCCGGTGGTGGGCTTTCTCAGCGGGGGAATCCCCGGCGCGGAGAGCAAAGTGCTGTACTATGCTCTGTCGATCGGGGTCACGCTGGGCGGGAACGGGCTGCTGATTGGCGGCGAATCCAACCTGATGACCGCCGGAATCGCCGAGCGGGCCGGCTATCCGATCCGCTTCAATCGCTTCGCCCGGATCGGAATCCCTGTGGCCGTGCTGACTCTCTTGTCGGGGGTAGCGTGGCTGTTTCTGCGGTTCGTGGCACTGGGAGGCTAAAGAACACGTATGGCAGCGATTTTGTGCGCAACGCGGGGGGGCGAGGCCAGCGTCCGCGCCCAGATGCAGGCGATCGCGCTGGCCAAAGAAAGACACGCTCCCCTGTGGTTCCTGTACGTGGCCGATGTGGATTTCATGGACCATATCGGCGGCGCGGTGGTGGTCGACGTAGCCACCGAACTGGAACACCTGGGCGAGTTTCTCCTGCTGCTCGCCCAGGAACGCGCTCAGAAAGCTGGAGTGAAAGCCGACATCCTGCTCAAGCGCGGCCATTTTCGACGGGCACTGGTCGAGGCAGCGCGGGAAGTGGAAGCGACCCTGATCGTGTTGGGCCGGCCCGGCAAGGAAGGCAGCCTGACCCAGCCAGAGTACCTGGCGAAGCTGGCCGATCGGATCAAGCAGGAAACCGGCATCGAGACACTGATCGTTTGATCCGACGTGCCGGCGCAAAAAACAACAGGGCGATACCGCCCTGTCAGGCCGCGAGCTCCGGGGTCTGCCTAGCGCTGGCGATCCGGCGTGTCGTCGTTCATCAAAAAAGCGCGCCAGGGTTCGTCAGCCGCGGGCTCCTCGGCCGGCTCAGCCGTGCGCTCGGCGGGCGCTTCATCCTCACTCGACGCTTCCTCCTCATCCTCGCCTGCCCACTCGGCTGGCGGCGCGATCCTCGACGCAGGCTGCGGGATCGGTTCCCCGGCGGGCATGGGCGTTTCGGCGGAGGTGGCGCGCGGGGCCAGAGCCGCATAGCGCGGCGGCTCCGGGGGCAGGTATTCGTCGGTGATCAGGGTGGCGCGCTGCTCGGTGGGTTCGTATTCGTCCGCCGACAGGGCAATGTGGATCACCGCCGGCCCGGCCAGGCGCAGGCCAAGCTGCTTCTCCACCACCTGGCGCAGGATGCGATTGATCTCCTTCTGCTTCTCCGGCACGATGATATCCGGCCGGGTGCGGACGCGCAGCGCCAGCCGCACGTTGCCCTGGTCGGCCACCACGTCGGTCTGGACGGCCAGGACATCCGAAATCTGGGCCACGGCGGTATTGATCTGGCGCTGCACGGAATCGAGGCTGACGGCGGTCCGCGCCCCGCGGGCGCGCACGGTCAGACCCTCGATCCGGCCGGGGAACAGCGTCCGGTAGATGACAGCGATCAGGATGGCGTCGAGCAGGACGGCGATCAAGACCTGCGCGGCGCGCAGGACGGGTTCGGCGGTCGCCAGCCGGGTGGCGAAATCGACCACGATCTGGGGCGAGACCAGCAGGATCGTGACCACCACGGCCAGGGCCAGCACACCAAGCACGAACAGGGCTTTTCTCAGCAAATTCCACATGGGTTACTCTCCGGTGTAGCGCACAATAACCATCGTCAAATCATCGAACGGGGGGGCTTCTCCCACGAACGCGCTGACGGCCGAATCGATCCGGTCGAGCAGCGCCTGGGCGGATAGCCCGGCGCGCCCCCCCTGGCGCAGGAGATCGATCAGGCGCGGCTCGCCGAAGTAATCTTTTTGCATGTTCTCGGCTTCGGTCAACCCATCGGTGTAGTACAGGAGGATATCGCCCGGCTCCAGCGCGATCGGCTGGGGATGGAGGGGAATATTGTCGAACCAGCCCAGCGCCCAGCCCCCACGCGGCAGGCTTTCCACTTCCCCGGTGCGGTGGTGGTAGAACAGGGGGCGGTTGTGCCCGGCGTTGACGCCGGTCGCCTGACCGTCAGCCCTGAAGATGGTGTAATAGACGGTCACGAACATGCCCGTCTGGCTTTCTTCGAGCAGCATCAGCCGGTTGGCCTGGCGGATGGTATCTTCCGCCGAGCCGGTGGCGAAGGCATTCCCCCGGATCAGGCTGCGCGAGACGGCCATGAACAGCGCCGCGCCCACGCCCTTGTCGGCCACGTCGGCGATGACCACGCCCAGCCGGTTGCCATCCAGGTGAAAGACGTCGTAGAAGTCTCCGGCGACCTCGCGGGCCGAGCGCCAGCGGGCGGCGACTTCGTAACCGGGCAGGGTCGGGACGCGCTCTGGGAGCAGGCTGCGCTGGATCTCGTAGGCCATGCTCAGCTCGCGCTCCAGGCGGGCGCTCTGGACCTCGATCCGGTGCAAGCGGGCGTTTTCGATGGCGATCCCGGCGATGCCCGCGAACGAGGTCAGCAGGGCCAGGTCGCTTTCGCGGAACACTCCGGCCCGCAGGCTGTTGTCCACGTAGACCACGCCGGTCAGGCGTGTCTTGACCAGGATCGGCACGCACAGGATCGAGCGCAGGCCGAGCGCGATAATGCTCTGCCCGCTGTTGAAGCGCGGGTCATGCTCGGCGTTGCTGGTCAGGAGGGGCTGGCGGCTGGAGACAACCTGGTTGACGATCGTGGTGCTGTATTGGAAGTCGGGCTTGTCGAGGTCTGCCTGGTTGAGGCCGCGCGCCACGTGGACGTTGAGGCGGCCGGCCTCGTCAACCAGCATCAGCATGCCGCGCTGGGCCTTGGTGACTTCGATCACCATGTCCATCACGGCATCCATGACGACCTCCAGTTCCAGGCTCGAATTGATCGCCTGGTTGATGGCCGCCAGCGTCGCCAGATGCTCGGCGGTCGTTTCGACGTGAGGCTGTGAGGGAGTAACCATGCGCCTCTCCTCAAGAATAGTAGTCAGTCGCCAGTTATTAGTAGACAGTAAAAACATAAAAACAGAGACAGCGGACTGCCCCGCCAACCCGTCTGGCGGTTGGACGGCAATCGGCCGCCAGGGGCATTATAGCACCGGGCAAAGGGGCAGACCAAAGCCCCGGCATGGAATGCGAGATAAAGCAGATGAGATAAATCAGAAACAACGCTGGCAGGATTCATCATTTCCTAACATCCAGTCCGCTGAATCCGGTCAGACTTGTGGTATATTGGACGGTTGCTTACGCACGCCAACCGGAGCAGGCCGATGGCTTTACGCGGTGTGATCTTCGACATGGGCGGCACGCTGTTGGACTACCACCCGCCCGACGCGGCCCCCCGGCAGGGCTGGCGGGCGATGGAAGACAGCGGCGCGGACGCCCTGCACGCCTGGCTGACGGCACAGGATTTCAGCCTGCCCGCCTTGAGCGCGGCGCGGGAGACCAGTTTCGCGATCGTCGAGCGCCACTGGCAGGCGGTGGCCAAGCGCAGCGGGGCCAACCCCCGCCTGGAGGATATCCTGCGCGAAATCATGGCGGCCTGGGGCGTGCCCAGCGGGACGCTGCTCAATGGTCAGATGGAAAAGGCGCTGGCGGCTTACGTGGCCCCGGCCCAGGGGTACGTCCGGCCGCTGGACGGCGCGCGGGAGACTCTGGCCGCGCTGCGCGCGCGGGGCCTGCGCCTGGGGCTGGTCAGCAACACGGTCTGGCCGGGCGACGTTCACCGCCGCGACCTGGACCGCCACGGCCTGCTGCCCTACCTGGAAGTTCAGGTCTTTTCGGCCGACGCGGCCGCCTGGAAGCCAGAGGCCAGGGTTTTCCAGATGGCCCTGGACGCGCTCGGTCTCCGGCCGGAGGAAGCCGTCTACGTGGGCGACCACCCCTATTTCGACGTGTGGGGCGCGCAGCAGGTCGGGATGCGCGGAGTCTGGGTATGGAGCGCGGAATGGGACAGTCCGCCCATGGCCGGGCTGGATATCCGGCCGGATGCGACCCTGCGCCGCCTGCCGGAGCTGCTGGACGTGATTCAGGCCTGGGGCGAGTAACGCACCGTCCCTACACAGATTTTTTGCAGTCGAACGCTGATTCTAGAGGCCGGGTAGTTACATTTGGTTCAATTGATCAGGAGAGTAAACATCGATGTCCACAACAACGCGCCAACGCAAAGCCGAGCGTGACCTGGAACGCAAGCGCCAGCAGCAGATCATGCTCCTGGTGGGGATCGTCGTGATGGCCGTTCTGGTGCTGCTGGTGGTGATCCTGAGCACCCAGGCGCCCACCCAGGCCCCGGCGATCGGCGCCGACGGTGAAAGCGCCTATACCAGCCTGACCCTGGGCACCAGTCCGGAAGGCATGCCGCAGCTTGGCTCCAGCACCGCCCCGATGACCATCTACGATTATTCGTCGTTTGGCTGCTCGCACTGCATGTCGTTCCATGACAACCAGTTCCAACAGCTCAAGGCGGATATCGAAGCCGGGGACGTGCGCTTCGTGTACGTGCCGGTGAGTAACCAGTTCTCCCTGGCCGCGTCCGGGGCCGCCTTCTGCGCGGAGGAGCAGGGCCGCTTCTGGGAAATGCACGACATCCTGTTTGGCTATCTGGCCCAGTATGCCAACACGGCCTTTGTCGAATCGCGCCTGTACGACGCCGCGCGCACCCTGGGGCTGGATGAGGGCGAATTCCGCACCTGCCTGAGCTCGTCCCGCACTCAGTCCCGGATCGACGCCGCCAACCAACTCTTCTACACCCTGGCGGACCAGTACGAGAACGTGACCGGCACCCCAACCCTGACCTACAACGGTGTGCCGCCATCATACGGTTCGGGCGCAGCCAGCTACGAAGACATCCGCCAGATGATCGATCAGGTCACCGGAAGCTAGGTCATGTGTCCCTGTGATCATACTCGATGCCCATCAGGATATCGCCTATAACGCCTTCCAGCACCGGCGCGACTATCTGAGCGGCGTGGCGGCCATCCGCCGCGCCGACCGCTTGAATGGAGAAAAACTGATCGCCGCCAACGGCCTGCCAGAAGCCCTGGCAGGCCAGTTGGCGGTGATCTTCGCCACGCTGTTCGTGGAGCCGGTCGGGTCAGGCTTCTCCGAGAACATGCAGTGCGGCTACACCACGCCGGAGGAAGCCCACCAGCAGGCCATGCGCCAGTGGGACTACTACCAGCACCTGATCGAGCGAAGCCCGCACCTCACCCAGGTGCGCGCCCAGGCCGATCTGGATGGCGTGCTGGCGACCTGGCAGGAAGACGCCCCCGCCGAGAACCGGCGGATCGGGCTGGTCCTGCTGATGGAAGGCGCGGATCCGATCCTGGAGCCGGCCCAACTGGAAGAATGGGTCGCGCGCGGGGTGCGGATCATCGGCCCGGCCTGGTCGGAGACGCGCTACGCGGGCGGCACCGGCCACCCCGGCCCGCTGACCGATCTCGGCCGCGAGTTGCTGGACGTCATGGCGGATTTCGGCCTGATTCTCGACCTGAGCCACACGACAATCCAGGGCTACATGGAAGCCGTCGAGCGCTACGAAGGTCCCATCATCGCCAGCCACAGCAACCCCACCGCCTCCTGGGACAGCCACCGCAACCTGACCGACGAACAGATCGCCGCCCTGGCCGAGCGCGATGGCGTGATCGGGGTGGTACTGTACAACCGTTTTCTGAGCAACGAATGGTATCGCGGCGCGCCCAAACACGATTTTCCCCTCGACATCGTGATCCAGGCCATCGACCACATCTGCCAGGTGACGGGCAGCGCGGCCCACGTGGGCATCGGCTCCGACATCGACGGCGGCTTCGGCGTGGAAGAAATCCCGGCCGGGCTTGACACGATCGCCGATTTGCAGAAAATCGGGGGCGCTCTGGCTGCGCGCGGATTCAGCCCGGCGGACGTTCGGGCCGTGCTGAGCGAGAATTTCCTGCGCGTGCTGCGCCGGGGATTGGAATAGCCATCAGCTATCGGCTCTCAGCGTTCAGCTATCAGCCAAGACAAACCCATTGTCTTGCTTTTCGCTGATTGCTGAACGCTGATTGCTGCAAAAGGAGTCTCCCGTGAGCACGGAATTCGAGCCTCAAGACACCCTGTCGATCCCGGATCAGCCGGCCCCGAACCGGCCCAGGGCGCGCGGGCAGTTCATCCTGCTGGCCGTGGTGGTGATCCTCGCCCTCGGGGCGGTGGGCGTGGCGGTCGCCACCAATCGCCCGTCGATCCCGACTCCGGCCGAGCCAGAATCGGATGAAGGCCCCTACGCGGGCGTCGCGCGCGACCAGACCGAGGACGGCATGTTCCGGCTGGGATCGCCCGACGCGCCGGTCGAAATCCGCGAGATATTCTCCTTCGGATGCTCACATTGCATGAGCTTCCACAAGACAACCTTCCAGACCCTGCTGGCCGAGGACCTGCGCGGCCAGGACGTGAACTTCGTGATGGTGCCCTTCAGCGATCCGGAAAGTATGGCGATTGTCTATGCGTCGGCTTCGGCCTATTGCGCCGGGGAACAGGGCGCGTTTTGGGAAATGACGGACATCCTGTTCGCCAACCTGGAGCAGTACGGCGGAACAGCCTACTATCCGGAGCGTATCCAGGCCGGGGTCGAGGCGCTTGGCCTGGACGCCGAGGCGTTCGAGACCTGCCTGTCCGCCGAAAGTACAATCGCCTGGCTGAACGAAGCCAACAGTCAGTTCATCGCTCTGGCCGAGGAATACCCCGGCGAAGTAACCGGGACGCCCACGCTGGTGATCAACGGCGTCCCGCCTCTGACGAGCGAGGGGCACCGGTCCGGCGCGCTGCCGATCAACCTGCTGCGCGAGCAGATCGCCGCAGCGGGCGGCTCCTAACGGCGGAGACAAGAGGCAGGAGGCAGAGAGGCAAGAACAAGCGACAGGTCGCTTTTGCCTTTGGCTAATAGCTAACAACCAACAGCTGAAAGCTGCTTTTGGGAGAGGCCGGGGGGAATGGCACAGATCGGGATTGCGTTGAGCACGCTGGGGGCGGTCCTGGCGTTCATGGGGATGTTCCCCGGCGTGACCGGGCTGGACGCCACGGCCGGGATCGGCGTGCTGCAAATCGTCGTGATCCTGACCGGGTTCACGCTGCTGATCGGTGGCGCGCTGCTGTACGTGCAGGGCGCGTTTTACCCCGGCATCAAGCATACCCTGGCCCAGCAGATCGCGGTCCGGCTCAGCGCGACCGGGCTGCTCTTTTCGGCCATCGCCAGCCTGGGCGATCTGCTCGGCTTCGGCTCCCACCCGCCGGGCATCACCGACGGTCCCTTCCTGGGCTACTATCAGGCGGCGGGTCTGATCGGCGGTTTCCTGGTGGCCTCGCTGGGGGTGGTGCTGTTCGTGGCCCTGGGGCCGCAGATCGAAGATGATGACGATGAATGAGCGGCTGGCGGCCGTCCGCGCCTGGCCTCCGCAGCGCTGGCTGATCGTGATCCTGGCCGGGGCGCTGATCCTCCGGCTGGGCTTCTTGCTCCTCTTTGGCCATACACTGACCCTCCAGGCCAGCGGCTACGACACCTACGCGACGAACCTGCTCGCCGGGCAGGGGTATACCCGCTTCGACGACCGGCCGGGCGACTCCGACCTGCCGCCGTTGTACGGGTTCTTCCTGGCGGCCATCTATGCCACCCTGGGGCGCAGCCCGATCGCGGTCGCCCTGGTCCAGACTGGCCTCGATCTGCTGACCCTGACGCTGATCTACCTCATTGGGCGGCGGGCCTTTCCCTCCCGTTCCGCCCCGGCGTTGCTGGGGGCGGCCTTCACGGCCGGCTATCCCTACCTGATCTTCCAGAACCTCAGCACCAACGACACCGCCCTGTTCGTGCTGCTGCTGGCGGCGGGCGTGTGGGGCGCCTACCGGACAGCCGACCAACCCGGCCTGGCCTGGCCGCTGGTCATCGGATTGTGCTACGGGCTGGCGGCCCTGACCAAAACCCTGGTCGTCTTGATGCTGCCCCTGCTGGGGTTGTGGTGGTGGCGGCGGATCGGATTCCGGCAGGCATTGACTGCGGCGATCGCCGCCGGACTGGCCCTCGGCCTGGTGATCCTTCCCTGGATCGCCCGCAATACGGCCCTGCACGGCGAGCTGGTGCTGATCTCCACCAACGACGGCAGCAACCTGCACCAGGGCAACAATCCCTGCGCGGCGGACTACCTGGCGGCGGGCTGGGACGTGCAGTGGGTCGGCGGCGAGTGTTACCCGCCCATGCCGGACGGGCTGGGCGAAACCGGCCAGTCGCACTGGCACCGCGACCAGGCGCTGGCCTGGCTGGCCGCCCATTCCGACCAGTGGCTGCGCCATTTCGGCCAGAAGTTCCTGACGCTGTGGACTCCGAGTCTGACTCCCTCCCAGGTACCGCCCCTGGAGGCCACCAGCGAAGCGGCGTTTATCGACGATGCCGTATACCAGTACGAAACTCCGGCCTTCCAACTGGCGCGGACGGTGCACGTGATCTATTTCGCGCCACTGCTGCTGCTGGGCGTGGCGGGCTGGATTCTGGCCGCCCGGCGCGGGGAGGCCATCGGCCCGCTGCTGGCCGTGCTGGCGGCAATCACGATCACCTACCTCGTCTTCCACCCCTCGACCCGCTACCGGATGCCCGCCGACCCGTTTCTGTTCCTGCTGAGCGGCTACGCCGTCGCCCAGATGATCAAAAGGGCGTTTGGCTCTTAGCGCTTGGCTTTTGGCTAAAAAATAACAGCTAAGAGCCAACAGCGCTCTCCCCCAATAACAACGCCCCCGGCGTGGGCCAGGGGCACAAAATCACTTCAGCGAAACGCAGACGTTACGCGAGGGGATTGTCCTCGTCGCGAGGTTGATCGTCGGCCTGGTCGAAGTCGTCGGCCGGGTAGTCGGCCGGGGTGAAGTCGATCGGCATGTGCAGGGTCTCAACTTCATCTTCCACGTCGGCGGCGACTTTTTCGACCATTTCCTCGGCGGCTTCCGTGACCGGCTCAACCGCCTCGACGACGGCCTCCGGCGCGGCCAGGAAGTCCGGCACCTTGACTTCCGGCTCCGGCAGCGAGGGCGGCTCGAAGCCCTGCAAGGCGGCTTCGTGGCTGACCATGGTGATCTTACCGTCGATAAAGGCCCCTTCTTCCGTGGTGATGGCGGCGGCGTTGATATCGCCCCACACGCGCCCGGTGCGCAGAATCTGAACCTTGTTGCCGTTCACATTGCCGCGTACGGCTCCGGCGATGGAGATGTTGCGGGCATTGATGTCGGCCGTGATCCGGGCGGTTTCTCCAACAAGCACGTTCCCGTCGATATGCAGCGTGCCTTCGAAAACGCCGTCCAGCCGGATGTTGCCCTGGCTGCGCAGATCGCCGTGCAGATTGGCGCTGACGCCGAGCACGGTCTCGAAGCCGATGGGCTGGCGCGGCGCGGGCGGCGGGGCGGCCTTGGGGGCAGCGGGTTTTTCTTCCGATTCCTGTTGGCGGCGTCCACCAAACAACGACATGGACTCACTCTCCCTGGTCACAACACCGTGTCAAATGCAGGATACCCCCTTTCGGGGGGAGTGTCAAAAGCCTGGGGGCGGGTGCCGCAACGCCGTTTGCCTGACCCATTCCAACTCAACACAGATGACACGGATTGAACGGGTAAACACGGCTCTACTACCTGAAAAAGCCGTGTGTATCCGTAGAATCCGTGTTGAATTGAAACACGATCGAACATCCTACCGGCCTCAGCGCAGATCGTCCTCGTCGTAGTATTCGAGGCCGTCCTCGTTCTTGCGTTTGCGCTTGGGCTTCTCGGCGTAGGCCGCGTACTCTTCGTCCAGGTCGGCTACTTCGGTGTCTTCCAGGGCGTAGCTCCGCGCCGGGATCGACTCTTCATCGTCCTCGCGGCTGCCCCGGAACATCGGTGGGCGGAACACGAACCCAAACAGCATGCTCAGACCGATCACGATCAGGATCAGCGGAAAACTGAAGTCAATCCAGAACAACACCGCAAGGCCGATCATCCACACCGCGCCCTGGATGCTGTACCAGCGCTTGCCTTCCGCCAGGCCGCGCGCCAGGCTGGAAGCGCCAATCACCAGCAGGATGCCTGGAAAGAAGGAGATATGACCCATGAATAACAATGCAAGTCCAATTAGGAAAACTCCATTGGACAATTGCTCTGCCCGTTCGCTGGAGACAACAGATGCCACCATTAGTGCACTACCCCCCACCTCAAAAGTTGTCTTGATTGTATTTGCTGCTATTGTATACGCAGTCAGCGCCCGGTGGTTGCATCCCCCGGGCCGGACAGGCCAACCGGGCCTCCGCGCCCGTGCAATCAGGAGAACCCCATGCGGCGATTGACACATCTGATGGTGATCGGGTTCGGGATGCTGGCCCTGGCCGGGTGTGGGCCGGCCGCGTCGACGGTGCCCACCGCGGCGCAGATTCCCACCGCCACACCCACGCTGTCCCCCACCCCAACCGAGGAGTTGTTCTTCACGTCCACCCCGACCGAACTGGCCGAGGTCGAAGCCACATCCACCCGGCCGGCCACGGTCGAGCCGACCGAGACCCCCGCCCTGGGCGCGTTCGCGATTCTGGCCCAGACGGCCCAGGTCGAGCGCTCGCCCGTCCCGCGCGCCACGGCGACCCCGGAGCCGACCGCGTCCCCGGTTTTCGTCTCGCCGACCCCGGACACGCTCGGCACGGTGGAAGTCTCCGGCGCGGCAACCTCCGGCGCGACCGTTGAATCGGACGAGCCGGCGATCGTCGAGCTGCCTTCGCCCACCCCGGACACCGGTCCGTGCGGCGCGCCGGCCCTGAACAGCCTGCTGGAGGACGTGGACACGGTCGCCCTGCGGGCCGACCTGGAAGTGTTCGTGGAACGGCTGCGCGACAGCGCCCCGGCGGTGGGCGACTGGACGCTGGTCGTCGAGGCCGATCCTCTGGCGGCGGTGCGGGTCGAAGGCGTGGTACCCCAGGCCAGCCTGCGTTACCGCAGCGCCCAGAACCAGGAGGCGTTCCTGCTGATGGCCCGGCTGGATGACCAACTCCACGAGTACTACGCGAACTGCCTGGACACGGAGTCGTATTTCCGCCAGTCGGACGTCTCCGGCGGGGCGCAACTGAGCGTGGAGCCGCTGGACCTCGGCGAGAAGAGCGCGCTGGGCCTGATCGTCGACACGATGGAGAGCGCGAACGGACCGACCAGCTTCACGACCGAGGTGTATGTCGTGCTGGACGGCCAGACCTTCCTGCAACTGGTGAACATCCCGGCGATGGCCGAGGCGATGGGCCAGGCTCCGGTCGAACAGGCCGAGGCCGAAGCCCTGCTGGCCGGGCTGATCGAAGCGGCGGAATAGAGTCGTCAGTCGACAGTTCTCAGCAAAAACAAAAGCGGCGGGGATCGCACCCCACCGCTTTTTCTGGTCTCTGGTCTCCCGGCCTCTGGCTCCGGCCCCGCCCTGCTGCGCGGTCCTATCCGCCCAGACGTCTCGCCGCCTGCCGCTTTTTTTCTTGCCTCTGGTCTCTTGTCTCTGGCCTCTGGTCTCGCCTCTACGGCACGAGCCGCCACAGGGTGACGGAGGCCGTCTCCGGGGTTTCGTCGGGGCGCGGATAGCGGGCCAGCAACTCGGCCTGACCCAGGACGGCCAGGGCCTCGTCGGTGAGGCCGATTGGGGCCGCTTCGCGCAGGACGTAAACCGGCCCGCCCCCGGCCAACGCGGCCCGGATGGCCTCCTCGCCGGGCGCGGCGGGGCAGGTCATGGCATAACCCGGCGCGGCGTAGAAGTTGGCCCGCTTGCAGCTATCGGGAAACATGCTGGCGACGATGGCTGCGCCCGGCGGGCCGATCGTCTCCGGGAAGGCCTGCACGGCCTCGCGCAGGCCGAAGCCCGCGCTGTGGTCGGCCACTTCCTGGGCATAGGTGCGCGGCGGCAGGGGGAGTTCGCCAGGGGATCGGTAAGCGGTCAGGGCGAACGGGAGCAGACTGACCAGCAGAAACGCGCACCCGGCGGCGGTCACCCAGCGGCCCACCTCGCGGCGCGGCAGGCCGTCCAACAGGCCGCCCAGCGCCCCGCCAGCCAGGATCAGCGCGACAGGCAGGGTCGCGACAAAGTGGCGCGGCTCGATCTCGCTGGAGAGCAGGATCATGCTGGCCGGGGGGATCAGCGCCGCCGCCAGCAGGATCGCCCCGGCCCGGCGCGGCGCGGCAGCCGCCCGCACCCCAACGGCCGCCAGCACGATCAGGCCGGCCAGCAGGGCCAGCGTCCACAGCAGGCTGCCATACCCGCCAAGCTGGCTGACCAGCAGCCCCAGATTGGCCCCGACTCCACTGAACAGGGGCCTGTCGCCGCCCCCACCCAGCCAGCCCAGGGCGATGCTCAGGTCGTCGCCCTTGAGGATCAGGTAGCCCAGCGGCACGGCGAAGGCCGCCGCGCCGACCAGGCCGATGACCAACAGCCCTTCAAACCGGCGGCGCAGAGGGATTGCCCCCCACAGCAGGACAATCACCAGCACCGACAGGGCGTACGGCGCGGCGGTGAATTTGAAGAGCGCCGCCAGGGCCAGGGCCGCGCCGGTCAGGGCGGCGTCACGAAGACGGCCCGACTCGGCGAAGCGCAGCGCGCCCCACAGCGCGGCCAGGGCCAGCGCGCCCGCCTGCGCGTCGCTGAAGGCCAGCCGCTCGTAGAAAAACAGGTAGGGCGCGGC
>CAZHMJ010000004.1:0-53238 GCA_964533805.1 uncultured Anaerolineae bacterium | reverse complement strand
AGATCATCATCCTGGCGCGCTTCATGCCGTTCGTGCGCACGTTTGCCCCCATTGTGGCCGGGATTGGGACGATGCATTACCGGCGCTTCCTGTCCTTCAACGTGATTGGTGGCGCGCTGTGGGCGATCGGCATCCCGCTGCTGGGCTACTTCCTGGGCAGCCTGATCCCCGATGTCGACCGTTACCTGCTGCCGATCATTGTCCTGATCGTCCTGATTTCTGTGGCGCCGCCGGCGATTCACGTCTTGCGTGACCGGCTCGCGGAGCGGGACGCCAAAAAAGCTGCGGCAGCGGCTGAGGAAGCCGATACCCTCTCCTGAACTGATTTCTGCAATCGTCTGATTTACCCATCCGCGTGAGTATTCTCACGCGGATTTTTTTACTCCGGCGCGTAACCTCCGTCTGGTGGATGCATCTAATCGGGTATTGAGCGTTGTATTGTTCCTGAAATCCGAGGTGGAATCCATGGAGATGCAAATCGTTTTTCCCGGTGGCGCGCGTGTGGATGCAATCAGCGGGGATATGGTGATCACGACCAACCAGGACGGCTCCGCGCCAGCGCCCTTTGGCCTGTTTCTGGCTTCGATCGGCACCTGCGCCGGGATTTATGTCTTGAGCTTCTGCACGCAACGTGGAATCCCGACCGAGAACATTCGCATCGTGCAGCGCATGTCTTCCAATCCCTTCACGCGCCTGATCGACCAGATCGAACTGGACATTCAGGTGCCGCCGGATTTCCCGGAGAAGTACAAAGAGGCCGTGATCCGCGCCGCGGATCAGTGCGCAGTCAAGAAACATCTGGAGAATCCGCCTCAGTTCAACGTCCATACATCCGTGGTTCAGATGGCTTGAACCTGTCCCAGGCCGAAGACAATCCCAGTGGCGTTCCTGAAAGGGACGCCGCTTTTTGTTGGAATCGCGCGGTGGAACTTCTGGAGCGTGGGTGCGTAAAGACCGGTAGAAAGGGTATGATCGATAACGGTGATGGATCGAAGTCGACGGCAACGATGACACGCGAAAAACCGGCAGAACAAACCGAATCGGACTCGCAATCGCGCGGCGGACTGGTGCGCCTGCTGCCGTTCTGGATTGTGTTGTGCGGGGTGGTGGCGCTGGTTGGCTCCTTCCTGCCCAACATGGTCGCCCATTACGAGTCGCTCAGTCGCTACAGTAGTGACGAACGGCGGCTGGAAGCGCTGCCCAGCGGGCAACTGGCGCCGTTGTTCACGGCGGAGGTGGATTACTGGCAGGCGGATATCCTGCGCTGGGCCGCTGAAGCCCAGCTCGATCCCGACCTGGTGGCGACGATCATCCAGATCGAGAGCTGCGGTGATCCGCAGGCCCAGTCACCCGCCGGAGCGCAGGGCCTGATGCAGGTTATGCCGCTCCATTTCGCGGTTGGCGAGGATATGCTCGATCCCGATACCAATGCCCGGCGCGGATTGAGTATCCTGAGCGAATGCCTGAACAGCCCCTACAACCCACAGAAGAATGTGGGCCTGGCCTTTGCCTGTTACAACGGCGGGCCGAGCGTGTTCGTCTATGCCTGGGCCAACTGGCCTGAGGAGTCGCGCTACTACTACACCTGGGGGACGGGGATTTACGCGGATACGCAGACGGACGCATCCGCCAGCGAGACGCTCCAGCAGTGGGTGGCCGCTGGCGGCTCCTCGCTGTGTCAGTCCGCCCGGCTCAATCTCCAGATGAGGGAAGATTAAGGGGAGTCAGGACTGTCCCAGGGTTCGGCAACCCGAATGGCAGGCAGGTGATCCTCGTAGACGACCACGCGCAACGAGCTGTTCTCCAGCCAGTTGAGGAGCGCCAGTCGCAAGTTGGGCCAATCTCCCCAATCGCCGGGACGGGCCAACGCCAGTGTGCGGATGCCTTCCTGGGGCCAATCGTGGGCAATTCGCTGCGCGGCACTTTCTACGTAGCGCGGGCGGGTGGCGCTGGAAGCCCGTTCACGAACGGCGAGTAGGGCCACCCACGGAACGTTCTCACGCCAGATCCAGACCATCCCAGGCTGGATGCGCCCGGCGCGAGTCTGCTTGCGGAAGGTAGCCAGCGCGGCTGGGTAGCGGTCGAGCAGGGCAGTGAAATAGGGATCGCTTTCCGCGCCACCGTGTGCGTTGATTCCAAAGGCCAGCACCTGCGCCCGGCTCAGAAAGATATCTCCCCGAACGAAACTCAGTGGCATACCGGCATCCCCGATCGGACTGCGCTTTCCTGTTGCAAGTGTGCCGGGTTCCGCCTTCGAAGGCAAGCGGGAATGTCGGCCTGGACAAACTGCCTGCCACTCTCAATACCAGCCTTCATCGGCGGCGCGGGCATAGAGGTGAGCGCGCTCCGGCGGAATTGGGTACAGGCGTTGGCCACAGGGTGATGCTGGCCGCCGCGCGACCGCAGGCTGTCGGACAGTTGATTGGAGATTGGTGAACTGTCCGGCGACGGCCAGGAATAGCCGGAACCACCAGGCGACCAGGGTCTGGGCGAAGGTCGGCGATTGGGTGGTGGTATTGAGCATGGCACACCTCCGTTGAATAGAAAATATGTTCTGGTGATATGATACATCATACCATAGAACATAAGTTCTAGACAATACTCCATGCATTAAAAAGGGGATGAATTGTCCCGGATGCTAGAGGATCCGCCGCAGCGTGGTCGAATCCAGGTTGCTGCCGGTCAGGATGATGGCGGTTGGCTTGTCGCTGGTCGGGATTACCCCGGTCAACATTGCCGCTACCCCGACCGCGCCGCCGCCTTCGACCAGCCAGCCCTGCTCGTCAAGCAGCCAGCGCATGGCGGCGGCCGTCGCGTCTTCGTCGACTCGCACGATCTGGTCGACTGATTGCTTGCAGAGGCGGATGGTCAGGTCGCCTTCGATCTCGCCGCTGAGGGCTTCGGCCAGCGTATCGGCGATCTGGAGGTAGGCCGTGCCATAAAAGGCGTTGTACATGGCCGGAGAAGCGGCGACGTTGACACCGATCACCTCGGTTTGGGGATTGATGGCTTTGACTGCGGTGGCAATTCCGCTGATCAGCCCGCCGCCGCCAACCGGCACGATCACGCGCTCGATGGCCGGATTCTGCTCCAGAACCTCCAGGCCGCAGGTGCCAGCCCCGGCGATGATGCGCGGATCGTTGTACGGGGAGACGTACGTCCGGCCTTCGCTGGCTTCGATCTGGCGGGCGTGCTGTTCGGCATAGTCATACAGGTCACCGTGCAGGACGACCTCCGCGCCGTGGCGGCGTGTGCCGTCGATCTTGCGGCGCGGGGTATGGGCCGGCATGACCACCTTGGCGCTCAGGCCAAAACACGACGCGGCCATGGCAATTGCCTGGGCATGGTTGCCGCTGGATGCGGCCACGATTCCGCGCGCGCGCTCCTCCGGCGACAGGCTGAGCACCGCGTTGAACGCCCCGCGCACCTTGAAGCTGTGGGTTGGGTTGACCTGCTCCAGCTTGAGGAAGACAGCCTCGCCCAGGCCAGGGGCTGGCTCAAGCGGGGTCTGGATCAGGAAAGGCTTGATTCGCTGGCGCGCGGCCACGATATCGCGGAAGGTGACGGACATTCGACGAGTCCTCAGTCAACAGTAGACAGGCTTCGGTAACTGCATAGCAATTCGGACCGGCAGGGCCTCAAGCTCCAGCGGACCGGCGCATGCGGTGCAGCGCCAATCCGTCGGCGCGGCGATCTGACCGCCCGCGCTGCATACGAGGCTGATGGGTTGGTCTGGCATGGGCACGATCCGATCGGGTGCGAACGTAAACGGGTTCTACTGGCGGCGAAGGACTCAGTGGTCCGGCTGATCCGGGTCGAGATCACACGTGACGTAGTCGATCACATCTCCATACTCGACGTGCCCGTTCGGGCAGCGCCACAGGGCCAGGACGGCGCTGCCGCAGCCCGCCTGATCATGGTAACGGTGAAATTCCATCGGGCTGCCGCATTGCTCACACACGATGGATTCGGATGCTGGAGGAGTCGGGTTCATGGCTGAGATTTGTTGGAGAACGCTCAATTGCCTGACTGGGTATTCAGGCGCCGCCGGACCGCAGGTTTTCCGGTCGCGGCGGCGTCCGTGTAATCTCGAAACGATCGAAGATGGCGGTCTAGGGATACTTGCGATTCAGCATCCGAGGGTAGGGGATCGTCTCCCGGATGTGGGGCAGGCCGCACACCCAGGCCACGACACGCTCCACGCCCAGGCCGAAGCCCGCGTGCGGCACGCTGCCGAAGCGGCGCAGGTCGATGTACCAGCGATAGGCTTCTTCCGAGATGTTCATCGTCTTGACGCGCTGGGCCATCAGGTCGCGGTCGAAGATGCGCTCGCTGCCGCCCGTGATCTCGCCGTAGCCTTCCGGAGCCAACAGGTCGGTGCAGTTGACGACCTTGGGGTTGTCCTTGTTCGGCTCCATGTAGAAGGCTTTGGCTTCTACCGGGTAGTGGGTGATGAAGACTGGCTTATCGAACATCTCGGCCAGGGCAGTTTCGTGCGGCGCACCCAGGTCATCGCCCCACGCGATCTGGATGTTTTCCTTCAGTTCAGGATCGTCGGTTTCGGCGGCCAGTCTCTGCAGGCGTTCCACGGCTTCGGTGTAGGTGATGCGCGGGAAGGGCGCAGTCACGTTCTGGAGTTTGGTGGTGTCGCGTTCCAGGATCGCCAGTTCTTGCGCGCGTTTGGCCAGCACGGTCTGGACGATGTATGAGACGAATTCCTGCTCCATCTCGATCAGGGCGTCCAGGTCGAAGAAGGCCATCTCCGGCTCGACCATCCAGAATTCCATCAGGTGGCGGCGCGTCTTGGATTTTTCGGCCCGGAAGGTCGGCCCGAAGCAGTAGACCTTGCCATGGGCGGCCATATTGACTTCGTTGTAGAGCTGGCCGGTCTGGGCCAGGTAGGCCGGCTCTCCGAAGTAGTCGATTTCAAACAGCGTGGTCGTGTTCTCGCCGGCCGCCGGGGTGAGGATCGGCGTATCGACCAGCAGGTAGCCGTGATCGTCCAACCAGTCGCGAATGGCC
Organism: uncultured Anaerolineae bacterium; assembly: GCA_964533805.1. Taxonomy (GTDB): domain Bacteria; phylum Chloroflexota; class Anaerolineae; order Aggregatilineales; family Ch27; genus JARKOQ01. The sequence continues at coordinate 48,216 of CAZHMJ010000004.1, read as the reverse complement.
TTGATGATCGTGGCGCGGATGCGCAGGATGGCCCACTGGCGGCTGGAACGCAGCCATAAGTGGCGGTTGTCCATCAGGAACTCGACGCCGTGATCCTTGGGCGTGATCGGGTACTCGTCCGCGTTCTGGATGACCTCCAGCGACTTGACGCCGATCTCGTAGCCACCGGGATAACCGGGGGCGCGCTCGTCCTTGCGGACGGTGCCGGTCAGGATCAGCGAGGATTCCTGAGGCAGGGCTTTGGCGGCCTCGAATTCGGCCTCGCTGACCTCTTTTTGAAAGACCACGCACTGGGCAATGCCGGAGCCATCACGCACCTGCATGAACACGAGCTTGCCCTTGTGGGTCTTGTTGTACAACCAACCGCGAACGACGACTTCCTGCCCATCATACTGGGCGATATTCTGAATTAGCATGGGCGTGGCCATGAGGCGCTGTCCTTTGTGCGGAAGACGAGTAAGTGTCTTGGATGGCGGTATTGTAGCGAAGCCCGGCGCGGCCTGCCAGCCTGCCGCTTTACCGGAACCGGCCGGATGTGTACAATCGCCGCGTTTCTGGTTATTTGAGAGTGAGCCGTCATGTCGCGCAATCCTGTCCCACTCATCCCGTCGCCTGCGGAACCGGCGCTGTCTGTTCCCCCCGTCCGCAATGCGGCTCGTAGCGTGGCGCGCAACGCGGCCGCGCTGGTCGTCGCGTCGGTCGCTTCCAAGGGCGTGCTGTTCCTGTGGCAGCTCGTGCTGATCCAATTCCTGACCCGCGGCGAATACGGCATCTATGGCACCCTCGGCGGGATGATGATCGTTGCCGCCACGCTGCCTGAGTTCGGGATGGGGCTGATCGTGCTGCGTGACGTGGCACAGCGGCGCGAATTGGCGGGCAAGACCCTGGCCGCGACGCTGGTCGTCCAGCCGCTTTTCGGGCTGGTCGCGTATGGTGGGCTGATCTTTTCCGGCCATTTGCTCGGATACAGCCCGGAGATCCGCGCGCTGCTGCCGCTGGCGGGGCTGAGCCTGTTCGTGGACCTGCTTGGCAACATGGTCCATAACCAGCTTTTGGCCCGCGAGCAGATGATCATCCCGTCGATCATCAGCGTGGGGCATATCGTGCTGCTGGTCGCGCTGGTAGCGATGGCCCTGGCCGGCGGGCTAGGGCTGCCCGGCCTGTACTGGGCGACGATTGCCGCCGGTGGGGCGCGGGCGCTCGTCTACTGGGTGGCCCTGGTTCGTTGCGGGATAGGGACGACCTGGCCGCTGGATCGGGCGATCGTGTGGGGGCTGCTGGCCAACGGCGCCCCCCTGGCCGCCACGTCGCTGATGGGCAGCGCCTACCAGCATATCGACAAGATTCTCACCACGGCGACCATCGGGGAGGCGAATACCGGGCTGCTGACGGCGGCTTTCGTGATCGTGGCCGGCATGATCGAGCTGCTGAATACCACCGTGATGGTTGCCGTGTTTCCGATGATGAGCCGCCAGTATGGCGAACACGACTTGGAGGCGTTCGATTTTCTGGTCGGCAAGCTGGCCTATCTGACTCTGGTGGTCGCTCTGCCGATTGGTCTGGTGATCTCGCTGCTCGCCTCGCAGGTCGTGCTCATTTTCGGCAGCGGCTACACCGCGACGACCGATGTGCTGGCCGTATTGATCTGGTACGGCGTGATCACGATGGTGGGCAATGTGTTCGCGCAGGTGATGATGATCCGCAACCAGCAGACGCGCCTGCTCTTTCTGCGAGCGGGCGGGTTGATGCTCAACATCGTGCTGCTGCTGATCCTGCTGCCGCGCCTGGGCACGCCCGGCGCGGCCGTCAGCAGCGTCACGGCGGAGTCGATCATGGTGCTGGTGCTGATGCGACAGTGGGATACGGAGGGTCGCTGGCTGCACGGCCTGCTTCCCCGGCTGGGCCGTCTGCTGCTGGCCGGAGTCGGGATGGCAGTAGTCATTCTGATCCTGCGCCCTTCGAGTCTGGCGACGGTTGATGCCCAGGCCGCGCTGCGTCTGGCGCTTGCCCTGCTGGGCGGCGGGCTGGTCTATCTCGGTCTGGTGCTGGGCACGGGGGCAATCGCTCCCGACGATCGGGCCTTTATCCGGCAGGTTTTCGTGTCGATGCCCGGCGGCGGTCTGGTGGCGCGGGTCTGGAAGTAGCCAGCGCTATAAGCAGCTTTCAGCACTCAGCGTTCGGCCAAAAGCAGAAACAGAAGGGCGTCGCGGGCACCCAGTATCTTCTCCTGTTGGCGGTGCCGCGCCCGTGGCCTGATCCGCGCTCGTTTTCACTTGCCGCTTTTCCGATCAGGACTCCAGTTCCGAGAGAAGCTGGCGCACATCCCACAGGTAGGGATCGCCGTCCAGCAGCGCCTGGTAGACTCGCCTCGCACTGTCCCCATCTCCAGCTTCTTTCAGACGTTCGGCCAGCCACAACCACGGCTCGTATTCGTAGCGGTACAGTTTGGGCGTCCGCGTCTGGGGCAGCATATCGAATGCGGCGGGCCGCCCATAGACCGCCATAGCGTAGTCCTGGCGTGTGATCAGCGGCGGGACGGCCCGGACCAACATCTCGTTGATGAGCGTCGGATCGCCGCCGCGCTGTGCTTCGATCTGGGCCAGGATGTACCAGCTCCGGGTGGAGATCTCGGCGGACGTAAAGAGCGCGGTCTTGGCAAGCTGTTCCGCATTCATGCCAAGCTGCTCGATCACACCGTCGCTTTGCAGCGCGACCTCGGCCAGCCGGTTGAAATCCACGCTGTAGTATTCCGTGGTTTTTTCTAGCGCTTCTATGAAATAACACTCTGGGCAGGGGGCGATCGCTTCATCGTCGACGGCCATCGCCCAATCGCCCAGGTCACGCAGCAGGCGAAACGAGGCCGAGTTCACGTCGACGGTCCGGGCGAGCTGGGTCGCGGCGTCCAGGTCGCCCGCGCCGATCGCCAGGCGGATGCCCACGCTGGGCTGGTCGGCGTAGTAACCCACGGCTTCCTGGAGGACCTCTTGGCGCCAGGGGTGGGCCGGGTCGGTCCAGAATCCTGACGAGCCGATGTCCGGCTCGCGCCGGATAGCTTCGAAGTAGGCCACGCGGGCTTCGTCCAGGCGGCCCAGGTTCTCCAGGTATTCGCCCAGCTTGAGGTGATAGCCCGGCTCGACCGGGTTCCAGGTGGCGGCGGTCTGTGCGGCTGCTGCGGCTTCCTCGTAGCGCCCGGCCTGGGCGTAGAGACCCGCCAGGTTGAACCAGCCGGTATCCCAGGTTGGGTCGAGTTGCTGGGCCGCTTCGTGGGCCGCGATGGCCGGTTCCAGGTAGGCATCCGGATCGGTTTGGGCCATCCGCCCCAGGAGGTAGGCCTCGTGCAATGGATAGAGATTGAGGCCAGGATCGACCGCATGGGCGGCGCGCGTTTCGGCCAGGGCTGTCGGAAAATCGTTCAGCGCCAGGGCGTGCAAGGCGCGGTCATGGGCCAGATTGCCGGCGTGGACCGGCAGGTAAGCGACCTGTGCCACGGCGATCAGGATCAGGACCACATAGACCGGCCAGCGGCGAGGGGAGCCGGGCGTCTGTGGCTCGGCGATCGCCTGGGTGCGCGTGACCTGCCCGGCCACGGTGTAGGCGGCGATGATGATCAGGGGCAGAAGCAGCGCGGTCAGGGTGAAGGTATCCACCAGACTCTGGACACCAAAGCCCAGCAGCGCGGCCAGCCCGCCTTCCAGACGCCGCCGGCGTCCCGGTGAGGCGATGCGCCAGGTCTGGAACCAAGTGCGTCCGAAGGTCACTCCCAACCACACGGCGACCATCAGCCCGGCCAGCCCGCCTTCGGCCAACGTATGCAATGGGAGGTTGTGGGCGGCCACCAGCCGGTCCTGGGCGGACGAGAGATCGGGATTGCCGTAGGTGCGCAGGCGCAGGCCATACTGGTAGGGGCCAACCCCCAGCAGTGGGTGATCGGCGGCCATTTCCAGCGCGCTCTGCCACAGGTCGAAGCGGTTCTCATCCCCGGAACGCAGCGGGGCGCTTAGGGTGGACGCGAACACGAAGACGACCAGGGCGGTTCCAACCAACACGGTGCCACTGACCAGCAGACGCGGGTCTAGCAGGATGCGCAGGAAAGACGGAAATCGTTGGCGCACGGCGGGCCGCAGGAGCCAGGTCAGGAGCAGGATGCCGCTGGAGGTCGCCAGCGCCATCTGAGCGCCACGCGATTGGGTCAGGAGCAGGGTGACGGTCAAACCGGCGGCCAGCAGCCACAGCCCGACGCGCAGATCGCGCTGGCGGGCGGTCAGCGCCCAGGCTACGCTGATGGGCACCAGAGTCGCCGTGAAGCAACCGAGGAGGGTGGAGACATTCAAGGCCAGGGACAGGCGGTGCCAGATCGGGGGGAACAACCCCGCGCCAACCTCCGGCCAGCTCACCACGAAATTCGGCGAAAGGGGCAGCCCGAAATACCAGGAGATGAACTCGATCCCGCTGAGCAGGATCACCACCGCGCCGACCGTGAACAGGGCTTCCATGATCCAACGCTGCCGGCCACGTCGCATCAGGTCGGTAAGCAGGTAGAAGGCCAGGATATTGACCAGGATCGGCCAGGTGTATTCCAGGCTGACGCGCCGGTCCAGGGCGAAGAACGCCGAGAGCAGCCAGACGATTCCGGTCGCCAGCAGTGGGCGATCCAGCGGAGTCATGGGAAAGCCGCGCCGCTCCCGCCAGAGGGTGACCAGCCAGCCCACCAGCAGCAGCGCGGTGAGGACCTGGTGGACGATGCGCAGCACCGCCGAGCGCTCGGTGTAAAACGTGCCGCCGATCAGGCAGAAGTACACCATCAGCAGAATGAGCAGCAGGCGTTGCAGACGCGGGGACATAGGTTCGTTTCCTCGTGGGCTGGCAAGTGGCGACACCGATTATGGTACAGCGGAGGGGAGGGTCAGGACAAGCCGCCTACGACCCGCCCCGATCCTTTTGAGATCGATCATCCGGTGATTTCCGGAGGCGCGGCGGCCAGGGGAACAGCATCAGCAGGAAACCGGGAATCACCAGAACGATTAGTCCGCCGGCGACGATGATGTACGAGATGCCTCGCGCGAGGTGGGCGGACATGATGCGCAGGGTTTCCAGCGTGGTGGAGAGCAGCGACGCGCCAATCCAGACGATGACCAGCATGAAGCCGAGCACACGGCTGCGCTCCAGTTGGACGCGCAGGCCAAACTGGATGATAAACGTGATCGCCGCGCTGCCTAGGAACGCGGCGAAGGAGAGGGGCATCAGCAGGTTGTACCAGGGATTTTGTGGGCCTATCGCCCAGGCCAGGAAAAAAAACAGACCAGACAGCAGCACACCGACCAGCATCACGGCGATGCTGATGAGCTGGGACCGCAGCCGATTGTCGTCCATGCGTTGCCTTATCGTTGGGTGAATGAGGAGGATGCAATCCCCATGACCTTAACGCAAAACAGCGAAATCCGCCGCTTGTTAGCTTGATGTGGCCGCGCTCAATTCGTGATTTCGATGCGCACCGGTTCCGACTGTCCCGCGCTCCAGGAGGCCGGCCCTGGATAGCCATAATGCACTTCGCCGCTGACCCCGATGACGAGATCGATCGTGCCCGGCGCGGTGGCTCTCAACTCGAACTGCACCCGCTGCATATCTCCGGACATGTTGGTAACTTCCAACCCGGGGACTGTCCCGGCTTCCTGCGGTCCGGGCTGATTGTCATACTGGACGACTGCCAGCGTGATCGGCTCGGATGCTCCCTCCGAGGCGCCGATCAGACGGTAGACGGGCAGCCCGAAATCGACGGCAATGCCGGTGAGAGTCAGGCTGTCTCCGACGGCCAGGCTGGTGCGGGTCGCGCAGGTTTCAACGTGGGGATCGACGGCGTCGTGGAATTCACCACTGGCATTGGGGCCGTAGGTTGGCGCTTCCGGTGGCGGCGTGCGGGTTACCATGTGGGTGCAGTCGGTGAGGACGGTGGCGGTGGCGGTTGGCGTACTCGTGGCCGGCTCGGTAGCGACTGGTACGGTGCTGGGCGTATTCGTGGCCGGCTCGGTGACAATTGAGATGGTGGCGGTGGGCTGATCGGGCTGCGGCGAGGGCGTCCAGAGGGTGCAACCCGCCAGCAGGAGGGCGGACAGCGCCAGGCCGCCTCGTAACCCACAACGGCGTCCGGGCCGCATGCTCATGCGGTCGATACAGGTTACAATCACCCTATCTAGAGTCATGATTGACCTCGATTCTGGCGAATTGAACCGGGCATTTTTGCTCTGGCCAGCGATCTATTCAGAGGAGTTCATTGTATGCCAAACGAACAAGCTGTGCTTGCGGCGTTTGCGGCGAAGGTCGGGCGTCCGCCCTCGATCGCGGCGCGCGCGCCGGGGCGGATCAACCTGATCGGCGAGCACACCGATTACAACGATGGGTTCGTCCTGCCGATGTCGATCAACCGCGCGACATTCGTCGCCCTCGCGCCACGGGACGACCGGCAGGTGCGGGTGGTCTCGCTCGATTTCGACGGCGAGCACACTTTCGAGTTAGGGGACTGGCGCGGCGATCACCATCCTCACTGGACGCGCTATCCGCGCGGCATCATGTGGCTGCTGGCGGAAAAGGGCTACGCGCTCTCCGGCCTGGACATGGTCCTCGGCTCGGAACTGCCGATCGGCGCCGGAGTCAGCTCGTCGGCCTCGGTGGAGATGGCTGTCCTGGAGGCACTGCTGGCCGCTCTGGGCGTGCAGACCTACTCCCAGGCTGAGAAGGCCTTGATGGGGGTCGAAGTCGAGCATAAATTCGTCGGTATCCCCTGCGGAGTCATGGATCAGATGGCCTCGGCGTCCGGGGATGCCGGGCACGCCCTGTTGATTGACTGCCGCAGCCTGGAGACGACCCTGGTCTCCGTCCCGGCTGAGGCGGCCGTGGTCGTCATGGACACGGCCAAGAAGCGCGGGCTGGTCGATTCGGAGTATGGGTTGCGCCGGCGGCAGTGCGAGGAAGGCGCGGCACTGCTTGGCGTGAAGGCGTTGCGCGATTTGAGCGAGACCGATCTGCCCGCCGCCCTGTCCAAGCTACCGCCCGTGATCCAGAAACGGGTGCGGCATGTGGTGACCGAAAATGCGCGCACGCTGCGCGCGGTGGAAACCCTGCGCGCCGGCGATCTGGTCGAAACCGGCCGGCTGTTCAACGCCAGCCATGCCAGCCTGCGGGATGACTATGAAGTAAGCTGCCAGGAATTGGACGTGATCGTCGATCTGGCTCAGACTCAACCCGGCTGCTTCGGAGCGCGGATGAGTGGTGGCGGGTTCGGCGGATGCGCCGTGGCCCTGGTCGAGCGCGAGGCCGTTCCGGCGTTCATCCGGGCGGTTGCTCCGGTCTACAAATCCCGGACCGGGCTGACGCCCGACCTGTACCCGGTGTTTCCTGCCGCGGGCAGCGGCGCGCGGCGGCTGGACTAGACTTGTGTGAGGAATCGACCGGGGGGATGTGCTCCCCCCGGTTTTGTTTCAGTATTCCCCGCCGCTCAGTTCTCCGCCGCGCAGGACATGCCGGTATGTCGCCTGGATGGTCAGGCAGTCGGAGACGTGAAACGGCTCCGGGGCCTCGACCGCGATCACCCCAGCTGCTTCGAAATCGACCAAGGCCTGCATCAATTCCCGGTACAGGATATCCGCCTGGTTGAGGGGGATGTGGCGTTTCTCGCCCTTGGCGGTGTATTCGATCCCGCTCAGATGGCAGTGGAGATGCTTCAGCCCGCGCTCGCCCAGGTTATCCTGCACCTTTTTGAGCGTGGCGGCGAAGTCGTCATATCCATTGAAAGAGCCGTCTCCGCTCCGGGCGTGGAGGTGGGCCCAGTCGATGCAGGGCAGCACGCCGTCGACCTCCTTGCTGAGTTGCACCAGCTCGTCGAGAGTCCCGAAGACGGCCGTCTTGCCCATTGTCTCCGGCCGCAGGATGACATCCACTCCTTCGCTCCGCAGAATGTCGCGAATCTCGATCACCTTTTCCTTAATGCGCTCGTAGACCTGTTCCGGCGGCTGCTCGTGGTAGCTACCGGGGTGGAAGACGATATCCCGCGCGCCGGCCAGGTACCCGGTGCGGGCCGCCTTGAGCAGACGCTCATCCGAGTTGTGCATCAGCTCTGCCGTCTGGCTGTTGAGGTTGATGAAATACGGAGCGTGGATGCTGAGCGTCACATTGTTCTGGGCGGCGGCCGCTTTGATCTCGGCGCAGGTTTTTTCAGTGGCGCTGACGCTGCGCACCCAGGCGATTTCCAGGTGATCGAGGCCCAGGATGCGGGTATGGGCGATGGCGGCGGGCGTGCCGCTGGTGGGCGTGGTCTGCGGGCTGCCCACCGTGCCGAAATGCATGAGTTGTTGCGGTTCGGTTCTTTTGTCAGGCATGGTGTCTCCTACTGAGCTGTGGCGAGCAGAAACTCCGCGCTGAACGGCCCCCAGCGGCCGGATGCATCGACCGCGGCGATGCTCACCCCTTCGAAGCGGTCGGGGGTGAAGCCGCTCCAGGTCAGTGAATTGGCTGGGCCGACGTTCAGAATCTGGGTATAGGTGATGGCTTCGACCGGGCGCAGGGCGATGATGTAGCCGCTGGCCCCTTCTACCGGCGACCAGACCAGGGTGTGATTGTTCGGATCCTGCGGGTTGGCGCGCAGGCTGAAGTTATCCGGCGGTTGCAGACCGTTGGCCAGCACGGCCAGGGTCGCCAGGGCGACTCGAGTGGATCGAGTTAGGTAGTTGGCATTGACGTATTCGATCGTGTCGTAACTGTTATTCTGACGGGCCGGGTCCTGGATCGCCTCGATGAAGCGCACGGAGGCATACCCCTGCGACGTGAAGCTCATGTGGTCGCCCCAGCGGCCTTCCCGGTCACCGGCGGGCTGGACGACGACCTGCATATCCGGGATGTATGTGCTGGCGACGAGCTGGATCGCCCGGCTGAGCTGGCGCGAGGGCGAGCGGTTGTCTTCATCCGAGAAGATTCGGATCTGGTGGTCGTTGGTGGAATTGTTTGGCCCGCTAATGTTGCCGATGGTATCCAGGGTCAGCACCGCGCGCACATCGATGGCGTACTCCTTGATGTATTCGTCGATGAAGCGGATGCTGCCAATTCGTCCGACTTCTTCCGCCGAAAAGGCAATGAAGATAATCGTGGCCCGCTGCGGAGTCTGGCTCAAAACCCGCGCGATCTCCAACATGGCGGCGATGCCGGTGCCGTTGTCATCCGCACCAGGGGCGTTGATTGTGGCATCGACGTCGTAGGCCACGCTGTCGTAGTGTCCGCCCAGGATGACCACGCCCGCGCCGCTCTCCGTGCCCTGCAATGAGCAGACGATGTTGTACTGGAGGGTTTCTTTCTCCTCCCAGGTCAGGGTGAAGGGATGCTCCCACACGGTCAGACGGCCCTGGGCCTGGGCGCTGTAGGAGGAGAATGTGTCGCGGATATACTGGCGGGCGGCGCCGATCCCGCGCGCGGGGTCGGTCTGGGCTGAATTGATGTAGCGCGTGCCGAAGTTGAACAGCGCCTGGGTGTGCTGCATCAGGCGGGCTGGGTCGATCTGGTTCAGCAGCCCCTCGATCCCCGGATCGGTCGGAGCCTCGGCCGGGATGCCGGTGGGCAGGGCGATGGGCACCTGGGTGCTGATTCCCAAAGGAGCCTGAGGGGTGCTGGTGGGCAGGCGCGGCGGGACGGTCGGCGGCGGCGGGCTGGATAGATTACAGGCCATCATGCTCAAAAACAGCAGCAGGGCAAAGACAATCAGCAGCAGCCAGGGACGTCGGCGGAGACGAGGACGGTGTGCGGTAGTCATAGGGATAATTGTAACATCTGTGGACGGAAATGCCGTGACTCAGGGTGAACGGACGGGCAGTCGCAGGCCAATCGCCGGCCGGCCGAGACCCATTATACAGGTTATCGGGGTAAACATGATTAAAATGACATAAATACTTGACTTTTGTCGTGAGCATGTTATGCTGTGACCATGAACATGCAGCAGAGCCTCCCTCCCGTTGTTGGCGTTTGTGACTGTCCGTGTCCAGACAGAGCCTGTCCTGCCTGGGTGGGGTTGATGGTTGTTCAACCGCAGTGATGGCGATCTGGTTTTATGAATGCGGCCGCCCGGACAGTCTCCCGGCGGCTTTTTGTTTTGATCGGCGTGTTAAATAGACCAAGGAGTTTCTTGTCATGACCGAAATATCGCAGCGCGGGTATGCGCGGCCTGAGGCGCTGGTTTCGACGGACTGGGTGGCGGCGCATCGCGACGACCCGGACGTGCGCATTGTGGAATCCAACGAAGACCCGCTGCTATATCCGGCGGGTCACATTCCCGGCGCGGTCGAAGTCGATTGGGCGGCCGACCTGAACGACCCGGTCCGCCGCGATTACCTTGACCAGACCGGGTTCGAGGCCCTGGCCTCGCGGATCGGGATCACGCCCCAGACCACGGTCGTTTTCTACGGCGACAAGAACAACTGGTGGGCCTGCTATGCCTTCTGGGTTTTTCAGTTGTTCGGCCATACCAGCGCCCGGATTATGGATGGCGGCCGTCTGAAGTGGGAGAAGGAAGGCCGCGAACTGACCCGCGAGAAGCCCGCTTACCCTGCGACGGCGTACCGCGCCCGTCCGCGGGATGACAGCCAGATCCGGGCCTTCCGCGACCAGGTGCTGGCCCATGTCCAGGCCCAGGGCCAGCTTGTGGACGTGCGCAGCCCGGCCGAATACACCGGAGAACGGACGCATATGGAGGGCTACCCGAACGAAGGCGCGCTGCGCGGTGGACACATTCCCGGCGCGCGCAACATCCCCTGGGCGCGGGCGGCCAACCCGGACGATGGTGTCTTCAAGACAGCCGATGAACTGCGCGCGATCTACCAGCAGGAGCAGGGGCTTGACCCATTCGAGCCGACGGTGGCTTATTGCCGGATCGGCGAGCGCAGTAGCCATACCTGGTTTGTGCTGACTTATCTGCTGGGTTTCCAGAATGTGCGTAACTACGATGGAAGCTGGACGGAGTGGGGCAACCTGGTCGGCGTCCCGATTGAAAAGTAGCGATGGGTCGTCTATAGTCGATCGTGGCGGCAAGCGCCATGCCGTCTTCAAGGCAAGATGGACTGGAAGGATGGAAGCGTGACTTCGCCCAGCATTCCCGAAACACTCAACCGGGTTTTGCAGGATTTCAGCCTGATCACTGACCGCGAGGAACGATCGGCCTACCTGATCGAGTTGGCCGACCAGTTCCAGCCCGTGCCGGCCCGCATCGCGATGCCGCCTTATCCCGAAGATCACCGGGTGCCGTTCTGCGAGTCGGAGGCTTATGTCTGGGCGGAAGACCGGCCAGATGGGACGCTCAAATTCCATTTCGCCGTCGAAAACCCTCAAGGTTTGTCGGCGAAGGCGATGGCGGCTATTCTCGATCAAACGCTGTCCGGCCAACCGTTGGAACAGGTGGCCCAGGTCTCCGACGAGATTGTACTTGCCATTTTTGGCCGGAACATCTCGATGGGCAAAGGCCAGGGTTTGATGGGAATCGTGGCGATGGTGCGCGAGGCTGCGCGATGGCGCCAGCGCGAACGCCGGGCCTGAACTCAGCTTATTCGATCGCTGCAGGAAGGATAGATATGCCCGACTCGAATGGTCCTGCCCGGCTCTCCCGCCGGGGATTCTTCCGCGCCCTGACCGGGACGTTAGACTCTCCCCCAAAGGAGGTACTGCCGCCGCAGCCGGGGAGGAAGCCGGCCTCGCGGCCGATGACGCTGACGCACGACCGGCCCCTGATTACGCTCAACGGCCAGTTCTTCCGTCAGACCTACCGGCCTGGGACGGAAGCGCCGGAGATCGACCTGGGTACGTGGCGGCTGGCGGTGGGCGGGCTGGTGGAGACTCCGCTGTTTCTGTCGCTGACCCAGTTGTGGACGCTGCCCAGCGCTCTGGACACCTGCACGCTGATGTGCATCGGCAACGTGCCGGGCGGCGACCAGATCGGCAACGCCACCTGGCGGGGCGTCCGGCTGGCCGACCTGCTGGCGCGGACAGGCGTCCGAGCGGAGGCGACTCACCTCTGCTTCGAGTCGGCGGACGGGTACACGACTGGCCTGCCGCTGACCGAAGTGGCGGATGCCGGGGTGCTGCTGGCTTATGAGATGAACGGCGGGCGGCTGCCGCGTGAGCACGGCTACCCGCTGCGCGTGGTGTTCCCCGGCCGGTATGGGCTGAAATCGCCCAAGTGGCTCAAGGCTATCACCCTGGTCGATTACGAACCTGTCGGGACCTGGGAGCGCGCCCCGCACGGCTGGTCGGCTTCCGGTCTGGTCAAAACCTGGTCGCGGATCGATACGCCTGTCTCGCAGAGTGAGGTGCAGGTTGGGGAACCGGTCGCGCTACAAGGAGTGGCGTATGCCGGCGAGCGGGCCATCCGCGCGGTCGAGGTGAGCGTCGACGGTGGGACCTGGATGCCGGTCACGATTCGCCCGGCGGTGAGCCGCCATGCCTGGACGCAGTGGTATACCCACTGGACTCCAGAGCAGCCCGGCGACGTCTCGATCTGCGTACGAGCTACGGACGAGAGCGGCTTTGTCCAGAGCCGGATGCCTGGCCCAGACAGCGGGGCCTATCCGGATGGAACCGACGCGATCCATGCTATTGTGGTGCGGGCGCGTGAATAGCTGAGATGTGCCATTCGTCGTGTTCGACTCTTCCCGGTACAATGATCCCGTGACACCCGATCGAGAAAGGGGCTGTGGATGAAACGTGCGCTGTTGCTGCTGGCTCTGACGTTACTTGCCCTGGCGACGGGAGCCTGTACCCTGCTGGTGGATAGCCTCAGGACGGTGGTCGGCTCCCTTCCGGCGCAGGACGCGCCGTTGGGGGGGCAGATCGCCGCGCTGCCCACACCGGTGCCCGGAAGCGCGACGGCCACGCCGCCACCCAGCCTGTTTATCCTGCCGACCGAGGCCCCGACGATGACCGGGCCGCTGGCTACGTTGACCGCCATCGCCGGTCTCATCCCGACCCAGGATCTTTCGGCCACACCGTACGCCATCGAGCTCAACGGCCGGCCGCATTTCGTGGAGTTCCAGGCTCGGTGGTGAAGTACCTGCAACGCAATGCGTCCGTCCGTGCGACGGCTGGAAGAAGCGTATGCAGACCGGGTCACGTTTCACATTCTCAATGCCGATCTCCTTTCGACGCGCGATCTGGCTTATCGCTATCAGGTGTCGGCCATTCCTTTGATCGTGCTGCTGGATTCAGACGGCACCCTGGTGGAGCGCCTGGTCGGTTTCCAGACTGAGGAACAGCTCCAGGCGGCGCTCGACCGGCTGCTTGCCGGAGGTTGAGCGGCCAGTACAATTAACCAGGAGATCGAACCGGGGGCAATCCCCCGGTTTTTGTGCCGGGCAGGTCCGGCTGAATGAGGGTCAGTTTCAGACGTGATTTCACGGCGAACTTTTCTGGGCTGGTGTGGCGCGGCTACGCTGGCTTCGGCTTTCCCAATTGAACCGGAATTCCCCGATGCGCCGGTTTGGGCGCGCGCGCTGACCGCCGCCGAAATCTACCAACGGCCTGCTGCCAACGCCGAGGTTGTGGGCCGGTTGTGGCCGGACAGCGTGGTGGCGTTACAGGATGTCGCCGAGGATTGGTACGCAACCCGTGAGGGGTATCTGCACCGCGAGGACGCCCAGCCGATGCTGCCGCTGGTCGGAGTCGCGTCGCTGACTGGCCCCGGTTGGGCGTGCGTTTGTGCGCCAATAGCTCCCTTGCGGGCATGGGCCGCGGCCGACGCGCCGCTGGTGGAACGTGTGGGATACGGCGGGGTGATGCTCGTGCGCGATTGTCTGGCAGGCGAGGGGGACTGGCTGGCGGTCGCGCCCGATTTGCAGAGTGAGTTGCTGGGTTGGACTCCTGCCGATCGCTGGCTGGCGGTGATTCCACCTGCTGCGCCCGACATTCACCCGGTCCGGCGCGGCCTGCGGCTCGACCGGACGACCGGAACCATTCTCGTGCTTGAGGATGGGGATGAGATGCTGCGCCTGCCTGTTTCGGTGCCTGCCGGAGCGGAACCAGGCCGCTTCCGCCTGGAATGCCGCGCGCTTTCCAGTGCGGCGCTGCTTCCTGGTGCGGCATGGGTGCTACGCGCCGGTCCGGCGCTGGTCTATGGTGTACACTGGCACAACCGGTTTGGCCGGATGGGTGCGGGCGCGGGCTGGGAGGTCCCCTCCGCGCTGGCGCGCTGGCTGTATGGCTGGCTGCCGGCGGGCGGGTGGCTGGAAGTGGTGTAGATCGCCTGGAATCTCGTCAAATACTCAAGTAACGCTGTGAGCAGGCGGCGCGTCTAAGAATTGAGCGCGCAGCCGGAATTCCTCCGGCGGTTAGGGGAGTGCGAACATGGCTGATATCACGATCGGAATCGCCTTTATCGCCGGGCTGGTGTCGTTCGTCTCGCCCTGCGTGCTGCCGTTGGTGCCGGCTTACGTGGGCTATCTGGGCGGCCAGGTGACAACCCAGGTCGCGGCGATGGCCGGCGGCGGGGCTGCCGCTGTGCGCCAGAACCGTTTCAACACGCTGATTCATGGTCTTTTTTTCGTACTGGGTTTCACATTTGTTTTCGTGACCTTTGGCCTGCTGACCACGGCCGGGTCACTGGCCCTGCGCGGCTCGATTGTGGATGTGCAGGAAATTCTGGCCCGCCTGGGTGGTCTTGTGATCATCCTCTTTGGGCTACACGTGATGGGGATTCTGCCGCGCTTCATCGCCTGGGTGATGGGCAAGACTGGCCAGATGAACGGCGGCTCAGGCTATGTGATCACGCTGGCTGTCGAGGTGCTTATTGGCGCGGTACTGGCCTGGTCGCTGGTGACGCTGATCCCGATCGTGATCGGGGTGGGGCTGTACGCGGTCTGGCTCCTTTGGGGTGGGGCGCTGACCCGGCCGGGCGATTTCTGGATGAAGACGCTGGCTCGCCTGCAAACGCTGCTGTATGCCGATACACGCCGCCAGATGCAGGCGCGCAGCGAGGCTGGCTATGCCGGGTCGGCCCTGATGGGCATCGTCTTTTCCGCCGGGTGGACCCCTTGCATCGGCCCGGTGTATGGCGCGGTGCTGACTCTGGCTGCCAATGGCGGTTCGTTGAGCCAGGCCGGGCTGCTGCTGACCGCCTATTCGCTGGGATTGGGCGTGCCCTTCCTGCTGACTGCGGTCGCGCTTGACCGGATGCAGGGACTGCTGCGCCGCTTACAGCGCCACATGAAGACGATCGAATTGGTGAGCGGCCTGTTCCTGATCGTGATTGGCTTGCTGGTGCTGACCGGCCAGCTTCAGCAGTTTAGCCAGCTTGGCTCGGCCGGTGACTTCTCTTTCAACCTCGAACATTGCACGACGGAGCTGGCCAGCGGCCGGATCGGGTTGGGTGAGTTCGGGGCCTGCATGGACGAAGGACTGAACTATGCTCCAGTGGGGCAGGGCGAGGCATCCGCGCCTTTGACACCTGAAAGCGAGGCTGCGGCATTGGGCTTTGTGGGGTAGCCGTGCATTACTGGAGGCCGCCGCCCTTGGCAGCGTGACCGAAGCGCGTTCGATCTGATCGGGTTGAGCGTAGGTTTTCCAAAGGCATGAGATGAACTGGTAGACCGGAAAAGGAAGGGAACGTGTCTGTAAAAGATGAGACAACCCGCCGCCGCGCGATCCGCGCCCAGCGGTCCGTGTTGTGGTTGAGCAAGACCTGGTTGTGGCTGGTGATCGGATTCTTCACGCTGTTTGTGGGGCTGCCCTTCCTTGCGCCCACGTTGATGCACCTCGGCATGGAAGGCCCGGCGCGCGTGATCTACGCCATGTATACACCGCTGTGCCACCAGTTCGCGTTCCGATCCTGGTTCCTGTTTGGGGAGCAGGCGGCGTATCCCCGGGCCGTCGCCGGGGTGAGTGGATTGGCATCCTACGAGTCGTATGCCAGCCTGGACCCCTATTTTGCCGGTGTGCCTGACCTGTCTCAGTGGTCGGTCGAACTGATCGAACTTTCCCGTACTTTCGTCGGCAATGAGATGATGGGCTACAAGGTCGCCCTGTGCGAGCGTGATGTTGCGACCTACGGCGCACTGCTGGGCTTCTCCATATTTTTCGCGTTTGCGCGGCGCAGGCTGCGGCCAGTTCCCTTGCTGTTGTATGCCTTCCTAGGCCTGGGGCCGATCGCGCTGGATGGGGTGAGCCAGCTCCTCAGCGCGCCGCCGATCAGCCTGTGGCCGGTGCGTGAATCGACCCCGTTGTTCCGGACGGTCACCGGCGCATTCTTCGGGTTGATGAACGGCTGGTTGGCGCTGCCCTATCTGGAAGAGGCCATGCGTGAATCGCGGGTAGAGGTCCGGACCAAACTCCGCCAAATCGGCGAGTTGTAACGGTAGCCCTATCTCTCGACAGGAAACGAAGCGCCCCCGGAACCTCAGGCTCCGGGGGCGCTCTTGTTCTTTGGGTCAGCTATGCTGGACTAACCGCAGTCCATGCAGACGCTGTACTTGCAGTCGGCGCCGCAGACGGAGGTGTTGGGCGGCTCGCACTGTTCGCCGGTTTCCACCACCCCGTTGCCGCAGACCGGCGCGGCCGCGATGGTCTGGCAGGACGCATTGCAGGTCGAGGTGTTGGGCGGCTCGCACTGCTCGCTGGCCTGGTTGACCGTACCATCACCACAGTACGGCAGCCATCGGCAGGTGCTGGAGCAGTGGTTCGCGCTGTTGGGCGGATCGCATTGCTCGCCCGATTCCACCCGGCCATTTCCGCAGACCGGCGCTTCGGTACGGCAGGTGCTTGAGCAGCCATCGCCATTGTTGGTGTTGCCGTCGTCGCACTGGTCCACAACGCCGGTGTTGTGGTCCTTGTTGATGGTCCAGTCACCGCAGTATTCCCACT
The DNA here is from genome assembly GCA_964533805.1 of uncultured Anaerolineae bacterium. Lineage (GTDB taxonomy): Bacteria > Chloroflexota > Anaerolineae > Aggregatilineales > Ch27 > JARKOQ01. Next base: position 31,344 of record CAZHMJ010000004.1, on the reverse strand, counting down.
GGCAAGAGCTGTTGCAGCCGTCGCCATTGTTGCGGTTGCCGTCGTCGCACTGCTCGGACCCGGCGACGGTGCCATTGCCGCAGGTGAGCGTACAACTGTTGCTGCAACTGTCGGTATTGTTGGTATTGCCGTCGTCGCACTGCTCGCCGAGGGCCGACTGTCGGGTGCCATCGCCGCAGTACTCGGTCCGGCAGGAACTGTTGCAGCCGTCGCCGCTGGTCCGGTTACCGTCGTCGCAGGTCTCCGGCGCCAGGATTACATTGTTGCCGCAGGTGTACTTGCAGTTGTTGTCGCAGCTATCGTTCTGGACGGTATTGCCGTCGTCGCACTGCTCGCCGCGATCGGCCTGAACGATGGTGTCACCGCACTGGGGCGGAATGGGCGTATTGATGGTGGGCGGCGTGATGATGCAGCCGTTGTCGAAGGCTATCCGTGTGCCATTGAAGTCGTAGTCGTGAGCGCCATAGCCCGTGTCCAGCGACTCGGACGTCCCGTCGTAGTCCAGCCACATGTACACGGTGTCGCCGACATTGACTGTGGCGTTGATCAGCCAGGTAGGCTCGCTACCCAGCGTGCCGGTGGCCGTGGTGGTCGCCCCACCGACGGTCGTCCCCAGGTCATTGCCATTCCAGACGGTGACCGTGGCCGGGTCGAAGGCGTTGTTGCCTCCGATGGAGATGAAGTCGAGGTTCATCCCGCTGTAGTAGTACACCCAGTGCATGTCGATGCCCGTGATCTGGATTGGCGTGCCACCCGGGTTAGTGATGCTGAACTGGACCACGCCGTGCGGCCAGAAGGCCTCGAAGCGCAGGTTGTAGGTGCCGCAGACCGGGGTGGGCGTGCTGGTGGGCGGCCCAACGGGTGCTGTCGGAGGCGCCTCATCGATTTGGAGCACGCACCCATTGCTGAAGTACCAGGTGGAGCCGTTGAAGTCCGGCCGGTTGTAGTAGGCCGACAGGTCATACGGGCCGTTGGCGAAGCGCACCTGCCAGGTGGCGGTGCTGTTGCCTGCCAGGAGCACGTTGGCATTGTTGTTCCAGGTCAGGTCGGTGCCGGGGCCAGGCGCCGCGCCGGTGATGGTGGGCGGTGTGGTGTCGGAGCCATCCCAGTGAGTCTGGCCGTTCCACTGCATCCAGTCGGCGTACATGTTCGGGAAGAGCGCGTGCTTGGTCCATTCAAGCCGCACGCCTTCCAGGTTGAGTGAGCCGAGGTTCTCGTTGCGGATGCTGACCTGGTAGTACGCCCCGCTGAAGCCGGTGCTAACGATCGAGAGCATCGTGCAATCCGGTGTTGGGGTGGCGGTCGCCGTTCCGGTCGCCGTCGGGGTCTCGGTGTGGGTGGGCGTGAAGGTCGGCGTGTGGGTTTCCGTCGCCGGAGGCACCTCAGATGGTGTAAACGTGTGCGTCGGTGTGTCGGTTGGGCCGGAGTTGACCGGCGGCAGATTGACCACGCGCGAGGAACGGAAAGCCTCGTTGACCATCACGCGCCGGGCCTGGAGCTGGACGTAGGTCGGCAGCGCCAGGGGGGTGATCAGCGGGTGGTTGAAGGTGATGATGATCTCAACCGGGTCACCCGGACCACCGGCGTCCCACTGGAGATTCCCGTAGTTATTGACGGTCTGCGGGTCGTCGCTCGTGTCACTGCCGCGGGATTCCTGGACCGCACAGGTCAGGGCCTCGCGATTCATGGCGTAGCGCAGCGCAATCGAGTTAGGCGGATCGTCACCCTCGCGCAGGGTGGGGCGGCCCGAACAGATGAAGACATGGAACCAGCCGGGTACTTCGCTGTTGGCCCAGCGCACGAAGTCACCGGTGGTGGGATCGGCTTCGATGGCGTAGGCCTGTTCATCCCACATCCGGATGTCCAGACCGGCCGCGCCGATGCGCGCCTGGTTGCGGATCGATCCGATACGCCCCAGGTCGTTGATCAGGCCTTTGTGGTCTTCACTACCCGGCTCGCAGTCGAGGCCATCCCAGTGATTGGCGAAGACGGACTCGTAGTCCTGATAGCTGCCCGGCGTATAAGGTCCGTAAGCCGCATGCGTCCCGCGGTAGTCGCCGTTCAGGCAGAGCTGGTTGCGAGTGCCGTCCGCCGCCGCAGCAGCAGCGTCACCGACGCTGATGGCGAAGGTGTCGGCGATAGCTTCCAACTCGGCGCTTTCCACCTGTCCGGTCGTGGCATACCGGGCGGCGGTGCGGGCCGCGTTCTGCAGGGTCACCCAGGCCTGGAAAATCCGGGCGAACTCGATGATCCCGAACAGCAGTAACAGCAGAATTGGCAGCGTGAGCGCGAATTCTGCCAGCGCCTGTCCCCGGTGGCGCCTGGTTGATGAGGGGCTGGGAGGAAGTTCCAGCGTTGCGTCCATAGGTTTGCCCTCTCCAAGAGTCGATAGTCAACCTGCGTTGACGAACACTTACCGCGACAGCCTCGTGAACAGGCGGCTGGCGATTTCCGCGAACACACGTTCCAGCTTGTCCAGGTCACTGGCGTACCAGTACTGGCCGCAGTCGGTACGGTCGGCTACGCCTTCGCAGACGTCCGGTTCACCCAGATCGGTGAAAGAGACCGAGTTATTCCCGCACACCGCGTCGTCCCGGCAGTCCTGCTGCCAGTTGTTGTCGATCTGGCCGTTGTCGCCGGCATCGGCCACGTAGCGAAGTGTGGCTTCGGCCGCCGCGGAAACCTGGTCTCCGAACCCAATCGAATACATGGCGATGAAGTTGCCTGAGACGTTGGGCAGGACTTCGTCCAGGCCGGCGAGGTCCGCCTGGTCCATGGCGTAGTCCATGGCGTCATAATCAGGACTGCAATTCGGCGCGTCGAGGGTGATAATCCCTTCCGCGTTCATGCAGAAGTGACGTGTTGTAGCATCCTCGTCAAAGCAGAACGGGTTGCCAACTTCGCTGCTCAAATGCCCGGCTCCAGGACATTCTGGGAATGGGTTATTGACCGGATCGCAGAATGTGTACCACGGGCAGTAGCCAAATTCTCCATACTCACCAGTGACGTCCTCTTGCAGGCCTTCCGCATTGGCCCGTGTCGCGGGCGGCGTGGCGTTGGCCGCGCCATCGCTCAGCAGGATGATGACCCACACGGCGGAACGGCGGATGTAGTTGGGATGGGTCAGGATCGCCTGGGCGGCCTGAAGACCACCCCCCATGTTGGTGTCCATGCAGTTGGCGGTAAAGGCGTACGAAAGTGTTGGGTATTTGACCGGGTCGGACATCGCGAAGCAGAACCCATTGATACCGGTATGCACCCGATGGTTCATCCCCACGCCGATCTGCCGGTCCAAGGTCCAGACAGCCAGACCCTCGTCCGTGATCAGCGGGTCCAGGGTGCCCGGGCCGCTGGGGTTAACGGGCAATACAGGCGCCGTCTGGTTGTCGAACGTGACGAAGACCACGCGGTCGCCGCGCGTGAAGTCCATGCGGCCCAGGAACTGCCGGGCGGCGTCCTTGACGTGTTTGAACGGCATGCAGACCAGGTCCTGGTAGAGATTGTCCGGCGTGAAGCTCGATAGTGTGATATCACCTTCCAGGTTGACCTCTCCCGTGCCTGGATCGTTACAGCACCCGTAGTATCCCTGGTTGCCGTCGTCGCATTCATCCCTAAACGTATCGAGATTGGCAAAAGCGGGATCCGCCATCAGATAGCTGGCTGGTACGGTATCCCTGGCCATTGATTCCGAGGTGTCCAGCACCAGGGCCACGTCCAGCGAGGCCGTCTCGGCGAGCGAGGACGTTTCCAGGGTGACCATCTGCCAGCCGATCAGGCGCAGGAAGGTGGTCGGGGAGTCGATCTGGGCCACGACCCGCACTAACTTGCGGGGCGGGTTGGTGCACAACTCAGTGTCGCCGGGGTTGGTGACGCAGGTCTGGACCAGCACGCGTTCGGGGTCCAGGCCGTGCAGGCGGATGAACTGGCGCGCGGTCAGGGCGAGGTCGGCATAATCCCGATTCTCGCGGACCTGGCCGGCCGCCGCGATAGAGGCCGCGTCGACCGCGCGGCGGAGCTGGCTGAATCGCACGAACAGAAGCGAAATATCGGTCACGAGACCGACGAAGGCCAGCAGTCCGACCATCGCGAAAGCCAGCAGGATGATCGCCTGGCCCGCCTGGGTCCGGTGGAGAACGCCGTATTTGAGATGATTGGCGAATGTGCGCATAGTCTTGACCATTCCCTCATCTAGGGCAAAGTGTCAAATGTTGCAGTGGGTTCAGCCGCCGTAACCGGATACATGGACCAGACGTGCAGCTCGAAGTCGTCCCCGATGATGGTGAAGAACCGCAGACCGAGCAACTGGCGGTGATGCCAGAACATCTCCACGACGACCAGTCCGTTGTTGGGGGTGTTGGAATTTTCCAGGGAACTCGCCCCGTTGAGCATCGCTTCGATTTCTTCGGTGCTGAATTCGGAGCCGATGCAGCCCGGCGCGTCCGAGACCTGATGGTGGCCGGTCAGGACATAGCCCCGGATGTTCTCGGTATTGTCGAAGGGGCCGCCTGTATCCCATATCAGGTCCATGTTTTCGAGCGTAGCGTCCGCGAGCCCGTTGTTGTTGACGTCGAAGGGATCGTACGTCTCGTTGCTGCATTCGTTCTGGTGGGCAGGCAGACGGCCCGTGACGTAGATGTTGACATCGCCGGTGTTATAAAGGTCTTGCGAGAGGAACGAAAAGACCGAAATGACGAGGTCATCCTTTTTGGTATCGAATACGAGCGGCGACATGTCCTGGACGGCCCGGCAGGCGACGCTGTCATAAAAACCCATTTGCGAGGATTCGCCTCCCGTTGGCATGAACCATGCGGCGGGCAAATGGGAGTAATCCTGGACGGGCAAATAGACCTGATTGTCCGCGTCGATGAACGCGCCACCTGTCACCCGGTCGCAGTCCATGCGTTCCAGGAAGCGCTCGTCGCCTTCTTGCCATTCGGTAGGGTCGAGGAGGGCGCCGGCGCGCGCCGCCGAGCGGGTCACGTCCATCAGGATCAGGAAGTGATTGGCCAGCCAGGCAATTTCGATCAGTCCGAGCAGCATGATGATCAGGATGGGCATGACCAGGGTCAGTTCGACCAGACTCTGGCCGCGCCGGCTCCGGCCGGAAGCAGGGTCGGGCAAAGGCGCGCCATCCAGGGTTTTGAGCAGGTTTTTCAGAACACGGCGCATGGTTTGGTTCCCCGGGTAACTGTCTGGACACCGGCACGACAGGTGACTCAAAGACAGGGTCACTCTAAGTTGATGATACCATATCCCTCTGTCGGGGCTTTGATTTGATTTGTGAGGAAATGATAGAGATTTGTAGCCGGGTTGTGTGATGAAAAGGGGGCGAGAGGCCTCGCCCCCCGGGGATTCCAGGGTGTTCAGCCGGTCAGGGTGTAGCCCACTCCATGCACAGTCTGGATGTATTCCGGCTGGCGGGTATCACTTTCCAGCTTGGAGCGCAGATTGCGGACGTGCACGCGAACCAGATCCGGGTCGCCCGTGTAGGGGGGATATTCCCAGACCGCTTCCAGCAGACGTTGGGGCGAAAGCGGTTGGTGCGCGTTCTCCATCATGTAGCGCAGCAGGCGGTGCTCGGTGGCGGTCAACTGGATCGGAGCACGGCCCTCGACCATGACTTGATAGGTATCCGAGTTCAGGGTGAGCCGGCGGACCTGGAGCACCGCGCTCGCCTCGCCCGCCGGGCCGTTCCCATAGGCGTGGCGGCGCAGCAGGGCGCGGACCCGGGCCAGGAACACGGGCAGTTCGATCGGCTTGAGGGTGTAATCGTCCCCTCCGGCGTCCAGACCGCGAATGATATCGTCTGGCTGAGAATAGGCCGTCAGGAACAGGATCGGTGTCGAGGTGAAGCGCGGATCCTGGCGCAGACGGCGGCACAGGGTCACGCCGTCCATTTCGGGCATGCCAACATCGAGGATGATCAAATCATGCTTTCGCCGTTCGACCAGCGCCAGAGCAATTTTGGCGGAGCTGGCCTGTTCCACCTCATACCCTTCGCTGGTGAGCGCATCGGTCAACATGGTGCGCATATGGAGATCGTCATCGACGGTGAGGACACAAGGGCGCATTTGGACTCATTCCTCCTGTTCGGGGCTGCGCCGTGCCAGTCGAGCACGGCGAGCGGCCAGGTCATCATTCGCAGAAGGCGCGGGTGTTTCTGCGTCTGGCGACGGCTGGTTCACGATCACGCGCACAGGTTCAGCCCGCCCTGGCGCTTCGGCATCCTGACGTGCGGTTTGCAGGACGCGGTCAAGGGTTTCGGCAGGTGGTTCGGCCACAACGCCGGCATCTTCTTTATGCCTGGCCTCGGCAATCAGCCCTTCCAGCACGTTCACCCGTTCGATGAATTCCGCGGTTGTGCGGCGATGTTGGACCAGATCGGCCTCGATCATATGGGCTTGTTGCTGGAGGCGCCGCATCTGATCCAGGGCGCGACGGGCCATATCTTCCTGGCCGCGCCGCAGGGCGTCATCCGCTTCGCGGTCGAGGTCCGAGGCCTCCTGGCGCAGGGCGTCCATCTTCTCCTGGAGTGCGTCCTCGTAGTTCAGTGCTTCCTCGATCCGCTGGCGCAGGGCAGCGACCTCCTGGTCGACGTCCTTGCCCAGCCGGCCGGCGGTGAGGAGTGCGTTCTCGTCCGGCTGCCGGGAGAGACGCAAATCCTCTTCCAGGAAGTTGTCGATGCGGGCCTTGAGCAGGGTGTTAATCTTTTGAAATAGACCGGACATGGCAGTAATTGTACTTTCGCTCGCATGGACGGGCAATCACTTCAGGTTGAAACGCTGGCGCAGATAGTTCAGCGTCACGCGGTCGATCTGGTCAGGCCGTTTGTCGATAGCCCAGCGCTCCTCCAGATTCTCATTGTTCACCAGATTCCAGAAGGCTTTCTGGGATGGCTCGTCCCAGTCGCCGGAGACTTCCCCATCCAGATACCCTTCACGCCGGAGCAGAGTCTGAAGTTCGCGGGCGATGTCCGGTTTGATGGGCATCAGGTCTTCTGGGTTGACCGTGCCGAAGAAGAGGTGGTGCAGTCCGACCAGGGCGTGTAGGCGCTGCACAGGGTCGGGATCGTCGTCGACGCGCAAATCGAGATAGCGGTCGTTGTCGCCGCCGTAGCCGCCATTGGGCCGGACGACGAGCACGGCTGCCGACTGCTTGCCGCGCCGGTCGCCGCCGATGGTATCCCCGGCCAGTAAGGCGGCGACCAGCCGGTCGGCCAGCTCGCCGGGGGTATGCATGAAGGTGTCGGCCATGGCGTCGAGAGTCTCCGGCCCGGTGAGGATGTTGCCCTGGCAGGTGAAGCCTTCACCAGTGCGGTGACCGGCCCAGGCGTGGCAGTTCAGGCCAGTATGGGCGGCCGAGCCGCCATGGGCATCCACGATCCCAACCTGGCGATCGGCAGCATGCGGATCGCAGGCGAGCAGGTGGTGGAGCACATCTGCGGCGCGCTGGCCTTGGGCCAGCAGAGTCAGCCCATCCGGGCCAAAACCGACCCGGGCGAGGGCCTGGGTGGCGATCGTACCGCATCCGGCGCGTGCCCAGCTCACGATGGCCCCGGCGGCCAGGAACTTGCTGGCAACGGCCACGCCCCAGGCCTGCTCCTCCGGCGCATAGGCGGCGATCGAAAATGTGCTCAGGCGCATGGTGTCTCCTCAACAGGCTGCCTGTGCTACACACATCCAGGCTCTTCCAGTCTACCATAGGACGCCCCTTTGTCGGTAGGAGCGCGGTCCGGTCGCCTGCACCAAAAAGCGGGGAACCGTTGTCGGTATCCCCGCCACAGGAAATCGGAAGGTGCGTGGTTAGCGGTTTTCGATGACCTGGCCGCTTTCAGCCCGTGGCGCCGGTGGGTTGCTGTCCGTTGTCTGCACGCCGGGCAGGTTCTTGAGGGTCTCGATCAGGTCGACGCCAGTCAGCGCTTCGATCGTCGCTGGCACCTGGGCGATGATGCTGGCGATATCCGCCGAGACCTTGGACGCGCCAGCGCCCGTGCCGTCCGCCCCGTTGCTGATGACCACGATTTTCTCGGTCTTGGACAGCGGCTCGGCGATAGCCGCGGCGATGCGCGGCATGGCCTCGATCAACTGCTGGATGATGGCCGCCTGGTTGTACATCTGCCAGGCCAGGGCCTTCTTTTCCATGGCTTCCGCCTCGGCCAATCCTTGCTTCAACACGACTTCGGCCTGGGCCAGACCGCGCGTCCGGACAACTTCCGCCTCGGCCATACCGCGCTGCTTGACGATCTCGGCTTCGGCCAGACCGCGCGCCCGGATGGCTTCGGCTTCACCGGCGGCCTGCGTCTCGGTCTGGAAGCGCTGGGCGTTGGCGATGGTCTGGATGCGGAACTGCTCGGCTTCGGCCGGCTTGCGGACGGTCGCTTCCAGCTCGCGCTCCATGCGCAGGGCTTCCTGCTCCTGAAGCTCGATCTGCTTGCGCTTGGAGACGACATCGACCTGAACTTCCTGCTCGCGCACCTGCTGGTTGGTGATGCTTTCCTGGAGCTTGTAGGCCAGGTCGGATTCGGCACGCTGGCGGGCGACCTCGCGGTCGTACTCCGCTTTCTTGACACCGAAGTCACGGCGGGCGGCTTCCTCTTCAGTCGATGCGGTCTGTTCGGCGATCACGGCCAGCCGTTTCACATCGGCGATGCGCGGGCGGCCCAGGGCATCCAGGTAACCTTCACGGTCGCGGATGTCCTTGATGACGAAGTTGTCGATCGCCAGACCCATATTCTTGAGGTCATCGGCGGAGACCAATTGCACGCTCTGGGCAAACTTGTCGCGCTCACGGTAGATCTCCTCGACTGTCAGCGTGCCGACGATGGCGCGCAGGTGACCGGCCAGGGTTTCATGAGCGACTTCCTGAAGTTCGGCCCGGCTCTTGGACAGGAAGCGCTCGGCGGCGGTGCGGATGCTAACGTCGTCGCTGGCGATCTTGATCTGAGCCACGCCGTCCAGACTGACGGCGACGCCCTGGGCGGTGTACACATCATCGATGCTGATCTCGATGGTCAGCAGCTCCAGGGAGAGCACGTCGACGCGCTCGATCACCGGCCAGATGAAGGCGCGCCCGGCCTTAACCACGCGGTAGCTCTGCTCTTCCTTTTCCCCGGTGAGGGGATTGGTGGTGATACGTTTGCGGCCGGAGATGATCAGCACCTCGTTCGGGCCGATGGTGCGGATTCGGCTGAGATAGACGACCAGCACCGTGATCAGCACAAAGAACAAGACAAGCAGCGCAATTCCACCCAGGGCTTCCATGTGATTTGCTCCTTTTAGGTTAATGGCAGCCGATTCAAAGATTTTGAACTCGTTCAAGGGCGGCGTTACCCCTCTTCGTCAGGGGAGACGTAAGCCACGCCATCCCGGATGCCGTCGATGATGACCTGCGAGTTGCGGGGAATACTCATTTCGTCCGACGACCGTGCGCTCAGGGTGACCCTCTGGCCGCGCAGCACGAAGGCGATCTGGCCCAGGCCGCCGGACGGGATGGGGGTGATGATCTCAGCCTGACTGCCCTTGAGGGCGCTCAGGTCCAGGTTGCTGCTGGTCGTGGTGGACAGCACGCGGATGAAGAGCAGTTGGGCCGCCGCGCCGATGGCGATTCCGCCCAGGACGGCCAGCCCCAGACTGACGAGCGTCCCGGCCTGCAGGAGGCCCGTGGCCGCCAGTCCGAACGCCCCGAAGGCTGTGATGAAGCCACTGATGGCCAGCATGCTCAGCCCGGTTGCTTCGGAATTGTCGTGCCCGTCCGTGTGCAGGTCGTGACCGCTGGCATGGCCGAGGTCGACGTGGTGGCCGTCCAGGTCAAGATGGAAGGCGTGACCCACCCCCTGGAAGAAGATCAGGAACAGGGCATACAGAAACCCGATCAGCAAGGCAGCGGCATAGATACACGTCAGCGCGTTCCAATCCAAAGGCAAAGTCATGGCCGGTTCCTATCCGAGTGACCTTCGAATCATCCCCATTCTCATTATCCGGGTAAATGCGCGAATCCGCCCCCCCAAATCATGGGAGTTGGGATTTTGCTCAGGCTGCAGCCGGCCGGCCGCGTTTACAACGGGGGGGTGTGCCGTTATAATCCGAATTATTGTGATGGCCGTTAGAGAAATCGGGTGGCGTCCCATGATGACTCCAGAACAGATCGAACGCACCCTGGATCGCGTGCTGCTGAGCGTCGAGAAGCCCGGCCGCTATGCGGGCGGCGAATACAACAGTGTGGTCAAGGACTGGTCGACCGTGCCGTTCCGAGTCGCCATGGCCTTCCCGGATATTTACGACCTGGGCATGTCCAACCTGGGACTGATGATGCTGTACGATATCGTCAATCGCCAGCCCGACATGCTGGCCGAGCGCGTCTACAACCCCTGGGTGGATATGGAAGCCGTGATGCGCAGGGAGGGAATTCCCCTGTACGGCCTCGAATCGCGGCATGCCGTGCGTGATTTTGACATGCTTGCAGTCACGCTGCCCTACGAGCAGTTGTATACCAACGTGCTGACCCTGCTCGACCTGGCCGGATTGCCCCTGTGCGCCGCCGAGCGTGACGAGTCCTACCCGCTGGTGATCGCGGGCGGGCACGCTGCCTATAACCCGGAGCCGATGGCCGATTTCGTCGACCTGTTCGTGATCGGCGAGGGCGAGCAGGCCATCCTCGAGGTGGCGCGCACCTTACAGGCGGTCAAAGGCCAGCCGCGCGAGGCGCAGTTGCGCGCGCTGGCGGGCCTCGATGGGGTATACATCCCCCGTTTCTATGATGTGACCTACCGCGCCGACGGCATGATCGAGTCCATCCGGCCCAACGTGCCGGAAGCGCCGGTCAGCGTGCTCAAGCGGATCATGCCGGTTCTGGAGAAGCCATTCACGAAATTCCTGGTGCCGAACGTGGCGACCGTCCATAACCGCGCGCCGATCGAGATCATGCGCGGCTGCACGCGCGGCTGCCGCTTCTGCCACGCCGGGATGGTCACCCGCCCGGTGCGGGAGCGTCCGGTCGCCGAGGTGCTAGAGGCAGTGAGCGAGATCATCCGCCATACCGGCTTCGAGGAAATCGGCCTGCTCAGCCTGTCGTCGTCGGACTATGGGCCGGTCAAGGAGATGGTGACCGAAATCAAGCGCCGTTACGGCGGCAGTGGGCTGAGTGTCAGCCTGCCCAGCCTGCGTATCGAGTCGACCAGTGTCGAGCTACTGGATGCCTTGGAGGACAGCAAGCGGGGCGGCTTCACCCTGGCTCCGGAAGCAGCCACCGAGAAGATGCGCAACATCATCAACAAGGCCGTGCCGGACCAGCAGGTGATCGACACCGCGCGCGAGATTTACTCTCGCGGCTGGCGCACGATCAAGCTCTATTTCATGATCGGCCACCCGGAGGAGACGCTCGACGACGTGCAGGCCATCGCCGACCTGAGCAAGGCGGTGCTGGCCGAGGGGCGCAAGCTGCACGGCGGCAAGGCCAGCGTCAACGTGGGGGTGAGTACCTTCGTGCCCAAACCGCACACGCCCTTCCAGTGGGTATCACTGGATTCGATGGATAGCGTGAAAGCCAAGCAACTCCTGCTCAGGCGCGAGTTGGGCGGGCGCGGGCTTCAAGTGCGCTGGAATCGTCCGGAGGAAACCCTGCTCGAAGCGTTCCTGAGCCGGGGCGACCGGCGGCTGGGGGCGGTGATCCGGCGCGCCTGGGAATTGGGCAGCCGCTTCGATGCCTGGCAGGATCACCACAATCCGGAGGCCTGGCAGCAGGCTTTCGCCGACTGCGGGCTGGACAGCGCTTTCTACACCCACCGCCCGCGTGGGCTGGATGAAGTCTTCCCCTGGGATCACATCAGCGTGGCGGTCAAGAAGAAGTTCCTGCAGGAGGACTACCTGATGTCCCTGCAGGGCGAGACGCGCCACGACTGCCGCGATGGCTGTTTCGCCTGTGGTATCCTGCCCAGGTTCTCCGAGGCGCGCTCCCAGACCCCGGCCGAGGCCTGGGAATGTCCCCCGGTCAAGCCCAAACACCTGCGCGGCAAGCCGGCGCCGGAGATCATCCCCCTGACGGCGCGTTGACGGCGAGCGAGGGCGGCCCCGATCGGGTCTCCCTTTTTGTGGCATGGGGGGCGGGCCGAAGGCTGGTATAATCGGGCGCTGCCGGATTCTCTGCCGCGAAGGAGCCGTCCATGCGCATCGGGATTCAAGGCAAGCAGCCCTTGCGGGGAACCTACCAGCCCGGCGGCAACAGCAACGCCGCCCTGGCGTTGATCGCCGCGTCTCTTCTGACCGATCAGCCTGTGACCCTGACCAACGTCCCGGCCTCGGCCAGCGTCCAGGTGATGCTGGAGGTAGCCGAACTGCTCGGCGCGCAGGTCACCCACCCTGAGGGCGAGCCGCGCACGGTCCATCTGGTTACGCCGGCGGTCAGGACGCGCGCGCTTTCCAGGGAGATGACCGGGGCCAAGGTGGGCGTGGTGCTGTTCCTGGCCGGACTGCTGGCCCGGCGCGAGCACATCCACCTGGAAATCGACTATCCGATTAGCCGCCTGTATCCTCACCTGACCGCCCTGCGCGACCTGGGCTGCCGGGTGACGGTCAGCAGCGGAGAAATCGAAGTCCATCTCGTTCCCTGGGAAAAACGCGACCTCATCCTCGTCCAGACCAGCGTCACGGCGACGGCGATGGTCGCCATGCTGGCCGCCGCCAACCCCGGCGAGACGGTGATCCACAACGCCGCCTCGGAGCCGCACGTGCGCGATTTGCTCCTCATGCTCAAGGCGATGGGCGCGGCGGTCGAGGGGATCGGCTCCAATCTGCTGCGCATCCAGGGACGGCAGGGCCTGGACGGGACAACCCAGGCGATTGCGCCGGATCATATCGAGGTGGCGAGCGTGGCCGCGCTGGCCGCGCTGACCGGCGGCCGGGTCGACATCGAAGGCGTCCAGACGGCCGACCTGCGTCTGATCGCCCGGACGTACGAGCGCCTGGGACTGCGCCTCGACCTGGACGAGGGACATATCCACGTCCCGCGCCATGAGACGTTCAGCATCTCTGCCCGCGACGAAGAAGTCGACGTCAGCATCGAGACCGCGCCCTGGCCGGGCTTCCCCTCCGACCTGGTGGGGATCGCGACGTTGATCGCCACCCAGGCCCAGGGCACGATCCTGATCCACGAGAAGCTGTTCAAGGATCGGCTGCTGTTTGTGGACAAGCTCAAGGGCTTCGGGGCGCAGATCGTGCTGGCCGATCCGCACCGCGCGCTGGTGGTCGGGCCAACGCTCCTGCACGCCGATTACCTGGATTCGCCGGACATCCGCACCGGGCTGGGGTTGCTCGGCGCGGCCCTGTGCGCCGAGGGCGAGACGATCATGGATGGCGCGGAGATGCTCGACTGGAACTTCGACGGGCTGTTGCCTCGTCTGGAAGCCCTGGGCGCGCGTATTCGGGTGATCGAGCGTTAGGCCAAGGCAGTCGCATTAAGAGCAGGCTGAACCGCAAAGACGCAAAGAACGCCAAGGAAAAAAGCGAAGAAAGGCAAAGGATGGGGAAACCTGTGCCGGGAGAGAGCGCGGCGGAAGAGCCTGAGAAGTATTTTTCTATCGCTGTGTTCTCTGCGGTGAGATGTCTTTCCGCGTGATAGGATGGGCGTTTGTCTCCCGAAGCTGGCTGGCTGCGTGCTATAATGGCCCGGCGTTGACCGCCAGAAGGGATCAGCGCCCTTCAGGAAACCTGTGATGAGTGATGCACCCAGGCAACACACAACCATTCAAAACCTGCCCGCCGCCTACGCAGTGACCGGCGAAGGCCCGGCCGTGCTGGCCTTGCATGGCTGGGGCGGCAGCATCGCCAGCTTCTGGCCGGTGGCGGAAGGCCTGGCCGGGCGCGGTTTTCGCGTCTATGCGCTCGACCTGCCCGGCTTTGGCGAGACGGCGCTGCCGCCCGGCGTATGGGGCGTGCCGGAGTATGCCCGTTTCGTGCTCGATTTTCTGGATGGGCTGGGCCTCCAGCGGGTCCACCTGCTGGGCCATTCGTTCGGCGGGCGGATCAGCCTGATCCTGGGTGCGGATCACCCCGACCGGATCGACAAGATGGTCCTGGCGGACAGCGCCGGAGTGAAGCCGCCGGACAACGCGGCGCGGGATGCCATCGTCAAGGCGGGCAAGTCGATCCTGAAGCTGCCGGGGTTGAACCGGCTGTACGAGCCACTGCGCCGCAAGACCTACGAGGCGCTTGGCTCGACCGACTATCTGGACGCCGGCCCCTTGCAAGAGACGTTCGTCAAGGTCATCGAGCAGGATTTGTTGCCCTACGCGGCGCGGGTCAGCCGCCCGACGCTGCTGATCTGGGGCGACCAGGATCAGGACACGCCCCTGGAACAGGGCAGGCTGCTCGAAAAGACGATTCCCGACGCCGGTCTGGTGATTTTCGCCGGGGCGGGGCACTTCAGTTATCTCGACCGGCTGGCGGATTATCTGCGGATTGTGACCCATTTTTTGACCCACGAGGGAGCATAACAAGACCCCATGCACCTGATTGTGTCATTGGTCTGGCTGGTGGGCGGTCTTGTCCGCATCTACCAGCAGGCGCGCTTCTTCCAGATCGAAGAATACATGAACGGGCGCTATTGGCGCTGGCTGCTTCACCACCCCGATCGCTGGGGGTGGCGGCGGCCGATTTTCGCCTGGACGGTGGCGCTGCTGGGCAGCTTCTTGCTGCTGCGGGTGATTCAGAGCGAATGGCTGTGGCTGGCCCTGTTCGTAGGCACGGCCCTGGTCGCGATCTGGCCCGCCAGGGAACGCGAAGTCAAGAAGACGTTCGTGCGGACGCCGCGCGCCATGCGGTTGCTGGCTGTGACCGGCCTGCTGTTCGTGGCGGTCAGCGGTCTGGCCGCGCTGTTGGTGTCGCAACTGGCGATCCCGGACGTGCCGGTCGCGGCCGATCTCTTCGCGGCGCTGGCCGGGTTGGGCTTGTACTTGGTGGCGCCGCTGTTCCTGATCGCCGGGAATGTCACGGCGGTGCCGGTCGAGGCGGGCGTGCGTCGCTTCTACCTGGAGAAGGCGCGCCGTACCCTGCGCGACCTCGATCCGACCGTGATCGGGATCACCGGCAGCTTCGGCAAAACCAGCACCAAGCACTTCCTGACGCATATGCTCAACGGGCGCTACCATGCCATCGCCACGCCCAAGAGCTACAACACCCTGATGGGTGTCTCGCTGGCGGTCAATACCCTGCTCAAGGATGAGCGCCAACTCGATTACTTCGTGGTCGAGATGGGAGCCTACGTGCCGGGCGAGATCGCCCGTATCTGCGCCCTGACCCGGCCGCAGATCGCGCTCGTGACGGCGGTGGGGCCGCAGCATCTGGAGCGCTTCGGCACGCTGGAAGCCACGGTCGAGGCCAAGTCGGAAATTCTCCAGGCGCTGCCGCCGGATGGCACGGCCATCCTCAACGGCGACGATGAGCGGGTGCGCGGCATGGCGTCCAGGGCCGGGACGGCGGGTGTGATCCTGGTCAGTCGGGAAGAACTGGCCGGGGCGCGGCTGCTGGCCCGCAACGTCCAGGAGGCGTTGGACGGGCTGAGCTTCGACGTGGTGGATACGGCCAGCGGGGAAGAGCGCCACTTCCATGCCCCGGTGTATGGCATTCACAACGTGTCCAATATCCTGCTGGCGGCGGCCGTGGCCCGGCAGGTGGGCCTCTCGCTGGCCGAGATCGCCATGCGCGTGGCGAGTCTGGAACCGTTCGAGCACCGCTTGCAGCGCAAGGTCCAGCCGAGTGGGATTGTGATCCTGGATGACGCCTACAGCGCCAACCCGGTCGGGGCGCGCAGCGCCCTGCACGTGCTGGGCCTGCACAAGAACGGGCGGCGGATTTTGATCACCCCCGGCATGGTCGAGCTGGGGCCGGTCCAGGCTGAGGAGAATCGCAAGCTGGGCGAGCAGGCGGCCCAGGTGGCGACCGATATCGTGCTGGTGGGCATCGAACAGACCAAACCCATTCTGGAAGGCATCGCCGCCAAGGGATTCAAGAAAGAGCGCCTGCACATCTTCGATACCCATGCCGAGTCGGTGGCCTGGTTGCAGGAAAACGGCAAGCGCGGCGACACGGTTCTGTTTTTGAACGATCTGCCGGATACTTATCTCTAGGCGCATACCGCCCGGCGGGGAGCCGGACGGCTTCCAACCAGTCCGCCGGACGCAACCGGCGGACAATCAGGCTGGGAAGTCGGTTTGAGGGGGAAACGTTCGCAAGGGAGTCAATCAGCGACCATGAGCAAAAAACTGGCAGTTGGCGTGGTGTTTGGCAGCCGGTCGGTCGAGCACGACGTGTCGATCGTGACCGCCCATCAGGTCATGCGCGCGCTCGACCCAGAGAAATACGAGGTCGTCCCGGTGTACATCGACCGGGAGGGCGTCTGGCTGGTCGGCGATCCACTGCGCGACATCCACAGTTTCAAGAACGACAAAGTCGGCGAGATGCTGGGCATCAAGGAAGCTGTGCTGAGTTCTTCGACGGCCTTCAAAGGGCTAATCGTGCCACCGATTTCCGGGCTGGTGGGCCGCAACAGCCTGCGCAAGCTGGATGTGATCTTCCCGGTGGTTCACGGCTCGCATGGGGAAGATGGTACCCTGCAAGGCCTGTGCGAGTTGGTCGACCTGCCGTACGTGGGCTGCGGGGTGACGGCCTCGGCCATCGCCATCGACAAGCCGATGACCAAGACCGTGCTGGCCCAGCATGGCATCCCCGTGCTGGACGGGCTGACCCTGACCCGTGGAGCCTGGCTGCAAGACCGGGACGGGCTGCTCAGCCAGATCGAGGCGAAATTCGCATACCCGATCTTCGTCAAGCCGGCGACGCTTGGTTCCAGCATCGGGATTGCCCGCGTGTCCGATCGCGATATGCTGGGCAACCACCTGGACGTGGCCTTCAATTTCGACCGCCGGGTGCTGATCGAGCCGGCGGTGGAAGGTGGCAGCGAGATCAACTGCTCGGTGCTGGGGGCGGATGCCCAGGTGCGGGCCTCGGTGCTGGAAAAGCCGATCTCGTTCGAGGAATTCCTGACCTACGAAGAGAAATACATGCGCCAGGGCGGCGGCATGAAAGGCGCGGAACGTCAGATTCCGGCCCCGCTGAGCGATGACTTGACCGCCCGGATCAAACAGACGGCAATCGACGCCTTCCGGGCGATCGACGGGCGCGGGATCGCGCGGGTGGACTTCCTGCTGAAGGAAGCGACTGGCGAGTTCTACGTCAATGAGATCAACACCATGCCCGGCTCGCTGGCGATCTACCTGTGGGAGCCGGAAGGGCTGTCGCCGCGCGCGCTGATGGACGAACTGATCCGGATCGCCCTGGAGATGCACGCCCAGAAGCGCCAGACGCGCTACAACTATAAGACCGGACTGGTGGCCCACGCGGCCGCGCTTGGTCTAAAGGGCCTCAAGGGTTTCAAGAAGTAACCCCGGTTTCGGACTGCCTGTATGCCTTCACGCCGCCAGCGGGTTAAGAATCTCTTTCATCGTGCGCTCGATCCGCTGGCGGCGCTGCCGGCCCAGGTGATTGCGCGCCGCGCGCTGGCCGGCCTGCCTGACGGTGAGTATCGCGTCCCGGTCGACGTTCCCTACGTCCCCCAATTCGCCAGCCCTGATCTGATCGAGGCCTTCATCCATGGCGGTTTGCACGGCCGTGACGATCCCGCCTGGACCGAGTTTGGCGCGCCCGATCCGGACGGTTATGATTTCTGGGCGCGGCGGGTGTGTGCCCTGGCTTGCCTGAAGATGGCTGTCCAGGCCTTTAACCCGGCCCGCGAACTGACGTTGTGGACGCTGGTTCAGCAGGGGTTGGCTTACGACGGCTACCGTGCCTACGATGGCGGCGGGCGATTGGTCGATGAAGGCTGGTTCTACCCGGCGATTGCCCGGCTGGCGCGGGACCACGGCTTGCAGGCGGTCGGGCGCGGCTATGTTCCGCTTGAAGAAATCTGCCGCCTGATCCGGGCGGGTTGGCTGGTCGCCCCGGCGGTCACACCCGAATTGGGCAAATATGGCCCACTGCGGCGTTACGGCGGACACATGGTGCTGGCCTACGGCTTCGCATGGGGGCAGGGGCGCTGCCGGAGTCTGTGCCTGCACAATCCATCAGGCCGGATTCCGGAATTGCAGGCCGGGGCGGTCATTCCCGCCGATCGATTCCGCAAGGCTTACGCGCACCGGCTGATTGCCTTCCGGCCGGACTCGGCATAGAGTAGGCGGTGAGACTACAATGAACGGAAGTACCCGGATCGGCGGAGGGAGTGATTGGGCATGATGGGACAGGCGCGCTCACGGATTGGGCTGCTGATGATCCTGATCGGTATGGGACTGCTGGC
Organism: uncultured Anaerolineae bacterium; assembly: GCA_964533805.1. Classification (GTDB taxonomy): domain Bacteria; phylum Chloroflexota; class Anaerolineae; order Aggregatilineales; family Ch27; genus JARKOQ01. The sequence goes on along the minus strand of CAZHMJ010000004.1, from coordinate 13,005 downwards.
CGCCTGTGGGCCGGTCTCCCAGCCGGCTACGCCGACGCCGCGTGTCGCGGCGGTGTTGCCCACGCGCATTCCACCAACCGAAGGATCGTCGCCCACCCCGCTGCCAACCGAGACGGCGACTCCGTCGGATACACCCACGCCGACCGAGACTGTCCCCCCCTCTGCCACCCTGACGGCCACGCAGACTGCGTCGCCGACCGGGACGGATACCCCGACGGCGACTCCCACGCAGACGCCAGAAGCGACCGCCGTCCCGCCCACGTTGGCGATTTCGGTGCGCTGGGCCACCACCGGTAACATCGATCTTGGCGTGCAGGAGCCAGCGGGTATCCGGCTGACCAGCTTCCTGCCTGTCTCAGAGAGTGGTGGCACTTTCCTGGGCGACGCCAATGCCACCTGCGCCGGAGCCGTGCCGGAGGCGTCCGAGTCGGCTACCTGGCCCGGGGAGTCTGCCCCGACCGGGACGTATACTGTCTTTGCGCGTTACCAGGCGGCCTGTGGAAATACGGGACCCCTCGCGGGGACTTTGGTCGTCCAGCTTGGCGAGACCGTTCTTCTGGAACAGCCGTTTAGCCTGGAACTCGGCCAGCAATACGAGGTCGCCTTCGATTTCGATGGCACGAGCGTCACCCTGGCCGGCGTGACTCCGACTCCCGCGCCGCCGGAGATTCTGCCAGTGGTGTATGGCGATACGGTGACCGGAACACTGGATGATGCCCGCTACGAAGGGCTGTACACATTCGAAGGCGCGGCCGGAGACGTGGTGACGATCGACCTGCGCCGGATCGAGGGCGACCTGGATACGTCGCTGCGCCTGTTGGATGCTGACGGACGCGAGGTGGCCCTGAATGACGACATCGGCGGCGACTCCTCCGATGCCCGGATTGAGTCCCTGGTGCTGCCGGAGGACGGGTCTTATACGATCGTGGCGACGCGCTTCCAGGGTGAGTTTGGTTCGTCCAGCGGAACGTACGAACTGGCCCTGACCCTCGTGCTTGCCGGCAGCGATCTGGCCGGGCCGGGTGGGGCGCCGATCGCTTACGGATCAACCGTGCGCGGCCTGGTGGACGACTCGCGGCTGGAGACGCGCTACACGTTCTTTGGGGCGCGCAACGACGTGGTCACGATCACGATGCGGCGGACGAGCGGCGATCTCGATTCGCGCCTGGTGCTGCTGGGGGTGAATAATCGCGGGCTGGCGTTCAATGACAACGCGGAGGGCGAGCTGCCCGAAGATGCCGCGATTCGCCAGTTCCTGTTGCCGGACACTGGATCGTATACGCTCCTGGCGGGACGGTCGGGCGGGGAGGCGGGCCTCTCGGCGGGTGTCTACGAGATTACTCTCACGCTGGAGGGCAATGATCCGGACCTGGCCTTGGAGCAGGATCGCGTCCTGATCTATGGCGACCGGATCACCGGCATACTGGACGACGCGCATCCCGTCAGGGACTTTGGTTTCTTCGGAGGGCAGGGCGATCGGGTCAGTTTCCGTCTGAACCGGCTCCGCGGCGACCTGGATACCTACCTCGAACTGCTGGACCTGAATGGCGCCGTCCTGGCTCAGAACGATGACGCGGCCGGCGGCAACACGGCGACTGATTCCCACATCGACCAGTTCGAGCTGGAGGCGAGCGGCGTGTACGTCGTGCGTGCCTCGCGCTTCCAGGCGGCGCTGGGCACGACTCAGGGGGAATTTGAACTGATCATCGCCCGTATTGAACCGGCGGTGCTTTCTACGCCGGCCGGCGGCCGCACCCCGATTGCCTATGGTTCCACCGTTCAGGGCGTGATCGATGATACGACCCCTCGCGTGGAGTACGAGTTCGAGGGGCAGGCCGGACAGGCGATCAACATCGTCCTCCAGCGCCAGAATCCTGCAGAGACGCTGGATACCTATCTGTACCTGTTCGATGCGAGTGGTAACCAGCTTGCCTCGAATGATGACGCGGTGGGCGGCGTCCTGGCGACCGACTCGGCCATCCTGGGCTTCAGATTGCCCGAATCCGGTATGTATACCATCGTGGCGACACGCTTTCAGGAGGCCCAGGGAAGTTCCAGTGGGGCGTTCGCGCTCCATCTGGAACTGGCGGGCGACACGGCGGCCGGGACCGAGGTGGATGCGGCGCTCGTCCGGGAAAACAGCGGCTCGTTGAATGAGATTGGCCGCCAGTACCCCGAGCTTTTTCCAGGGGATGACGTGCGTAACGCGGCTTACCAGGCCTTCTTGACCTTTGACCTGCCGGAAGGTATAACGTCCGGCAATCTGAGCCGGGCGATGCTGCTGCCGGGAGAGTGCACGACCAACGGAAACCCGTTTATCACTCTCGGCGATTTGCAGATCGAACACCTGACGTATGACCGGTTCGATCGCAGCGACTTCGGGCCGCTGGATCCCGCGCGGGTGGTCGGTGTCGTCCAGACCTGCCCCGCCGGGTCGGTGGACGTGACGGCGCTGGTTGGGGAATTGGTGGCCTCTGGTGCACGGTCGGTCCAGTTCCGGCTGGCGTTTTCCGGTGAGGATAATAACGGCCTGATCGACGACGTCACCTTTGGCGCGCCACGGCTGGTCCTGCGCATCCAGGAATAGCCCCATCTCCTTGAGCAACGGCGCGGTGATTTTGTACGCTTGCGCCGCGTTGGGTCGCTCTGCGGTGATGCAGCGACGCGGTTTTCGGAAGACAACTTTGCATGCCTTATCGATCCAGTGGTAATCGGCGGAATAGCGTCCAGTTCGGGGTGGGGCGATCCATCTGGGGTGGCGCGCCGCCCCCTGCTATTCCCGAACAAATCCTGGATGGGATTCCCGGCTTTCTGGCCTGGATCGCCCTCCTGTTGACCGTGGCCGGCGCGGTGCTGCGGCCGCGGCTCGTGGTGACGATCGCGGCGATCGTGGGCTTCTATTCCGCGCTGCGCTTTGCCGTTGGGGCAGCCGCCAATCTGGTTGGACTGCGCCGCATCCGGCATTGGGAGCGGATCGACTGGCAGGAAGAGTATGATCGCCGGGTTGGACCGGACAGCCTACGCCGGGAAGACGTCCTCCATGTCGTGATCATCGCGGCCTATAAGGAGCCGGCCCAGGTCTTGTGCCGGACGCTGGATTCGCTGGCACGCCAGGAGAACGCGGCTACCCAGATGGTGATCGTGCTGGCGATGGAAGCTGCCGATCCGAATGCGCAGCCGGTGGCCGAGATGCTGCGTGACCAGTACCAGTCGAAGTTCCTGCACATCTACTTCACGATCCATCCCAAGGGATTGCCCGGCGAAATGCAGTGCAAGTCCGCCAACGAGGCCTGGGCGGCGCGCTGGATCAAGCGCAAGCTGATCGATGAGAAAGGCTACAACCTCGATCACATCCTGGTCACGACGATGGACGCCGACACCGCCTGGCATCCCTCCCATTTCGCCTGCCTGACGACCCTGTTCGCGCTCCATACGGATCGCTACCGTCGCTTCTGGCAGGCGCCGATTCGTTATCATGGCAATATCTGGGATGTCGCGCCGACCATCGCTCTGGTGCATGCCTATTCTTCGGCCTGGGAGCTGGCCTATCTTTCCACGCCGGGCTGGTTCCCCTTGCCAATGTCTTCTTACGCGCTGAGTCTGCGCCTGCTGGACAGCGTGGGCTACTGGGACTCGGATGTGATCGCCGACGAATGGCATATGTTCATCAAGGCGTTCTTCCAGCGGGATGGGAAGATTCGCCTGGAGCGGGTCTATCTGCCCTTCTATGGCGAAGCTACCACCGGCAATGGCTTCTGGGACAGCATCAAGAACCGCTACCAGCAGTCGCTGCGCCACGCCTGGGGGTCCAAAGAGGTCGGTTACGCCCTGGCCCGCATTATCGAGCACCCGGAGATGGAAATTCAACGTGGACTGCGGCTCTTCTTCCGGGTGGCGCATGACATCATCCTGGCCGGAGCCGGGTGGGTGATCATGACCCTGGGACCGATGGTGGTCCAGGTGTTGTATCCCACCCTGTTTTTCTCGGAATGGAACACGGCCCCGTTCCTGCTCCTGCAAATCTCGCTCGCGATTGTGTCGATCCTGGGGTTTGTGTTTTGGGTGCTGGACATGCGTATCCGGCCGCCCCGGCCCAGGCCGTGGACCTTTCGCGAGGTACTGACTACCGTGCTGAGTTTCCCCTTGCTGCCTTTCCTGCTGCTCGTCATCCTGGCGATTCCGACCATCCAGGCGCAGACGCAGTTGATGCTGGGCATGCCGATCCAGTTCCGAGTTACCAAAAAGGTCTGAATGGGGTGTTCGCTGGAAAAACAACAGGGACGACCGAAGCCGTCCCTGTTTTGTTTCGACTTGAAAGCGAGCTTTAGGTCAGGAACATCGGCATGCCGAAGACATGACGCATCCTGGGGACGTACTGATCGGCGTCGTACAGTTCGGGCACGTTGACGCGCTTCTTGCCCTGGGACAGGGTCGAGATCGGGATGTCGCTGTACACGCCGCGTTGCAGACAGACCAGCCGGCCTGACTCGCCGCGCTCGACCAGGCCCATCGCCATCTGGGCGTAGTTGGCGGCTACCATCAGGTCAAGCGAGTCCGGCACACCACTGCGCATCAGGTAGCCGATCTGCTGGTAGAGGACGCGCTTGCCGGTCAGTTCTTCGATCTTCTCGCCCAGCCATTCGCCGATGCCGCCCAGCTTGCGATGGCCGTACGCGTCGGCCTCGCCGCGCTCCATGACCATGCCGCCGATCGGGAACGCGCCTTCCGAGACCGTCACCATCGCATAGTTGCTGGGGTTATCCAGTTTGTCATGTAGAATGAGGTCGGCCAGCCGCTCGACGTCGAAGGGGACTTCGGAAATCAGGGCACGGTCGACGCCCGCTAGATAAGCCGAGATCAGTGAGGTCTCGCCGGAGTTGCGGCCGAACAGTTCCACCACGGCAATTCGCTCGTGCGAGCCGGCGGAGGTGCGCAGATTGTGGATGAACTCGACACTGCGGGTGACGGCGGTTGAGAAGCCGATGCAGTAGTCCGTCCCATAGACGTCGTTGTCCATCGTCTTGGGGATGGCGATCACCCGGCAGCCCTCGTTGTGCATGCGCTCGCCGTAACTCAGGGTATCGTCGCCGCCGATCGGGATCAGGCAGTCGATGCCAAGCTTCTCGACGACTTTCAGCACATGCGGCGTGAAGTCCTGGATGTCGGTGTATTCCTTGCCTTCTTCCCGCAGCAATTCAGGGATATCCTTGGGCTTGACGCGGCCCGGATTGGTCCGCGACGTGTGAAGGAAGGTGCCACCCGAACGGTCAACCCGGCGAACCGCCTGCTTGTCCAGCGGAATCACGCAGCGCCAGTTGTCGCGATCGTCTTCCAGGTTGTATTCCAGCAGACCTGCCCATCCACGGCGAATGCCGAGGACTTCGTAGCCGTTGTCAATCGCGCGGTTGACAATAGCTTTGATTGCAGGGTTGAGGCCCGGAACGTCCCCCCCCCCTGTCAACACTGCAATACGCATAGGAGGTTCTCCTTGAACACATATATAACTGCGCAATTTCAGTGTGATCCTGACCACGATCGTCTGTGAGGCCAGATACATACTACCACAAAGATGCCACTCGAAAAACAATGGTTTTGGTACAAAATACACACGGGTACCACGATCGAGTAGAATAGGATTGCGATTGTCCCGGTTGTATTTGCGCGGCCGCGCCTGAAGGAGTGCGTATGCTGGTCAGGGCGCTAGACGAGTTCCTGGCTCCACTGGTCGGGGATGCCCCGTTGGAGGACTATCCCCGGCTGCTGGTGAGCCAGATTGGGCAACTGCGCGGCCCGGTCCTGAACGATCTGATACGGGTGGCGGTCTTTGGTCACGACCCGGAGCGAGCCACCGCGCGCTGGTTGATCTGGCATGTTGCTGCCGGGTTGGGGATCTTCCCCGCCTCGGCCTATGATCTGTATGCGGCGCGCGGGCGAGGAGAGGTGGAGCCTGCCTTCACCGTGCCTGCCTTCAATTTGCGCGCATTGCCTTACGACATGGCTCAGGTGGTGTTTGGCGCAGCAGTCAAACAGCGCGCCGGGGCGTTCCTGCTGGAACTGGCCCGCTCCGAGATGGCCTATACCAACCAGGAGCCGGCGGAATATGTGGCCTGTATCCTGGCCGGCGCGATCCAGGCCGGGTATCGTGGCCCTGTATTCGTCCAGGGGGATCATTTCAAGATTCATCCGGATGCCTACCACCGCGATTCAGCCTCCGAACTGAACGCCCTGCAAATCTTGATTATTGAATCCATTCAGGCGGGCTTCTACCACTTCGATCTGGATGCATCGACGCTCGCAAAGCCGGATCTCAAGAATGCGAACCGGCAGCAGCATGACAATTACGCGCTCACCGCCGAGTTGATCGCGTTCATTCGCGCTCACCAGCCGGCGGGAGTGACCATCACCATTGGCGGCGAGATCGGGGATCAGGCCAATGCCAATTCGACCGAGCCGGAATTGCGCGCGTTCCTGGAGGGATTGCGGCGGAGCCTGGGCGAGGGCCTGGCCGGGCTGAGCAAGATCACGGTCCAGACCGGCACCCTTAAGGGCGGGTTGCTCCTGCCGGATGGTCGGGTGGCGAGCGTCGCGCTCGATTTCGGCGCGCTGCTGCGCCTGTCCCAGGTGGCGCGTGAGTACGGCCTGGCTGGCGCGGTCCAGCACGGCGCGAGCACCCTGCCGTCCAGTGTGTTTTTTAAGTTCATCCAGAGCCAGACGGCTGAGATTCACCTCGCCACGGATTTCCAGAATATCCTGTTCGAACATCAGGCTTTTCCGCATGACCTGCGGCGCGAGATGTATGCTTACCTGGATGCCTACCATGCCCATCATCGCCGGCCGGCCGAGTCGGTGGAGCAGTTCTATTACCGGGAACGAAAGCGGGTCATTGGCCCGTTCAAGGAACGGCTGTGGGCGCTGGGAGAGGATGTACGAGGCTACATCCGGGAGGCGTGGCAGCAGCGGTTGGAATTCCTGTTTGCCCAACTGAACGTGGCGGGGACGCGCGATCTTGTCGATCGTTATGTGCCGAATGGCCCCCAGCCCCGACCGCCGGGTGATTTCCTCGCCAGTGATGCGTCATGACCCACGTCATCACCGGACTATGCAACCGGCACGGTGGGTGCGCCGAAGTCTGCCCGGTCGACTGCATCCAGCCGGGCAACCCACCGGAGGAATGGCCGTACTACTATATTGATCCGCTGGCGTGCATCGACTGCGGGTTGTGTGTCCCTGCCTGTCCATACAACGCCATCTGGCCGGAGGCCGAGGTTCCCGACTTTTTGCGGGCCGACATCCAGGCTAACTATGCGTATTACGGCCACAAAACATAACGCTCCCTTCTTCGCAGCCCAGGGTGATCACTGTGCCGTCCGGCCGGGTGGTATAATCCAGGAACCTGGCCTAGAGGATTCATGGTGGTGAACGTTGATCGGTAAACTGTTTGCGCCCACGCCCGATATTCTGGTGGCTTATGATGATCTTCGCCGGCGCGAGAATACCGCCTTGCTGCGTCTGGTGGATACCCTGCCGCGTGTCGATGGGCTGGAGCCGGAGCTGATGGCCCAGGCCCGGGATGCCGTTTTTCACTCCGACCATCCCTTTCTGCTGACTCTGATTGGCCCCTTCGGCGTCGGAAAATCCAGTCTGATCAATGCCTTGCTGGGCGACGAAATCCTTGTCACCGGGCCCGTGCCCACTACCAGCCAGGTGGCGATCTTGCGGTATGGCGAGGCATTCGAAAAAGCAGGCGCTCAGGATGGAGTCGAGACCATCTTCCATCCCGCGCCCCTGCTGCGCCAGATCAGCCTGGTGGATACGCCCGGCCTCGAGTCGGTCTTCGCCCAGCACAGCGAGCGCACGGATGCTTTCCTGCATCGCTCGGACTGGGTGGTGTTGGTCATGCTGGCGACCCAGGCTCTTTCGGCCAGCAATCTGAAATACCTGGAGACGCTCAAATCCTACGGGAAACACGTGCTGGTCGTGGTCAACCAGGTCGATCTGCTGGACGACGAGCAACAGGCGACTGTCCGTGATTTCGTCGTGGAACAGTCCAGTCTCCATCTGGGGACGGAACCGGATGTGTTCCTGGTCTCTGCGCGGCAGGGGTTGGCCGCCCGCCGGGCCAACCCGCCCGACGCGGTCGCCTGGCAGGCGAGCGGCATGGCCGCGTTCGAAGATTACCTGACCGGGGCGTTGGACGATCGCGAACGGCTGCGCCAGAAGCTCCAGACCCCCTTGCAGATCGCCCGGAATGTCCTGACCAAAGCCCAGACCGCGGTCAAGCGCCAGCAACAGGCGCTGGATCGTCACCGCAGCGTGCAGGAGAACATTGACGCCCAGATCGGCGTGGCTCGCCAGCAGCAGGAATCCCTGGTCGAGGCTTCCCTGAGCCAGGTGGCGGGCGTTTTCGCCGAAGCATCCATGCGCGGCGAGGATGCGATCCGGGAGCTTTTCCAGCCCACGCGGGCGCTGGGGCAGTTCACGGCGGGCCTGGGTGAACTGTTGGGTCTAGCCCGTATCGCCCGTGGGCTGGGCCGGCCTTCGCGCGCGCAGACTGCTTTCGACACTCACGAGGTCATGCAGCCCTTGGACGAACTGGCGAAGATCGTGGGCGATCTCGGCCCGCGCCTCGAGGGGCGAGACATGCAGGACCTCGACGACCTGGCAACCCACACCACCCAGGCGATCAAGGCGCTGCCGGAGCCGTTGCAGAACAGGGTGATCGGCGAGGTGCGCCCTCCGGTCAGCTACAATCGCGAGCCACTGCGCCGGATTCGTGCCGAGTTGGACGAGATCGAACGGGAGGCGCGTAAGGTGGAGCCGGGCCGGCTCGACCAGGCGGTGCGCAACAGTCTGGTGCTGCTGGCCGGCTGGGAACTTGCGGTTGTGGTCGCCATCGTGTTGCTGGGCGTCCTGGCGGTCGATTGGTCGAACGTAGGCGTCCCGATTTTGCTAGTTTTGGGCGCGCTGGGCCTGATGCTGATTGGGGTGGCGGTGATGGCTTTCCGGGGCAACCGGATTGCCAAGACCTTTTCCCAGCGTATGTTCGAGCTTGCCCAACGTTATCAGACGGTGGTCAAAGAAGCAGCCGCGGAGCAGATCAACTCTGGCGTCCGGATGCGGCAGGATGTCGCCGCGCCGTTCACACGCCTGATCGCGGCCCAGACCGCCCGGCAGTCTGAACTGGCGGGCGACCTGCGCCGGATGGAGGAGGAGTTCGCGGCCTTCGCGGGGGAGATTGGCGGGTTCTGGGAACGGAGTGAGGCATGAACGACCACGTTCTGGCAGGCGCCCTGGCCGATCTGCGCGAGCGGGAGATTCGCCTCCTGCACGATATCGGGGATGTGCTGGCTGGCCTTTCGCCGGAGGGCGAGGCCGATCGCCAGCGGCTGCGCGAGGTCGCCGACGATCTGCGTTACATGTTCTTCATGGTGGTCGTGGTCGGCGAGTTCAACGCGGGCAAATCGTCCTTCATCAACGCCTTGCTGGGGGACGACCTGCTCCCAACGGGCATTACCCCTACGACCGAGGTGATCGAGCTGATTCGCTACGCCGAGGCCGTCTCGCGGCGCTCGGTGCTGCGCGACGATGGTGTGCGGGAATGGACCCATCCCGGCCTGGGTGGGGCGGGCGTCGTCCTGGTCGATACGCCCGGCACCGGTTCGGTCTTCCGCCAGCACGAGGAGATCGCTCGCAATTTCCTGCATCGCAGCGATCTGGTGATCTTCGTCATGTCGGCCAAGCGTGCCCTGGGGGAGACCGACCGGCTGTATCTGGAGCTGATCCGCGACTTCGGCAAGAAGATCGTGGTCGTCATCAACCAGACCGACCTGCTGGAGCCGCGCGAGCAGGCCGACGTGCGCCGCTTCGTCCAGTCCCAGCTTGAGACGCGGCTGGGCCTCAAACCATTGATCTTCATGGTCTCGGCCAAACGCGCCCTGGCGGGCGAGGGGGATAGCGGTCTGGAAGCGGTGCGCGCCCATCTGCGGGCCACGTTCGAGCAGGTGCCGCCCGCGCGCCAGAAGCTGGCTGCTCAGCTCGATCTGGCGCAGCGCCAGATGCTCAAACAGCGCGACCGTTTGGAGACCCGGCTGGATCTGATTGGCCGCAATCGGGATCAGACCGCCCAGATCGAGCAAGAGTTGAAAACGCACGCCGCGGCGATGGATGCCCAACTGGCAGCCGGCATCGGCCAGGTCAGCCGCCTGCTGGCGGAGGTGCGCCAGCGCGGGATGCGCTTCATCGACGCGAATTTCAAGGTGCGGATGCCCGGCCAGGCTTCGAACGACGAGGCGCTGCGTGGTGAGTTCGAGGAACGGGTCATCGGCCGGACGCTCGACCAAATCAACGATATCTCGAACGATTATGTTAACGCTTTGGTGGACAGCAATCGCCGCTACTGGCAGAACATCGTCCGGCGGCTCAGCCAGTTGGACGATATCTTGCAGCAGGATGTGCGCGGGGTGGACGGTGGAGTCTACTCAGAACAGCGCCAGGCCTTGCAGGAAGCGATCGCCATCGCGGATGTCGAGATGGGGGCCTACTCCAACACCCAGATGTTGACCGTCATGCAGGAGCGCTTCAAGACCAACGTCACCGGGTTGGGGACCAGCCTGGGCGTGGGCCTGGGTGGGCTGATCGCTGCCGTTCTCGGAATTGCCACTCCGGGGGCTATTGCGGCCTATCCGCTGGCTGCTCTTGGGGCTGTTCTCGGTGCGCCGCTGGCCGTCGGAGGAGGTTACTTCGCTTGGCGCTACTGGCGGCGATTGCGCCAGGATGTGAAGCGGGACTTCGACGGCCAGATGGACATCTTCGAGCGGAGCTATACCCAGGCGATGGCCGAGCTGACGGAACGCGAGCGCAGCCGTCTGCTGCAATACGGGCACCAGATCCTCGACCCGGTATTCAGCCGGTTCGAGGTCATTGTGCAGGCCGCGGAGCGCGACGTGCAGACTCTGCATGATCTGTCGGCCCAGGTTGAGACGCTTCGGCACGAGATCGAGACGGTGCCGGAACCCACCCTGGCGGAACAGAAATGAGCTGCTTCACTGTGCCGCATGGCTGGAGGGGGCCACTCTCATTAATTGGTACTGATGGGTGGTGGTGGTGTTTGATGGTTTGGGCGACAATGGAATCACAATACAATCGGTAAGATTCACGAATTTTTTCGGAAATAATTCGTGAACTGGATTAGACTGAGGTAAATGCTTGGAACAACTCTTAGGCAAGTGGTAACATGAACTGCTCACAATGTGGTTCACCTATTCGGGAAGGCGAGCTGCTTTGCCAGGTTTGCGGCGCGCTTCAAGCCGATGACATGCTGACCCGTCGCCTCAAGATTGGTGGTGAGTCCAGTATCCAGCCTCGGGTCAAATCCGGCGTGGGCAGTGGTCCCCTCCATACCATTACCCTCAACGCGGAACAGCAGGCCTATGAGTGCGCAGTCAAGGGTGGCGCGTCCATCCTGCTTGGGCGTTGTGTCCCCCCTGACGCAGCCCCGGAATCGATCGATTTTGCCCCAGTGGGCGCCGGCGAAAAAGGTGTTTCCCGGCAGCATGCCCTCATTCGGGTCGATCGAGGCGCGGTGTTTGTCTCCGATCTCGAAAGCACCAACGGAACTTTCCTCAATGGCCGGCGGCTGCAACCCCATTTCCAGCACCTGCTGGTTAGCGGCGACGTGCTGCGTTTGGGCGCTTTGGAGATCAGGGTTCAGATAAGTTGACCATCTCCACGGACTGAAATTGCCCGGTACACTTGCCGGCGGGCCGTTTATTCTTCCTGTTGCGGGGGGCGATGCCGTCATGGGCTTCAAAATCCTGATTTCCGATAATCTCGATTCCGTGGGCCTGGAGATTCTCCAGCGCGAAGCGCAGTTCACCGTGGTGGCCGGTTCTTTTGCCCGCGATGTCGCGCTGGCCGAAGCTGCCGATGCCGATGCGCTGATTGTCCGCAGCGCCACCAAAGTCGATGCGGATTTCATCGCGGCGGCTCCGCGCCTCAAGGTGGTGGCACGGGCTGGCGCCGGGGTTGATACCATCGACGTCCCGGCCGCGACGGCGCGTGGCATCGTGGTGATGAATACCCCCGGCGGCAACACGATCGCGGCCGCCGAACATGCCTTCGGCCTGATGCTGGCATTGGTCCGCCATATTCCCGCCGGGCACCAGTCGATGATCGAAGGTCGCTGGGATCGCAAGAGCTTCATGGGCAACGAATTGTATGGCAAGACGTTGGGTCTGATCGGCGTGGGTCGCATCGGCAAGGCGGTGGCCCAGCGCGCCCAGGCGTTCGAGATGACCACGATCGGCTTCGATCCGGTGGCCACCGCGGAATCCCTTCGCGAGGCCGGGGTCGAGCCGGTGTCCCTGGAAGAGCTGTACTCGCGGAGCGACATCATCTCCTTGCACGCGCCTGCCAATGAAGCTACCAAGGGTATGATCAACGCCACATCCCTGGCAAAGATGAAGACCGGTGTGCGGATCATCAACGCGGCGCGCGGCACCCTGATCGACTCGGAGGCACTGGCTGAGGCGATCAGGAACGGCAAGGTGGCTGGAGCCGCGTTGGACGTCTATCCGACCGAGCCGCCCGCGGAGGGCTTCCCGCTGGTGGGGCTGAAGGGTGTGATCCACACGCCGCACCTGGGCGCCAGCACGGTCGAAGCGCAGCTCACCGTGGCTCGCCAGGCGGCCGAACTGGTGCGCGACGCGCTGCTGGCTCACAAATACGCCAATGTGGTTAATCCTGAAGCCATCCCTGCCAGTTGATACGGGGGGCGCACACTCGCCGATATGGACGTCTCGCCTCTGGGAACCGGACTGGCTACACTGACCCTGGTCTGCGGGGTGCTTTGCGGACTTCTGATCGTCGTGATCGGGATCGTGTATGTGTTGACACGGCTGGAGCTTGTCCGGGATCTCCTCTCCGGTATTTTCGGCGCGTTGCGGGGCAAGGACGAAACACTCGGCGACGAAGGTCTGCTGGGCGACCAGGGCGCGGATCGAGTCC
>CAZHMJ010000003.1:54364-56879 GCA_964533805.1 uncultured Anaerolineae bacterium | reverse complement strand
TGCGCAGTGGGACACATGGGCTTGAGTTACTCCTGATCTCTTGGTCTACCTGATGTTCATGAGTGCGCTGGATGGTTGGTCCGGTCGAGGAGTTGGACCACCGCGATGGGTGGAGCAAGTTCACGCCGGGCGAGCCGGTCAATGGCTGTCCGCAGGGCCTCTGGTCCGACCGCACGAACGAAATCCGCCAGCAGGGCTTGCTGGAGGCGGGCGGCCAGGTCGGCCTCGATGTGAACCCGCTCCCAGCGGGCCAGGGAGCCGCTGCGGTGGAGATAATCCCGGTGCGATTGGATCGCGGCCAGCAGATCGTCGATCCCGGTGCCGCTGGTCGCCACGCTCTCGATGATGGGCGGATGCCAGGTTTCGGCGTCGGGGGGCGTCTCCGGCGCAAGCGAGCTTTCGGCCAGCAGTCGACCGTGGTGCCAGGCGCGGCCCGCCTGGGAAATCCCCAGGTCGAGCATGCTTTTCAGCGCCCGGACGGTGTTCTGGGCTTCCGGCCGGTCGGCCTTGTTGACGACCAGGATATCGGCGATCTCCAGGATGCCGGCCTTGATCGCTTGCACGTCGTCGCCCAGGCCGGGCGCTTCAACGACCAGGGTTGTGTGGGCTTCGCGGGCGATATCGACCTCGCTCTGGCCCGCGCCGACCGTCTCAATCAGGATAACGTCAAACCCGGCCGCGTCAAGGGCGTCGACCGCGTCGCCGGTCGTACGAGCCAGGCCGCCCAGGCTGCCACGAGTCGCCATGCTGCGAATGAAGACGCCGCGATCCCCCGCCAGGTCGCGCATCCGGATGCGATCGCCCAGGACCGCCCCGCCCGAAAACGGGCTGGTGGGGTCCACGGCGATGATGCCAACCGTGCGGCCAGCGGCCCGGTAGGCATGGGCCAGGCCGTTGACCAGCGAGCTTTTGCCCGCTCCCGGCGAGCCGGTGATGCCGATCCGGTGGGCGCGGCCGGTGAAGGGATACAGTTCGGCCAGGGCGGCGCGAGCTTCGTCCTGCTCATCCTGAATGTAGGTCAGCAGGCGGGCCAGGGCGCGGCGATTGCCAGCGCGGAGTTGTTGAACCAACTCAAGCATGCCTACTCCGCTGCGGCCCCCACCATGCGGTGGATATCGGCGATGATGTCGGCGGTGCTGGAGCCAGGGCCATACACCCCGGCGATGCCCAGCGTCTTGAGGGCGGCCACGTCTTCATCCGGGATGATCCCGCCGATGATCACGCGGACATCGGCCAGATCGGCTTCGCGCAGCAGTTCCAGAATGCGCGGCGCGAGGGCCATGTGCGCCCCACTCAGGATGCTTAGACCGATGAGGTCCACATCTTCCTGGAGCGCGGCTTCGACAATCATCTCCGGCGTCTGGCGCAGTCCGGTGTAGATGACTTCCATCCCGGCGTCGCGCAGGGCGCGGGCGATGACTTTGGCGCCCCGGTCGTGGCCATCCAGACCGGGCTTGGCGACCAGGACGCGGAGTTTCCGTTCAGGCATGAAACGCAACCTTTGCATATGGGCGGACAACGCGATGCTCCGGAACATTATAGCCGGATTCCTGCTATACTGAAACAGAACACACACCGGCCGCCTGTCCGTGGAAAAGCAACCATCCCCTGATTGTGCTAAAATCATAAGCCATCATTGACTGCGGGTCTATACCGAACCTGAGCATTTATGGAGTTGGCGCGGGATTCCGCCGGAGTAGAGGACAGACGTGGCATCGGCAACCAGGAATGACTCGACCCCGAAACGCAAACTGCTGTGGAGTGAAGCGGCAGGCAAGCTACTGGCGCTCGGCTCGGTGGCCATCGCCGTGCTGCTTCTGATTGTGTATGGCTGGCTGGCCCTGCGCTGGCAGAACCAGCCGTTCATCGGCGCGTTCTTCTCGTACATGCTCACGGTCGAAAACATCCCGTCGATTTCGGGCGAGCCATTGCCGGCGCTCGCCGTCGGTGTGCTGCCCGGCGACCGGGTGACGACCATCAACGACGTACGGCTCAGCCCGGACCCGCACGTGGCCCAGGCCCAGTTCCAGCAGGAGCTGTCCACGCTCGAGTCCGGCCAGCTTGTCACGCTGCGGTTGGCTCGTTCCGCCGATACGCCCACGGCTCAGACGCGGACGCAGTGCGCGCCGGACGCCGGCGGCGGGCTGTTGTGCAGCACGATGTACCGCCTGCAACCGCAACCGCTGCCCGATTTCATCAGCCTGTTCGTGGTCAGCTTTGGGGTAGGCGTGCTGGCGGTGATTTTCGCCGGCGTGCTGCTCTGGAAGCGCTGGAACCAGCCCGTGGCGCGCCAGATTGCCGTGCTGTGCGCGGCGCTGAGCGTGGCGGCGGGCGGTCTGTACGATACCTATACCGGCCACCAGATCACGCCCCTGGTGCACCTCACCAGCCTGGTGCTGGTGGGCGGCATGTTGTTGATTCTGGCGCTGACGTTCCCCTCGCCGCTGCCGTCGATTCGCCGCCGGCCGGCGCTGCGGTTCGCGCCGCTGATTCTGGTCGTGGTCCTGCTGGGGCT
>CAZHMJ010000003.1:4518-54354 GCA_964533805.1 uncultured Anaerolineae bacterium | reverse complement strand
GTATTCACCCAATCCGGCCCGGGTATGGTTCCCCGGCCCGCTGGCTTACAGCTTCGTGTTGATCTGCGCGGCGCTCTATGTGGTGATCCTGGCGCGCCGCCTGAATCAGATCGTTTCCCCCGGCGTGCGCGATCAGGCCGCGATCGGCCTGGTGAGTCTGCTCCTGGCGGTCGCGCCGAGCGTGGTGTGGATCGTCACGCTCGGACTGCAGTCCCTTCTACCCGGGGAAAACCTGGTCTTCCATTTCTCACTGGTGACTCCGTTCTTCCTGCTGCTGCCGCTGGGGCTGGTGTACGCCCTGGCTCAGGATCGGCTGCCCAACAGCGATCTGGTGATCACGCGCGGGATCGTGTATGCCCTCATGGCGGCCGGCGTGGCGCTGGGTTATGGATTGGTCGTGGCCGGCGCGACGCTGTTCGCCGGGTCCGCCGTCCAGATGAACAACCCGCTGATCATCGCGATCCTGGTGTTCCTGATGGCACTCCTGTTTGTGCCGGTGCGTAACCTGTTGGAACGACGGATCGACAGCGCGTACTTCCGCACCCACCGCCTGTACCAGCAGCGGGTGGAGAGCCTGGCCCAGGACCTGACGCGCGTCAATACCTTGGGCGGTATCGTCGATGCCATCCGACGCCATCTGACCGAGACCCTGGCGCCGACCCATACCTTCCTCTTTTTCCCCGATCTGGAATCCGAGCAGTACATCGCGCATGGCGTCCCGACTCCGGAGACGGACGTGCGCTTCAGCACGCGGAGTCCCCTGGTGCAGCTCCTGGGGCGCCAGCAGCGCGTCCTGTACCTGGAAGCCGGACAGCCGCTGCCGCCCGACCTGGCCCCAGAGCGGGCGCGGCTGGCGGTGCTCAACGCGCCGGTGCTGGTGCCCCTGCGCGGGCAGGACCGGCTGAGCGGCATCCTGTTCGTCGGGCCGCGTCAGTCGTTCGAGCGCTACCATTACGACGACCTGCGTTTCATCCAGAGCCTGGCCGATCAGGCGGCCCTGGCGGTCGAGCGCGCCCAGGTCATCGCCAACCTGGAGCAGCGGGTGCGCGAGATGAACGTGCTCGGTCAGGTGGCCCAGGCGGTCAACTTCACGATCGAGTTCGACGACCTGCTGGAGCTGATCTACGCCCAGACCAACCGCGTCATCATCGCGCCGAACTTCTACATCGCCCTGCGCGATCCCAACACGGACGAGATGTATTTTGCGTTCTTCTCCGAGAACGACGAGCGCGTCCAGGAGAACGAAGGCGAGCGCTGGCGGATGGGCCGCGACCTGCTGAGCGAGATCGTGCGCGGCGGCCAGCCGATGCGTGTCGAAAACTACGCGGCGGAGGCGGCCCGGCGCGGCGGCTTCCAGCCCTTGAAGAATCCGAACCTCAAGGCGTGGATTGGCGTGCCGCTCAGCGCGCCGGGCACGGCAATCGGCGTGATGTGCGTGGGTAGCACCCAGGCCAACGTGACCTATGGCGACGACCAGTTGAAGATCCTGTGGCAGATCGCCGACCAGGCCGCGACCGCCATCGACAAGGCCCGACTGTTCCGGGAGACTCAAATCCGCGCTCGCCAACTCAGCGCCCTGAACCAGATCAGCACCCAGCTCGCCAACGTGTTCAAGGAACCGGAGCGCCTGCTGGAACTGATCACGGAGAGCGCGGCCACCATTCTGGAAGCCGAGGCCGGGTCGCTGCTGATGATCGACCCGGAGACCAACGAGCTGGAATTCAAGGTGGCGATCGGCAGCGAGGCCGATCACCTGGTTGGGACGCGCCTGGCCCCCGGCACCGGCCTGGCCGGTACGGTCGCCGACCGCGGGGAGCCGGTCATCGTCAACGATACCACCCGCGACCCGCGCTGGTTCTCCGGCGTGGACGACGATATCCAGTTCCGGACGGATACCCTGATGGCCGCGCCGCTGATCGGCTCGGCCGGCGTGATCGGGGTGCTGGAAGTGATCAATAAACACGATGGCGGCGTGTTCGTCGAGGACGACAAACGCCTGCTGATGACCTTCGCGGGGCAGGCGGCTATCGCCATCGAGAACGCGCGCCTGTTCCAGATGACCGACCAGCAGCTTGCCGCCCGCGTGGAAGAGCTGGACACCATGCAGCGCATCGACCGGGAGCTGAACGAAACCCTGGAACTGCGGCGCGTGCTTGACCTGACCCTGGGCTGGGCCATGCGCGAGTGCGATGCCGTTGCCGGCGCGGTGGCGATGCGCGTGGGCGAGGAAGGGGAAGCACTCGAAGTGGTGGCTCACCAGGGCTATCCGGAAGAGGTGCAGACCAGCCAGTTTGGCGTGCCCATGCCGGCCGACCATGGTATTGCCGGGCGCGTGGTGCGCTCCGGGCGACCTGAACTTGTCTCGGACGTCCGCTTCGATGATGATTACGTGGAAGTCCTGCCGGGGGGGCGCAGCCAGTTGACCGTGCCCCTGGTGACCGGCGGTAAGGCCAGCGGCGTGATCCTGCTGGAAAGCGACCGCGAGAACGCCTTCACCCTGCTGGACCTGGACTTCGTGACCCGCCTGGCCGAACATGCCAGCCCGGCCATGGCCAACGCCTCGTTGTTCGACCAGCTCCAGCGGGCCAACGCCGCCCGCAGTGAGTTCGTGGGCGTGGTGGCGCACGAACTCAAGACGCCCATGACCAGCATCCGGGGCTTCGCCGACCTGCTGCTGGGTGGGGTGGTCGGCCCGATGAACGAGCAGCAGCGCAACTTCCTGGGCACGATCCGGTCCAACGCGGATCGGTTGACGTCCCTGATCAACGATCTGAACGACGTGACCAAGCTCCAGACCGATCGCATGGCGATGGAGAAGGCGCCGATCAACTTCTGGGATGTGGTTCAGGAGACCCTGCGGCCATTGCAGCGCCTGATCGAGGACAAGGGACAGCGTATCGACCTTCAAGTCTCCGACAAACTGCCGGCGATCTATGCCGACCGGAACCGCCTGATTCAGGTGATGACCAACCTGATCACCAACGCCCACAAGTACACGCCAGACGAGGGCACGATCGTGATCACGGCCCGGCCGGGCAAGAACGTGTGGGATTCAAAGGGCGCGTCGGAAGTCCTGCACGTGACGGTCAAAGACGACGGGATTGGGATCAGCGAGGAGGACCAGGCCCAGTTGTTCAAGCCCTATTTCCGCACGACCAACCCGGAGGCGCTCGACCAGCCGGGCACCGGGCTGGGGCTGGTCATCGTGCGCGGGATCGTCCAGCAGCACGGCGGTCAGATCTGGCTGGAGAGCAAGCTGGGCGAAGGCTCGACCTTCCACGTGACGATCCCGCTGGCTTCGGCCGTGCCGGAGGCCCGGCAAAGGGCGACCGCGGCGGATTGAAAACCCCCATCAAGAATACGACGGCCCGTCAGCGCTGACGGGCCGTTTTTTTCTGATGGGCTGGGGCGCGGGTCAGGACCGGTCAGGGACCGCGATACGGTTCCTGGACAAGGTTTGGCCCTGCCGGAGGAGGCAGGGCCATTGAGGAGGAGAGAAGACTTCCGGAATAAACGGTGAAGGGCAATCAGTCGGCCATGGCAGGCTCGATGGCGGGCAGGGCCGCGATGGCGTCCCGCACGTCCTGAATCGGGTATTCGTAGTCTTCCAGTTCGCCGGCCAGATAGGCCGCGTACGAACCCAGGTCGAGGTAACCATTGCCGCTCAGGTTGAACAGGATCACGCGCTCCTGGCCGGCTTCCTTCGCTTCCAGGGCCTGGTCGATGGCCGCTTTGATGGCATGCGCGCTTTCCGGCGCGGGGGCGATGCCCTCGGCACGGGCGAAGGTGAGCGCCGCATCGAAGACCGGGTTCTGGTGGTAGGCGACGGCCTCGACAATGCCCTCGTCATGCAGCAGGCTGACCAGGGGCGACATCCCGTGGTAGCGCAGGCCGCCCGCATGGATGCCGGCCGGCATGAAGGTATGGCCGAGGGTGTACATCTTGACCAGCGGAGTCAGATGGGCTGTGTCGCCGAAGTCGTAGGTGTAGGTGCCCCTGGTCATGCTGGGGCAGGCCATCGGCTCGACGGCCATGAACCGGGTGGACTTGCCGTTGACCAGCCGCTCGCGGATGAACGGGAAGAGCAGGCCGGCCATGTTGCTGCCGCCGCCCGCGCAGCCGATCACGATGTCCGGATAGTCGTCGGCCAGGGCCATCTGGAGCAGGGCTTCCTCGCCGATGATGGTCTGGTGCAGCATGACGTGGTTGAGGACGCTGCCCAGGCTGTACTTGGTGTCGTCGTGGGTGGCGGCGACTTCCACCGCCTCGCTGATGGCGACTCCCAGGCTGCCAAGACAGTCGGGGTCCTGAGCCAGGATACCGCGCCCGGCATTAGTCAGGTTGGTTGGGCTGGCGTGCACGGTTGCCCCATAGACTTCCATCAGGTTGCGGCGGTAGGGCTTTTGCTGGTAGCTGACCTTGACCATGAAGACTTCGATCTCGATCCCGAACAGGGAGCCGGCCATCGCCAGGGCCGATCCCCACTGGCCCGCGCCGGTTTCGGTCGCGATCTTGCGGATGCCTTCCTCGCGATTGTAGTAGGCCTGGGCGATGGCGGTGTTGGGTTTGTGGCTGCCGACCGGGCTGACGCCCTCGTTTTTGTAGTAGATGCGGGCCGGGGTATCCAGGACCTTTTCCAGGCGGCGCGCCCGGTAGAGGGGCGAGGGCCGCCACTGGCGGTAGATATCGCGCACCGGGGTCGGAATTTCGATGTAACGCTCCTGGCTGACCTCCTGCATGATCAGGGCCATCGGGAACAGGGGGGCCAGGTCATCGGGACCGATCGGCTGGTGCGTGCCGGGATGCAGGACCGGGGCGGGCGCCACGGGCAGATCGGGGACGATGTTATACCAGGCCTTGGGCATCTGGTCTTCGGTCAGAACGTATTTGACGATGTTTTTGTCGGGCATGGCAAACCTCTCTTGTAAAATAAGACCTTCTGGCGAGTGTGGGCTGCACAATCGCCGTGCGACTCCGGGCCTGGGCGCGAAACAAAAGAGCACCCGTCCCCATGCGCCGCACGGACGCCGCATGAGGACGAGTGCTCCTTGCCAGCCTGACAGGGTTTGACCAGCCCTGACCTGCCTAACAAAAAAGCCCGTCCTCGACAGAGGACGGGCTTAGAGCTTACCCGCGGTACCACCTCGTTTGACAGCGTTTCACCTCATCCAACGGTGTGAAACGCCGTCCTCTCTGGCCGTGTAACGGCGGCAAACCCGGCGCGGGATTGACCCCCACGCGACTCCCCGGCCCATTCAACGCTCGTTCACACGCCAAGCCTTGCAGCCGATGGGCCTGGCTCTCTGGGAGGAAACAACACGTTTACTTTTCCGGTTCAACGTCTTTGTGTCATTCAATTACTGAGCATGATAACGGCGGTCGGCATGCCTGTCAAGCATTTAGTGCGAGATAACGACAAATGCCCGCATCGCCGAGGGCGCGGAGTTCGCCGGGAGAAGGCAACAAAGACAGTGCCTTGTCTCCGCGTCCTCCGCGGTGAGCTGTTTGTCCCGTCTAGCGGCCGATGCCGGCGCTGCCGCCGAAGGCCGCCGAAATCTCGGCGTAGATGGCGCCGATGTTGCCGACGTTGCCTTCGTAGAAAATGCCGTTGGTCGCCAGCGCGATATTGCGCATGGTGGTCCGGTCGGCGTCGTCGCCGTAGGCGATGGTGTAGACCGACGCGCCGGACTCGAACACGATGCGGGAGAACGCCGCGTCCGGGCTGTGGAAGCGCCCGCTGGACGTGTCCTGGCCGTCGGTCAGGACGACCATGGCGTTGGCGGTATCCGCCCGGCTGGTTTTGAGCATGCTCTCGGCGGTGAAGGCGATGCTGTCATACAGGGCCGTGCCGCCGCCGGCGGTGATCGTATTGATCTGGTTGATGATGTTCTGGCGGTTGCCCTCGATACGCGTGGCGGGGACCAGGATGCGCGGGTAGTTGTCGAAGATGATCACGCTCAACTGGTCGTGGTCGCCCATCTGGGCCACGAACTCGATCGCCGAAAGACGCAGCAGCTCGATCTTCTGGCCTTCCATGCTGCCGGAGATGTCCAGCACCATCGCCAGATTGACATTCTTGCGCTGGGTCTGCCATAACTCCTGGATGGCGAACACGCTCTCCGCGCTGGTCGAAGCAAACACGCGCGCCGGCTGGGCCGGATCAACGCCGTGGGCGGCGTCGACCGGCGCGCCAAGTGCCACTGCGTCGTTGACCGGGCGCAGCCCGTGCGCAAGTGCCCGGGTCTGGGCCGGGACGTCGCGCAGGTAGGCCAGGAAGGTTTCCGCCGCGCGGGTGGTTGTGTCGTCCATCGCGGCCCGGACGCAGGTCGGGAAGGTCGCCATGAAGGTCCCCTCAAAGGGGTAGATGGCGACCAGGCGCGGGTCGCGCTCGCCCTGGGTGATCACGGCGTTTTCGTACATGATCCCGGCGTTCAGGTAGCTGATTCCGCGCTCCAGCATGGTTGTGCTGAGCTGTTCGGTGCTGGTGCTGAACCAGGCGACGGCGCTTTCAAACGCGCCGACCGAGGCCTGGACGATGGGGTCCTGGACCGCGTCGACCGAAATCTGGTCGGGCGCGGCCTCGGCGGCATAGACCAGGGCCAGCAGGGTTTGCGCGCCGCTTTCCGACAGGCCGGGGTGGCTGTGGCCGAGGCGCAGGGTCTGGCTCCACTCCCCGCCGCTGTAGTACGCCCAGCCCGACGGGTCGGCGGCCAGGCTGGCGGCATCCAGCCAGCCGAGGGTGTTGCCCGGCCAGCCGAGGGCGCGCGCGATCGGCTCCCACATGGCGATCACCAGCGGACTTTCGGCGATGCTGATGCAGTTGGGCAGGTAGATCTCGCGTCCGGCGGACTGGTGCAGCACCTCGCGCCATTGGGAATCGGCGGCCGTCCACAGGGTGGGCAACTCACTCCCGGCCAGCATGTCGGCCACGGCCTGCCCGGCGTCGACGCCCACCGCCTGGATGTAGATCGGGCGGCCATCCCCGGCGCGGACGCGCTGCCGGTTGAACTCCTCGGTCACCTGGGAGGCCCAGGCGTTCAGGCTGGTGCTGTGCGCCCAGCGCAGGATCAGGGCATTATCGGGCTGGCCGCCCAGGCCGCTGCCGTCGCAGGCGGCGAGCAGCAGCGCGACGGCCAGCAGTCCCAGCGCCAGCCGGCGCGGAAGGATTGAACGGGGCATGGTGCTCTCCTCCTGGCTAGCGGCCGACCGTGATCAGCGACATTTCGACGAAGCGGTCGAGCGCCTGGAGATCGGGATCATCGGTGTTGCGGCGCTCCTCCGGGGGCAGGGCGGCGTCGACCACGAAGCGGGCCTGGTCGAGTCCCTGCGAGACCAGATAGTCCACCACCGCCTGACCGCGGGCCAGCCCGAAGTCGTAGATCTCCTGTTCGGTGTACGTTCCCACCGGGCCGGGCCAGGCCGATGAACCGGTCACGCGCAGAAAGATGCCCACGCTGCTGCTCATGATCGGGATCACACAGTCATCCAGGATACGGCGCGATTCGAGCGTCAATTCGGCCGATTCGGGCAGGAAGGTGAAGCGCCGGCAGGGCAGCACGCCCAGCGTTTCCCCGGTTTCGGGGGCAATCGCGGTGAGATCGGGCCGCGAGCCAAGCGAGAACGAGGCGTTGACCGGTTGGGCGCTGGTCTGAAGCTCCGTGCGCGCGCCAGCTTCCAGCACGAAACGGGGATCGATCAGGGCGGTCACGTCGTCCTGCGGCACGTCGATCCCGGAGGCGGCCCACACCCGGCGGGCCACGTCCAGGCGCTGGGTCAGCGCGCTGGTATCACGCATCACGGTCAGGTTATTGAGCAGGCTGGCCTGGGCAATGTGCTCCAGCCAGGTGGTGAGGTCGGCGCTGGCGGATTCGGCGTAGACGAAAGTCCAGTCGTTGTGGCCCCAGGCCGCGATCTGATTGGCGGCGGTGTCGAAGTCCTCGAACTGGGCTTTGAGGGTCTGGAACCAGGCATTGTGGAATGCCTGGACGACCTGCGGTCGACTGGCGATGGCCTGGTTGGAGGTCGCGATCACGTCAATGATGATGCGAAGCTGGTCGGAACTGAGCAAGGATACGCCGCCGCTCTGCGCGGCGTCGTAGATGTTTGGCTCCCAACCGGACACCGCGTCGGCCTGCCCGCGGTTGAACAGGTCCACCGCTTCGCTCACCGAACCGGCCGGGACGAGCGTCACGTTGGAGCGCGGGTTGAGACGGGCGACGTTTAGAGTGAACAGAGTAAAGTACTCGCCCACGCTGCCCCGCGAAAAGGCGATGCGCTTGCCGCTCAGGTCGTTGATGGTGGGAATGTCGCGCACCCAGAGCTGGTCGGCTCCGGCGCTCTCGTCCACGATAGCCGTGATCACCCCGGCGCTGCTCAGGGCCAGGCTGTTGGCGGTGGTCAGCAGGCAATCCCACTGCCCGGCGCTGAGCGCGGCGATACGCCTATCCTCGGTGATGCTGAAGTCGCTCATGCCGTCCAGATCGAAGGGAATCAGACCCAGGTGAAAGCCGTTCTCGACGTCGATTCCCGCCATGACCATCTGCTGGAGTGTGAAGTAGCTGCCAAACGAATCCGCGGCGCAGATGTAGGTGGGCAGCCCGTCGTTCCGATTGACGCCGGGCGCGAACAGCGGTTCAGCCAGGATGGGCACGTCCGTGGGCAGTGGGGCGATGACAGCGACGGTCGCGCTGGGGATGGGGGTGGGGCCGCGTAGAATCCCGGTCTGGCTGACCAGGCTCGCCCCAATCACGATCAGCGCGACGACGATGATGAACATAAAAAGCACAACTCGGCCGCGATTCATGCCATTCCTCCTTATGCGTAAGTGCTCGTTGATTGGCTGTGTAAGATAGACTGACTCTTCCAGAGAGTAGGCGCAGGCTCAGTCTATCTCACCAGAACGGCCATTTCCTGATATGGAGCAGTCAAAGGCCGGACTTTTCGGCCGCGATCTGTCAGGATCATGCTGCAATGCTAGGTTGGAAGGGCGATAAAATCAAACGCCCCGGCGGGGGGACTACCCATGGCGAATCAAAACCGGGATGGCAGCCTCGCCATCCCGGCTTGATTTTCGGTAGTCCCCGTTAGATCAACAGGCCCATCGGGTTCTCGATCAGGCGCTTCATCTCCTGCATGAACTGTGCCGCTTCGGCCCCGTCGGTGACGCGGTGGTCGGCACTGATCGTGATCTTGAGGCGCATACCCGTGCCCAGCGTGCCATCCGGCTTGACGACCGGGACCGGCTTGGCCGTGCCAATGGCGAGGATGGCCGCTTCTGGCGGGTTGATAATGGCGACGAAGGTGTCGACGTCGAACGGCCCCAGGTTGCTGACCGTGAAGGTGCTGCCTTCGACGTCATCCGGGCGAACCTTGCCGTCGCGAGCGCGCTGGATCATTTCCTTGTTCTGGATGGCCAGGGTACCGAGCGCGGTTTTGTCCGCGTCCTTGGCGACCACGTTGATCAGGCCGCCTTCCATTGCGACGGCGATCCCGATGTTGATCCGCTTGTGGCGGACGATCTTGTCCCCGTAGAAGTGCGAGTTGAGATTCGGGAACTTGCGCAGGGTCAGGGCCGCGGCCTTGATGATCAGGTCGTTAACGCTGATCTTCGATTCTTCCGGCAAGGTCGCGTTGATTTGCTTGCGCAGGTCCAGCAGGGCCTGGACGTCGATCTCACTCGTCACGTAGAAGTGCGGGACCTGCTGCTTGGCTTCGACCATGCGCTTGCCGATCCGGCTGCGCAGCTTGCTGGTGTCGATGACCTCGACATCCGGTCCGGCGGGCAGCGCACCGAAGCTCGGCGTGGGCAGCCCGACGGACGCCGCTGCCGCCGGGGCGGCCGGAGCCGCGCCGGGCGGGGCGCCTTCGACGTCCTTCTTGACGATACGCCCACCGGGGCCACTGCCCACGACCTGGGCCAGGTCCAGGCCCTTGTCGGCCGCGATTTTGCGCGCCAGCGGGCTGGCCTTCACCCGGCCGGGCTGCTGCCCGTTGCCTCTGGGAGCAGGCGTCGGGGGGGTGATCGGCTGGGCAGGCGTGGGAGCGGCCTGCTCCGCCGGAACAGATTCCGCCGGGGCCACGGCGGGCGCAGCCTGGGCCTTGGGCTGAGGTGCAGCGCCATCTTCCACGCTCTCGCCGGCCTGGCCAACGACCGCGATATCCGCGCCGACGGGCACTACATCACCGGGGTTCGCCAGATGCTTGAGCAGCACGCCGCTCACGCTGGTTTCGATTTCGATCGTGGCCTTGTCGGTTTCGATCTCGGCGATCACGTCGCCTTTGTTGATCGTGTCGCCGGGCTTCTTGATCCAGTTGACCAGCGTGCCTTCGGCCATGTCGAAGCCCAGCTTGGGCATCTGAATGGTTTCCGCCATTAGAGCACCTCTTTCACCGCTGCAACGACCTTCTGCGCATCGGGCAGGGCCATCATCTCGATGTTGCTGGCATAGGGCAGGGGGTTATCCAGGGCGCTGACGCGCTTGACCGGCGCGTCCAGGTGATCGAAGACCTGGTCCTGAATCTGGGCCGCGACTTCGGCGCCCACGTTGTAGTAGGGCAGCGACTCTTCCACGACGACCGCGCGATTGGTCTTCTTGACGCTTTCGAAGACGGGTTCCAGGTCCAGCGGGCGCAGCCAGCGCAGGTCGATAATCTCGGCTTCGATGCCGTCCTTGGCCAACATATCGGCTGCCTGGGTCGACCATTCCAGGCCCTTCTGGTAGGTCACGATCGTGACGTCCTTGCCCTGGCGCTTGATGTCGCTCTTGCCGATGGGCAGCACGAATTCAGGGTCTTCTGGCACCGGGCTGCGGCGCTGGAGCATCGTCGAGTGTTCAACGAACAGGACGGGGTTGTCGTCGCGGATGGCGGCCTTGAGCATGCCCTTGGCATCGTAAGCCGTGCCCGGCACGGCCACGTACATGCCGGGGAAGTGGGCGAAGATGACTTCTGGGGCGTGGGAGTGAGTCGCGCCAAGCTGCTTGCCGCCGCCAGTCGTGGTCCGGATGACCATCGGCACCTTGAACTGGCCGTTGAACATGTAGCGGACCTTGGCCATATGGTTGACGATGGCGTCCATTGCCACAAAGGCGAAGTTGATAGTCATGATCTCGGCGATCGGCCGTAGACCGGCCATAGCCGCGCCGACGGCCGATCCGGCGATGACCATCTCGGAGATGGGGGTATCGCGCACGCGGCGCGCGCCGAATTCGTCCAGAAAGCCGCGGGTGACGGCATAGGTGCCGCCCCAGACGCCGACTTCCTCGCCCATGATAAAGACCCGCTCGTCGCGGAGCATCTCTTCGCGCAGGGCGGCGCTGAGCGCTTCGCGAATCGTAATATTCTTCTCAGCCATGACAGTCATTTCCTTTAGGCGTAAACGTAACTGACCAGGTCTTCGTAGGTGGGCACGGGGCTGTTTTCGGCGAATTCCACCGCTTTGGCGATTTCGTCCACGATTTCGACTTCGATCTTGTCCAGGGTGGCTTGCGCGCTCCTGGATTTTTCGATCAGCCGGTTGCGCAGGACTCCGATCGGGTCGCCTTCGGCGTAGCGGGCGACCTCATCCTTGCTGCGGTAGCGCTCCGGGTCGCCCATGCTATGACCCTGGAAGCGGTAGGTGCGCGATTCCATGAACAGGGGGCGGCCGTTCTTGGAAATCCACTCGATGCCCTTGCTGACCGCCTCGTGGACCTCGACGACATCCATGCCGTTAAAGCTAAGCGGGAAGCCGGGGTCCTGTTCCAACCCGTAAGCGATGCCCTTCTTGGTCAGTTCGGCCTGGCCGCTGGCGCGGTCGACCGCGGTGCCCATGCCGTAGCCGTTGTTCTCCACCAGCCACAGGACGGGCAGACCCCATACGGCGCTCAGGTTGAGGGACTCGTGAAAGTAACCGATGTTGGTCGCGCCATCGCCCATCATGGCGACCACGACCTCGTCTTCTTCGAGATATTTGGCCTTGAGGGCGATCCCGGCGGCCAGGGGCAGGTGGCCGCCGACGATGCCGTGGCCGCCCCAGAAGTTCTTCTCGCGGGAGGCCAGGTGCATGGAGCCGCCCTTGCCGCCGCTGACGCCGGTGCGCTTGCCGAGCATCTCGGCCATCACGGCGTTGACGTCCAGGCCCATGGCCAGGGCGATGCCGTGATCGCGGTAGGCGGTGATGGCGTGGTCATTCTTGCGCAGGGCCGCCGCGATCCCAACGCCTGTGGCTTCCTGGCCGATATACAGATGCAGGAAGCCGCCGATCTTGCCCTGCTGATAGAGTTCCGCGCATTTTTCTTCGAACCGCCGGATCAGAACCATCTGGCGGTACCAGTTGATCATGGTTTCTTTCGTCGGTGCAGCCATAATACTCCTCGATGCGCAAATAATGAACGTTTCTTAACAGTCTGGAGATGGGACCCTGTGCTTATCCATTGCCAGTTTACCGTAATGAAATGCGGCTTGGCAAACCTCGCACGCGATTTTACCCAATTCTAACAGAACCTATCCGAAACGGATAACGTCCCGATTTAGCCCTCACTGGCAGGAGTGTTACAATACGGGTACTTACCGCGTTTTTCCCGGAAGGGTCGTCATGGTTCCAGGTCTATTCGGCCGGTATGCCCACAGGCAGGGGATCGTGTTTTTTCTTGCGGCGGTCCTCCTGCTATTTTTGCTGGTGCTGTTAGGCCTTGGGATCGGGTTCTACCGGGGTGCGTTGATCCAGCGTGCCCAACACCAGATGCGCGAAAGTCACTCGGACGCCTTGCTTGCTCTTCAGTCCGAGTTGGAACATACCCTCGACCTGCCTTTCCGGCTCCAGGCAGACCTGGCCGCCTCTGGAATGTCCGATCTCCAGGCATTGGATCGGGTCGTCGAACAGGCCCTGATCGATCGCCCCTGGGTCCGGTTCGTGGCCCTGCGGCCTTCCGAAGGTGAAGCATGGGTCTATCCCCTCGAGGCGGCGGACCTTGTGGACCGGATTCTGGTTCCCGAGGGGGAGGCGGCTGTGCTATCGGTTGGCGAGCCGGTGGAAGTCCTGCCTGAGGAATGGCTGATCGGCGTCGACCATACCATCGAGATCGCCGGCTCTGAGCGGATCGAGCTGGGGTTGGCCGTGGATATCGGCTCGTTGGTCGAAACGATGTTGGTGCCCGAGTTGGGACCGGGTGTGCGGATTGGACTGCGCTTGGAGAACGGGCGAATTCTGCT
Organism: uncultured Anaerolineae bacterium; assembly: GCA_964533805.1. Taxonomy (GTDB): domain Bacteria; phylum Chloroflexota; class Anaerolineae; order Aggregatilineales; family Ch27; genus JARKOQ01. Next base: position 41,163 of record CAZHMJ010000003.1, on the reverse strand, counting down.
CGACCCGACCGTGTTTGAGCAAGAACCGGCCATCGAGCCGATAGCGGTTCGAGGCCAGCGCTGGGAGATTGGGCTGGTTCCGCTGAATGGCTGGGTAGCCCAGATCCAGGCGCCGCTGCTGGCCGCGGTCGCGACGGCGGCCGGCCTGGTCCTGCTTATCGCTGGGCTGGGCTATTCTTTCCTGTCCCAGACTGTTCACCTTCGCCAGCGGACTCGGACGCTGGCGGAACTCAACCAGGCGCTTCAAAACAGCGAAGCGCGCGCCCGATCCTTGCTCGAAATGGATACTAACGCGACCCTGGGTCTGGAGTCCAGCGACCGGATCGTGTTCTTCAACGCCGCGGCTCGCCAGATGTTCGGCTATTCGGAAGAGGAAGCGGCTGATCTGGCACTGGGGACACTCCTGCCAGCCCTGCCCTTAACGGACCATGGCTCGAACCCGGCCGATGTGCAGATGCGTTTGCCCCAGGCGTCCGCGCGTACCGGGTCGCCGATTGAGACCCAGGGACGGCGCGCGGATGGCACCCTGTTTCCGGCGGAAGTGTCGTTCTCAGCCCTGGACTGCGAGACGGGCGAGTGCCTGACGGCGATCAGTGTCCGAGACATTACCCAACGCGTGCAACAGGCGGATGCCTTGCTGCACAGTGAAGCCGTGTATCGCTCCCTGGCCGAGGATGTGCTGGACAGTTCCGCCGTTGGCATTTTCATCCTGGACGCGACGTTCAACGTGGTCTGGATCAACCAGGCCATGGAACGCTACTTTGGCATTAACCGGCTGGAGGTGATTGGCCAGGACAAGACCCGTCTGCTTAGGGAGCAGATCCAGCACAAATTCGAAGCGCCAGAAGAATTCGCGGCCCGCGTGCTGGCGACCTATGCGAACAACACCTACGTCGAAAACTTCGAGTGTCATATTCTGGAAGGGCCTGGACATGAGGATCGCTGGCTGGAACACTGGAGCCAGCCGATCACGAGCGGTCTGTTTTCAGGCGGCCGGATCGAACACTATTACGACATCACGGCACGCAAGCGGGCCGAGCGCGCGCTGCTGGCCTACCAGGAGGACTTGCAGAGCAAGACCTATTCCTTGCAGGTCTTGAATGCCGTGGCCGATCTGCTTTACCGATCTCTGGATTTCCGGACGGTGGCCCAGCAGGCCTTGAACTTCGTCCAGGCGTATACCGGTGTGCCGGGGATTGCTCTGTACTTTTTTTACCAGGAGAGCGATCTCTTGCACCTGATCGTGTCGCGTGGTTTTTCGCCCGCGATGCAGACTGCAATGGGGACTCTGCCCGTGCAAAGCCTGACCGGCACGGCTGCGACGAGTGGCAAGGTGCTGGTCGTTTCCGACATGATGCAGGATGTGCGCACGGCGGCGACCGTGCGGGATCTGCTGCACGAGGAAGGTTATGTCGGCGGGGTGTTTGTGCCGCTGCTGTACCAGACTCAGAGCCTGGGCGCCATTGCTCTGCTGTACAAGCACGTCTATGAGTCGGTGCCACAGCAATTGGAAACGCTCGAATCAATCGGGAAAACGATCGGTCTGGCGCTTTCCAATGCCCGCTATGTGGAGCAGCTAGAGACGGAAATGAACGCGCGGGCCCGCGCTCAGGAAGCCGAACACGAGCAGCGGATGTGGGCCGAGGTCTTGCAGGACAACGCGGCTGCGATCACCCGCACACTGGACCTCGACGAGGTGTTCGACAGAATCCTGGACGGGATCAAGAGCGTCATGCCCGCGTACGAAGTCGCGATTCTTGTTCTGCTCGAGGACGGCGTAGGGCAGATTGTGCGTCTGCGGGGTGATTCCCCGTTGGCTTTCGACGCGAATCCACCTCGTTTTGTCATCCAGGAGTATGCCAATTTGCGCTGGATGTACGAACACCAGCAGGCCCTGGCGATTGGTAATACGCGGGAATTTCCGGGATGGGTGATCCGGCCAGGAACCGAATGGGCTTTGTCCAACGTAGGGGCGCCGATCTGCATCGAAGGGGAGGTCATCGGGTTTCTCCTTCTTTACAGCGGGCAGGCGGGCGCCTTCAATGATCAGCACGCCCAGCGCTTTCAGACCCTGGCCGATCAGGCCGGGATCGCCATTTCGAACGCGCGCTTGTTCGGGGCTGTCCAGCGCCAGCGTGAGATCGACAGCGCACTGCACGATCTCAGCGTGCTGTTGAACAGCACGCTCTCACTGGATGAGACGCTTGACCGGCTGCTCAAAGGCGTTCACACGGTAGCCCCCTGTGAAGCGGCCAATCTGCTGATGATCGAAGGCGACCAGGTGCGTGTCGCACGATCGCTGGGGTACCGGCAGCACAGCGCGTTCGATCCTCAGGGGCTGGTGCTCGATCTGGCAACGGTCCCCAGCCTGATGGAGGTCATGAACCAGCGTCGAGTGAAGACCATTCCGGATGTCAGCCAATATCCCGGCTGGCTGTCTATCGAGGGCACGGAATGGATCCGATCCTGGGCTGGGGTGCCTATCATCTTGAGGGACGGGACGATAGCCGGCATCCTGGCCCTCGACAGCCCGGAATTGAATGCCTACAACGAGACCCACAACCCGATCTTGATGTCTTTCGCCAATTCGGCGGCGATCGCCATCGAGAACGCGCGTCTCTTCGAAGCGGAGCGGCGGGAACGGCACTTTGCCGAGGTGCTGCGCGACATCGCGCTGGTTCTGTCGTCTTCCCTGGAGCATACCAGTATCTTCGAGGAAGTGCTGCATCAGGTCCAACGCGTGCTGCCTTTTACGACAGGCGCGATCTGGCTGCGCGGGCCAGACGGCCTGCTCAGGGCAGTGGCCGCCGTCGGTTATGAGGCGTTAGGTCTGCGTGACAAGGTTTTCTCACTGGCCTTCCCGCCCGATCGGAATCTTCCGCAAGCAGGCGAATCCGAAAAGGACTTCCGGATCTCGATCAGTGCCGATGTAAGGGACGATCCCGACTGGCTTGATGTGCCCGGATTTGAATGGATGCGGTCGTGGGCGGCGGTGCCGTTCGTGGTTCAGGGCGAGATGGCGGGCCGGTTGACTCTGGATGGCGACCAGGTCGGGATGTACCGGGCCGAACACGAACCGTTCCTGATCGCTCTGGCACGGCAGGTGTCGCTGGCGCTTCATAACATGCGCCTGTTCAACGCGACCCAGCAATACCTGAACCAGATGTTTGCTCTGCGTCACATCAGCCTGGAACTGGCCGCCAGCCAGCAGACTCAACTGGCGATTCTAGACGTGGTCGCCGACCGGTTTGTGGAACTGCTTGAGGCGGACGAAAACACGGTCTGGTTGTGGGATGCGGCGGACAAGGTGCTCTACCCGATGGCGTTCCGGCGCGCTTTCGAATACGGCGGCGAGACCCTCCCCAGGCTGCGTTGGGGGGAAGGGATTCCGGGCCGGGCGCTGGCCCAGCGTCAGACCTTGCTGACCAATGCTTATACCAGCTCGGTGGATGCCTCCGATCCGCTGCGCGCGATGCCCTATCGTGCCATGCTGGCCGTGCCGATGTGGTGGCAGAACGAGCCTGTTGGCGTGTTGACCGTGGTGATGGTCCGGCCGGATCGAGGCTTTGGTGAGGATGACGAACGCCTGATCCAGCTCTTCGCCGGGAATGTGGCTTCCGCCCTGGTCAATGCCCGTCTGTACGAGGAAATCCAGCGCTATGCCTCGACGCTGCAAGAGCTTGTCGACGAAAAGACCGCCCAGCTTCAGGCGGAGCGCCGCCAGCTCGATGCCATTCTGAATGGCATGGCCGAGGGGGTGACTTATGTAGAGAACGGTGTCACGCGCTATGTCAACCGGGCGCTGTGCGAGTTGACCGGATATTCTAGCGACGAACTGCTCCAGATGAGCGGGCACGCCCAACTGCTGACCCTGACCGATGATCCCGGCCAGAACCGCGAATACGCGGAACGCCTGGCGCGCGTTCTGGCCCTGGGCGGCGTGTGGCGCGAGGAAGCGCGTCTGCGGCGCAAGGACGGCAGTGAATTCGATGTCGGCGTGACCACGACTCTGGTCAGCCCGGACCAGATGGGCAGCGGGACCGTGACGATTCTGCGCGATATCAGCCAGGAGAAGGCGCTGCAAGAACAGAAAGACCAGTTCATCGCGCACGCCTCACACGAGCTGCGCACGCCGATCGCCAACATCAAGACCCGGCTGTATCTCTCCCGCCGGCAGCCCGAAAGGCTGGAAGAACACCTGGCGGTGCTGGATTATGTCTCCGAGCGGATGCGCCTGTTGGTAGAGGACTTGCTGGACTTCTCCCGGTTTGGCCGGGGAAAGATCACCCTGCACCTGGAAGAGATGATCTTGCAGACGGTGATCGAGCACGCGGTCTGGGTCCTTCGCTCCGAAGCGGAGCAGAAACGGATTCAACTGGCCGTCGATCTGCCGGTCGAGCCGGTGGTCGTCCGGATCGATACCAGCCGCATGGAGCAAGTCATCACCAATCTGGTGGCGAACGCGATCAATTACACGCCGGCCGAGGGGCGAATCACCCTCCGGGTCGAGACCGTGTCTGAGCCAGAGCCGCTCGTGCACGTTCTGGTGAGCGATACCGGGATCGGGATTCCGACCGATTTGCTGGAGCATATCTTCGAGCCGTTTTTGCGCATCAACGAGAAAGCGGTCGGCGGCACGGGTCTGGGCCTGCCGATTGCGCGGACCATCATCCGGGAGCATGGCGGCGAACTCACCGTGGAAAGCACCCCTGGCGTGGGCAGCATCTTCCGGTTCACCCTCAGGCGCAGTGCGCACCCGGAGTAGCCTGTCAGCGACAGCGCGCCGTGCTGGTGGTAGCCTGGCTCATTTCGAGACTGTGTTTCTTGTATAACTCTAATATCATTTCCGCCTAAAAAAATCTAGAATACTGAGGGTCCTTCCGGTCAGTGGATGTCGCCGGACGGGGATTCTTGTGACTATGGCTGAGGCAGCTTCTTGGAGGATGACGTGCAACCCTTACTTTTGACGCTTCATTCGTTGGTCCGCTGGCTGGTCGTGATTGCGGCCATCGCCGCGGTCATCCAGGCCTGGACAGGTTGGCTGGGCAAGCGGCCCTGGACTCCGCTGGCCGACCGGCTCGGCCTGATCTTCACGGTGAGCCTGGATGTGCAGCTTTTGCTGGGTCTTATTCTGTATTTCGTCAGCCCGCTGATCCAGACCGCCTTCGCCGATTTCGGGCAGGCGATGGCCACGCCGGGGCTGCGCTTCTTCGCAGTGGAGCATGTCGCGTTGATGGTGATTGCAGTGATCGTCGCCCATGTGGGCCGGACGCTGTCCAAACGGGCCGAGGCGGCGGAAACCAAGTACAAGTGGGCCGCGCTGCTGTTCACCCTGGCGGTCGTGCTGGTCCTGGTGGCGATCCCCTGGCAGACACGCCCGCTGTTCCGGCTGGGTTAATCCGCGCCAGTGGAGCCGGTTCACCTCGTCTTCAGCCGGGCTGGGCAGGTCGTCTGCGCAGGCCGCCCGCCCGGCTTCGTCTACAGGGCGTCCAGCAGTTGCTCCAGAGTCTCCATGCCTTCCTGCAAGGTGTTGCCCAGGTAGACGCCCGGCACGCGCTCGCGCCAGGCCGGCTCCTGGGTGAAGATGCGCCCCGCGAAACTTATCACGGGATGCCCCGTCTCGGCCGCATTGGGCAGCCAGCGCGGCCAGTCCAGCAGGTTGCGAGCCGATTCCTCGCGCATGGCGATCAGCACCACAGCCAACGGCCGGGCTTCCTTGACGAAGGCAGCCAGGTCGGGCAGTGGGAGCGATTGGCCTAGGTACGTCACCGGCCAGCCCTGGCGGCGCAGCAGCACGCCGAGCATCAAGAGGCTGCCCTCATGGAACTCATCCGGGGCACAGGCCAGGATGATGGGCGCGCTCGAACGCGGCTGGGGTCCGGTGGCCATCCACATCAGCAGCCGGTGGCGCAGGAAGTGGCTGGCCAGGTGCTCGACCGCGACGTTGATCCGGCCGTCGTGCCAGGCGTCGCCCAGGTCGGCCAGGGTGGGCTGGATCAGGTCCAGGATCAGGCTCTCCAGCGAGTGGAGGGCCAGGGCTTCGCCCAGCAGGCGTTCCGCTTCCTGGGTGTCGGGGATGAGCAGCGCGTCGGTAAGCCGGCGGCGATAGGCAGCCAGCGACGTATCGGCGGTGTAGGGTGCGGCGGTCCGGCTGTTGGCCGGCCGGCTGGCCGGGGCCGCGGGCAGGGCGGTACTCAACCGGTTCTCCTGCTCCAGGTGTTGCAAGGCGCGAATGGCCCGGCCGGTCTGCATACCTTCGTCAATGCGGGCCTTGATCCAGCGCAGGCGCAGGATCTCCTGCTCGGAATACAGGCGGTGGCCGCCGCCCGTGCGCGCCGAACTGGGGAAGCCGTAGCGGCGCTCCCAGACGCGCAGCGTGGCGACCGGGATATCGGTCATCCGCGCGACGACACCGATATTGTAGAGCGGTTCATCACTGGGGTCTTGCGGTTTGGGTGGGATCATAGCTGGATAGGTCATTTCAGGATGGCTTCAAGCATTCAAGTTCAGTCCGATGGATTTCGGTTAGCTTACCGTCAAAATGCTGCGTTGTCAAGATAAGTTGTACAAAAATTCGCCAATATATTGACGCTATGTGATCAAAATGTTATCATGAAGATCGTATTTTGACAAGAATGATCGGAAAAGCTGTGGGCTGTTGGTTCATCGCCGTCGGCCAGGCCCAGGGCGTGAGCGTCCGGGTATGCTCGCTGCACGGCTCACGAGTTCATTGTTTGTGCGGTTCGGCGTAGAATGAAGCTAATCGTGGCGTGTCATCTCACCGATGGCCTGAGGTCAGACCAAACGCGGATCGAACCCCTGTCCGGGCAATTCTCTTTGACCAAGCATTGATCGCTTTTTCACAGGAGGCAGTCACATGCGTGTCGTGATCACTGGAGGAACGGGCCTGATCGGCCGCGCGCTGGTGAGCAGTCTGGCGGCGGATGGGCACGAGATCGTCATACTCAGCCGCAGTCCCGGCAACGCGGTCCATCTGCCTCACGGGGTCGAGGCCGTGTATTGGGATGGGCGGTCCAGCGCGGGCTGGGCCGACCGGGTGGATGGGGCCGGTGCGGTGGTGAATCTGGCGGGCGAGTCGATCGGCGGCAGCGGGTTCTTCGACGTGCGCTGGACGCCCGGCCGCAAGAAGCGCATTTACGAGAGCCGGATTCAGGCCGGGCAGGCCGTGGTAGAAGCGATCAAAGCCGCCAAAAACCGGCCCGGCGTGCTGGTCCAGGCTTCGGCGGTGGGCTACTACGGCACGGAGACCGGTGACGCGGATGTGACCGAAAGCGCCGAGCCGGCCGGGGACTATCTGGCCGGGATTTGCGTGGCCTGGGAGAAATCGACCGCGCCGGTGGAGAAGCTCGGCGTGCGGCGGGTCATCCTGCGCACGGGCGTCGTGCTCAGCACGCGCGGCGGCGCGCTGCCGCGCCAGATGCTACCCTTCAGGTTCTTCGCGGGCGGCCCGGTGGGCAGCGGCCGGCAGTGGTACCCCTGGATTCACATCGCCGATCAGGTGGCCGCGATCCGCTTCCTGATGGCCAACGAAGAAGCCAAGGGCGCGTTCAACCTGTCCGCGCCAAATCCCCTGACCAATGCCGAGTTTGGCAAGGCGATCGGGCGGGCGATCGGCCGGCCCGCGTTCCTGCCGGTGCCGGCGGCGGCGTTCAAGCTGCTGTTCGGGGAGGCGGCGGTCATCCTGCTGGAGGGGCAGAAGGCCGTGCCGCGCAAGCTGCTGGACCTGGGCTTCCAGTTTGAGTATCCCGAAGCCGAAGCCGCGATCCGCGACCTGGTGGAGACGAAGCGGTGAAGTACACGCACCGCTTTCGCGTCCGGGCGGCGCGGGCCGCCGTGGCGGAATTCCATAGCAGCGCGGCCAGCCTCACGGCCATCACCCCGCCGCCGATCGTGATGCGGGTTCACGCCGCCCCGGCTCGCCTGGGCGAAGGCGACACGATGGATTTCACGCTGTGGCTGGGGCCGATCCCGGCGCGCTGGGTGGCGCGGATCGAGGATGTGGGTCCGGATGGCTTCGTCGATCGGCAGATCAGCGGGCCGTTTGGCGCGTGGGCGCACCGCCACACCTTCCAGCCGGTGGACGAGCAGACCACCGACGTGCTGGATGAGGTTACGGCCGAGCTGCACCCGGCCCTGGGCTGGAAGTTGATCGGGTTGGGGATGTGGCTGGGTCTGCCTATTCTGTTCGCGTTCCGGGGCTGGAAGACGCGCCGGATACTCCAAAAATGACCGGTGGGCGTTCCGCCGGGTGGCTTCCGAGGCTTACTGGAATGCGCAACATCGTGGTGATTGGCGCGGGGGTAGGCGGCCTGACGACGGCCGCCGTGCTGGCCCGCGCCGGGTTGGACGTGACCGTCCTCGAATCGCATATTTATCCGGGCGGGTGCGCGGGGACGTTCTTCCACAAGGGCTACCGTTTCGAGGCTGGCGCGACCCTGGCCGGCGGCTTTTATCTGGACGGCCCGATGGATCGGGTGGCCCGCGTGGCCGGGATCAAGGCCTGGCCAGCCCACGAGTCGAATCCGGCGATGATCGTCCACCTGCCGGATGGGACCCAGGTGCCGCGCTGGACGGACGAAGCTCAGCGTGAGCTGGCCCACCGGGAGGCCTTTGGCGCGGCCGGCGATTCTTTCTGGCGCTGGCAGGCGCGCACCGCCGACGCGCTGTGGGCGCTGGCCCTGCGCCTGCCGCCCTGGCCGCCGCAGACCCTGCCGGAAGCGCTGCGCCTGGCCGGGCAAGGGCTGGACTGGCTGGGCGAGGATGCGCGGCGGATCGATCCAGGGCTGGCGGCGGATGCCTTCCGGCCGGTGGCGGCCCACCTCGGGAATGCTCCGGAGCGGCTGCGCCTGTTCGTGGATGGGCAGCTTTTGATCTCGGCCCAGACGACGAGTCGTTCAGCCAATGCGCTGTATGGCGCGTCGGCGCTCGACCTGCCGCGGCGCGGCGTCGTCCACCTGGAAGGCGGGATCGGCCGCATCGCGGAAGAACTGGCGGCGGCCGTGACCCGGGCCGGTGGGCGAGTGATCTATCGCCAGCACGTCACGCGGATCGTGCGTGAGGCCGGCCGGCCGGTGGCGGTGGAGACGAAGCGCGGCGATTCCTTCCCGGCGGACGTGGTGATCGCCAACCTGCCGCCCTGGAATATCGCGCCGCTGCTGGCGGATGGGGCCGGGCGGGGCGATCTGCCCCCGGCGCTGCGCCGCCTGCCGCCCCAGCCGGAGGATGGGTGGGGCGCGTTCGTGGTCTATCTCGGTCTGGACGGCGGGCTGATCCCGGACGGGTTCGCGTTGCACCATCAGGTGATCGCGCGCGAACCGCTGGGCGAGGGCAATACGGTCTTCCTGTCGCTCAACCCGACCTGGGACGCAGGCCGCGCTCCGGCCGGGCGGCGGGCGGTGACGATCAGCACCCATACGCGCCTGTCCGAATGGTGGGCGCTGGCCGAGTCAGACGAGGCGGCCTACGAGGCACGCAAGGAGGTCTATCTGACTCGCGTCCTGGATACGGCCGCCGTCGCTTTACCGGATGTCCGGAATGGCGCGGATTTACGCGCGGCGGCGAACCTGGTCATGCCCGGCACGCCGGTCACGTTCGAACGCTTCACGCACCGCCGCTGGGGCTGGGTAGGGGGCTTTCCGCAGACCAGCCTGTTCCGGACCTGGGGGCCGCGCCTGAGTCCCGGCCTGTGGATGGTCGGCGACAGCATCTTTCCCGGCCAGTCGACCGCGGCGGTGGCGCTGGGCGGGCTGCGGGTGGCGGATGCCCTGCTGGCCGAAGCGGGCATCCGGGTGAATGAGTTTCTGCCGGGGCGGCTGGCCGTGGCGGAGACCGGAGGACGGCGCTGAGCGCGCCGCTGCGCCGTGGTTTCGTAAGGAGGCAAAACCGATGAAGGTCGGAATCATTGGGAGTGGGATGGTCGGCTCGACTGCGGCGTATGCCATGGTCATCCAGGGGGTGGGGCGCGAGATTGTCCTGGTCGACCGCGACCCGGCGCGGGCCAAGGCCGAGGCGGATGATATCGCCCATGCCACGCCGTTCACCAACCCTACCCATGTCTACGCCGGGGATTATCCTGATCTGGCGGGTTGTCATGTGATCGTCATCACGGCCGGGGTGGGCCAGAAACCGGGCGAAACCCGGCTCCAACTGCTGGAGCGCAACGCGGCGATCTTCCGCGAGATCATCCCCCGGATCGTGACCCACGCGCCCAACGCCGTGCTGCTGGTCGCCACCAACCCGGTCGATGTGATGACCCACCTGGCCGCGCGTTACGCGGCGGCCAGCGGCGTCCCGACCCAGCACGTGCTCGGCTCTGGGACGGTGCTGGACACCGGACGCTTCCAGGCGCTGCTGGGCCGTTACCTGGGCGTCGATCCGCACCACATCCACGGCTACGTGTTGGGCGAGCACGGCGACTCCGAGCTGATCGCCTGGTCAACCGTCCGCGTGGGCGGTCTGTCGCTGGAGGAATACGGCCGCAAGCGCCAGGTGATGCTCGACCGGGCTGTGCGCGACGAGATCACCCACCGCGTGCGCGACGCGGCCTACAGCATCATTCAGGGCAAGGGCGCGACCTACTACGGGATCGGCGCGGGACTCTCGGAGATCGTCAACGTGATCCTGGACAACCGGCGCTCGATCATCACCGTCTGCACGCCGATGGCCGAGATCGCGGGGGTGGCGGACGTGACGGTTTCGCTGCCCCATCTGGTCGGCGGGACGGGCATCCTGGCGACTTTCCCGCCGGTTCTGAGCGAGGAGGAGCAGGCCCAGCTTCACAACAGCGCCTCGATCATCCGGCGCGCGATCGACGAGCTGGACGCCAAGCTGGAGGAACCGGCATGACTGTCCACGCGATCGGGGGCGAATGGCTGTTTGGGCACACGATTGGGATCGGCAACTGGGCCTGGGGCGACCTCTACTTCTGGGGCGATCGGGCGCGCTATTCCGTGGCCGATTCGCGGGCCGCGTTCGAGGCCAGCCTGGCAGCCGGGATCAACCTGGTGGATACGGCCGAGATCTACGGGCCATGGCGGGCTGAACGCCTGCTGGGCCAGTTCATGCGCGATAGCGAGCGCGAAAGCGGCTCCAACAAGGTCACGATCGCCACCAAGTTCATGCCGCTGCCCTACCGGTTGGGCAAGGCTAACCTGCGCCGCGCTCTCAAAGGCAGCCTGGCACGACTGGGTGTCGAGCGAGTGGCCCTCTACCAGATGCACTGGCCGAGCGGGCCGGTCGCCATCGAGACGTGGATGGAAGCGATGGTCGAGGCGGTTCAGGAAGGGCTGACCGCAGCGGTCGGCGTCTCCAACTACAGCGTCGACCAGATGCGGCGCGCGGCGGAGGTGCTCGACCGGCACGCCCTGCGCCTGGCCTCCAATCAGGTTGAATACAGCTTGGTCCACCGCAACCCGGAATTCGACGGGGTCCAGGCGGCTTGTGCCGAGATGGGCGTCCGGCTGATCGCTTACAGTCCGCTCGGCAAGGGGCTGCTGACCGGCAAGTACAGACCGGAGAATCCGCCGCCCGGCTTGCGCGGGCGGATGCTGGCCGGCAAGCTGGCGGCGGTCCAGCCGCTGGTTGGGCTGCTGAAAGAGATCGGGCAGGCGCATGGCGGCAAGACGCCCGGCCAGGTGGCGCTCAACTGGACGATCTGCAAGGGGGCGCTGCCGATTCCCGGCGCGCGCAACGCCCGCCAGGCGGCGGAGAATGCCGGGGCGATCGGCTGGCAACTGGCGGAGGACGAAGTCGCCGCGCTCGACGAGGCCAGCGCCCGGATGAGGTGAGGGATGGGGAACAGCCTGTGGTGGATCCGCCGCGACCTGCGCCTGGCGGACAACGGCGCGCTGGCGGCGGCCCTGGCGCACGCCGCGCCACGGGGCGGTGCGGTGATCCCGGTGTTCGTGATCGATCCAGGGTTGGCCGCGTCCCCTTACTGGAGCGGGCGGCGCTGGGCTTTCCTGCTGGGCGGCTTGCGGGCGTTGGAGGCCGATCTGGGCCGGCGCGGCAGCCATCTGATCGTGCGGCGCGGGCAGCCGGAGATGGTTCTGGCCGGGCTGCTGGCCGAGGCGAAAGCGGACATTATCTTCGCGGAAGCGGACTATTCCCCCTATGCTCGCGCCCGCGATACGCGGATTGCTCGCAGCCTGCCACTGCGTCTGGTCGATGGGCTGACCGTCCAGCCGCCGGGTGCGGTCCTCAAGGCGGACGGTTTCCCTTACACGGTGTTCACTCCGTTCAGCAAGGCCTGGAAAGCGCGGCCAATGCCCGCCGAATCTGATCTCTTACCGGCTCCGGATCGTATTCCGACGCCGGATGAACTGGCAGGGGAGACGCTGCCCGCGCTCCCGCTGGATGCCGGTTTTCCGCCCGGCGAGGGCGAGGCCCAGCGCCGGTTGCGCGCTTTCGCAAGCGGGCCGGACGCGCCGGTGTATGCCTATGGCGACGGCCGCAACCGCCTGGACGTGGACGGCACCTCCAGCCTGTCGCCCTACTTGCGGATGGGGATGATTTCCGCACGGCAGGCGGTCGGGACCGCCACCCAGGCGATCGCGGCCACGCCCGATCCGGTGGCCGCGCGAAGCGCCGAGACCTGGCTGAATGAATTGATCTGGCGCGAGTTCTACGTGCACATCCTGGCGTTCTTCCCTGGCGTGCGCCGGACGGCGTTTCGGGAAGGACTGCGCGACATCCCCTGGCGGAATGACCGGGCGGAATTCAAGGCCTGGTGCGCCGGGCGGACGGGTTACCCCGTGGTCGACGCGGCCATGCGCCAGCTCGTGGCGACGGGCTGGATGCACAACCGCGCCCGGATGATCGCCGCGTCCTTTCTGACCAAGGATTTGCTGATCGACTGGCGCTGGGGCGAACGCTTCTTCATGCGGCACCTGTTGGATGGCGACCCGGCCGCCAACAACGGCGGCTGGCAGTGGACGGCCGGGACGGGCACCGACGCGGCCCCATACTTCCGCGTGTTCAACCCGGTTCTGCAAGGCGCGAAGTTCGACCCGGAAGGGGCCTACGTCCGGCGCTGGGTGCCGGAGCTGGCGGCGATTCCGGCCGCGCATATCCATGCACCCTGGATGCTCGCCCCTGCCGAGCAGGCACGTTATGGGTGCGTCATCGGGCGCGATTACCCGGCGCCGATCGTCGATCACGGCCTGGCGCGGCAGCGCACCCTGGCGGCCTACGGGGCCGCGGACTGATTCTCATCGCACATCCGGAATCGTCCAGAATGGCTTTGCTCCGGGCTGCTGGTTGGGGTAGCCTCAGCCCACCGAAGCAATCGAGTTTGAGAGGGTAGGGCAGGATGACGCAACCGCATGTAGCCCATTCGCCGGAAGGCATGCCGCCCATCGCGGCACAGGAAAAGCCCCCGCTGGATCACGGCAGGCCGGCGCTCGAACACGGCAAGCCTGTGTTGGATCACGAGACCCTGACCGACGTGATCGATCTGACGGTCTGGGCCGGCCAGTTGATGCTCCAGCACGGCGCGGATGCCGAGCGGGTGGAGACGACGATTCACTACCTGGGCACGGCCCTGGGCTGCGCCTGGCTGGACGTGCTCGTCTCGCCCAACGGGATCATGATCACGACCAGCAGCGGCCACGAATTCCGGACCAAGCTGCGCCGGGTTCCGTATCTTGGCGTCGATCTGACCATTGTCTCCGGCGTATCCCGTCTGAGCCGCCGGGTGGTGGCCGAGGGCCTGGATCGCTTCCAGGTCCGGGCGGAGCTGGAGCGGATCAGCTCGATCGGCGCGCACTACAACCGCTGGCTGGTGGTCCTGATGGTCGGGGTGGCCTGCGGCGCGTTCAGCCAGCTTTTCGGGGGTGATCTGCCGGTCCTTCTGGTCACGCTGGCCTCGTCCTCCGTGGCGATGTTCGTCCGGCAGGAGATGAACCGGCGTCACTTCAACCCGTTCCTGGTCACGCTGGTGACGGCGTTCGTGGCCGGGTTGCTGGCCAGCACCGCGGTCCAGTTCGGCTGGGGGAATAACCCACCGTTGGCTCTGGCCTCGTCGGTGCTGCTGCTGGTGCCGGGGGTGCCGCTGATCAACGCCGCCCAGGACCTCCTGAAGGGGTATGTCGTGGTCGGGATCACGCGCGGGATGGCTGGCCTGATCATCTCGCTATGTATCGCGCTGGGGCTGCTGCTGGCGATGCAGTTGATGGGGGTCAGCGGGCTATGAACGGGCTGAACGCACTGGGGTTGGTCGTGCAAGACGCGATCTGGTCCGGGATCGCGGCGTTGGGCTTCTCGCTGTTGTTCAATGTCCCCGTCCGGACGCTGCCCGGCTGTGTGGCGGCGGGCGCGCTGGGGCATGCCCTGCGGACGCTGCTGATGCAGTTCGGGGTGGGAATCGAGGCGGGGACCCTGGTGGGGGCGACAGTGGTCGGCTTCCTGAGCCTGCGCTTCGCCCAGCACTGGCACACGCCCCCGACGATCTACGCGGTGGCTGGGGCGATCCCGATGGTGCCGGGGGTGTTCGCCTTCGAGGCGATGATGGGCCTGCTGCGGATCGCCACGCAGCCCTCGCCCGATCTGGGCGTGCTCACCGATGCGACGGTCAGCGCGGTCAAGACCGGCTTGATCCTGGCCGCGATTGCCGGGGGGATTACGATGCCAGGGCTGCTGTTCAGGCGGCACAAGCCGGTGATTCAGTGAATGGGCTGGAACTCAGGAACGGATAACACGGAGGTATTCGAACTAGATTATGGGACAGCTGGATGGCAAGATCGCGGTCATTACGGGCAGCACGCGCGGGCTGGGCCTGGCGATTGCCCGTCTGTATGCCGCCGAGGGCGCGGCGGTGGTGATCTCCTCGCGGACGCCTTCCGCGGTCGAGAAGACCGTGGCTGAGTTCACAGCCGCTGGATTCCGCGCCAGCGGCCTGGCCTGTGATATCGGAGACCGCGCACAGGTCGAGGCGTTGGCCCGTCATGCGATCGACTCGTTCGGACATTTCGATGTGTGGGTGAACAACGCGGGTCTGTCCAGTCCGTATGGCCCCAGTTTCGAGATCAGCCCGGACGACTTCGACGCGACTATCGACACCAATATCCGGGGAACTTACCACGGATCGCGGGTTGCGATGCTGCATTTCCTGGAGCGTGGCCAGGGCAAGCTAATCAATCTGCTGGGCCGCGGGGATAGCGGGCCGGTGCCTTTCCAGAACGGATACGCCTCCAGCAAGGCGTGGATCAAGAACTTCACCCGCGCGCTGGCAAAGGAGTACCGGACTTATCCTCGGATCGGGGTTTTCGCGTTCAACCCCGGACTGGTCGATACCGATCTGCTGCGCCGGCCGCAGGCGATCAGCGGCTATGAAAAAAAGATGGCGCCGCTGAAGACCGTGATCCAGTTGTGGGCCGATCCCCCGGAAGTGCCGGCCCGGCGGGCGCTGTGGCTGGCGTCCCCGGTGACCGATGGCAGGACGGGACTGGTCATCAATGTGTTGGGACCGCGCCGGATCGTGACCGGGCTGATCCGCGAGGTTGGGCGGCGTCTCACCGGCCGCGGACAGACGATCACCCTGGATATTCGATCGGTGCCCTCCAGCCGGGCGATGTAAGCCGGGTGATGTAGAGCCGCCAGATTGGCCTGGGAAGAAACAACATCCCCACCTCAGATGAGTGGGGATGTTGTGTTCTAGACGGATTGGGAGACGTCATGCAAGCTAGCGGGCGTAACCAGCTTCCGAGGTCTTCTGAGCCAACTCGGCCAGGGAGAGGCTCGCCCAGGGTGCGAAGCGGGCCATATCCAGACCCAGTTTCTGGGCCACGCCGCGACCGTAGTCCGGGTCGGCCTTGTAGAAGTGCACCAACTGGCGGGCCACGATCCGCTCCGGGACGCCCTGCATCGCCTCGGCCAGGTTGCGGAAAAGCTGTTCTTTCTGGTCGGCGTTCATCAGCCGGAACAGGTTGCCCGGCTGCGTGTAGTCATCGTTGCCCGCGCGGTGATCGTAGCGGTCGGCGTCGCCGGAAATCCTGAGCGGCGGCTCCTGATACTTCGGGTCTTCGACCGGGCCGCCCATGCTGTTCGGCTCGTAGTTGACCGACCCGCCGCCATTGCCATCGAAGCGCATCTGGCCGTCGCGGTGGTAGGTGTTGACCTCGTTATGTGGGTGATTGACCGGCAGCGCGGCGTAGTTCACGCCAATGCGGTAGCGATGCGCGTCGGCGTAGGACATCAGGCGCGCCTGGAGCATCTTGTCCGGCGAGAAACCGATGCCGGGCACGATATTGGACGGCTCAAAGGCGGCCTGCTCGATCTCGGCGAAGTAGTTCTCGGCGTTGCGGTTCAACTCCAAAATCCCGATCTCGATCAGGGGATAGTCGGCGTGCGGCCAGACCTTGGTCAGGTCGAAGGGGTTGAGGTGGTAGGTTTCGGCTTCGGCTTCGGGCATGATCTGGGCGTAGACGCGCCATTTGGGGTAGTCGCCGCGCTCGATGGCGTCGAACAGGTCGCGCTGCGAGCTTTCGCGGTCCTGGCCGACGATCGCCGCGGCTTCGGCATTGGTCCAGTTCTTGATGCCCTGCTGGGTCTTGAAGTGGAGCTTGATCCAGAAGCGCTCGTTGGCCGCATTGATGAAACTGTAGGTGTGGCTGCTGAAGCCGTGGACGAAGCGATAGCCTTGCGGCAGGCCGCGGTCGCTGAACAGGATCGTCACCTGGTGCAGGCTTTCGGGCGAGAGCGACCAGAAGTCCCACATGGCGGTGTTGGAGCGCATGTTGGTCTTGGGATCGCGCTTCTGGGTGTGGATGAAGTCGCTGAACTTGTACGGATCGCGGACGAAGAAGACCGGGGTGTTGTTGCCCACCATGTCCCAGTTGCCTTCTTCGGTGTAGAACTTGACGGCGAAGCCGCGTACGTCACGCTCCGCGTCGGCCGCGCCGCGCTCGCCCGCGACCGTGGAAAAGCGGAGCAGGACCGGGGTCTGTTTGCCGACCTGGGAGAAGAGCCTGGCCTTGGAATAGCGGGTGATGTCGTTGGTGACGGTGAACGTGCCGAACGCGCCGGAGCCTTTGGCATGCACCACGCGCTCCGGCACACGCTCGCGATTGAAGGTCGCCATCTTCTCAAGAAGCTGGTAATCCTGCATCAGCAGCGGGCCGCGCGGGCCGGCGGTCAATGAATTCTGGTTGTCTGCAATGGGGTTGCCATGAGCGGTCGTGAGTTGTTTTTTATCGGACATAACATTTTCCTTTCGCACAGAACTGCCGGCCGAAAATTCAACCGGCCAGTTTCATTCTATATTGGGATAGTATAGGTGTAAAATATCAATCAGCTATCTCCTTCATAGTCGTAGGCTATCGATTGTGAGTCTTCAATGGAAATCCACCAGTTGACCTATTTCGTGGCCGTGGCTGAGACGGGGAGTTTTAGCCGGGCAGCCGAGCGCTGCAATGTGGCCCAACCCTCGATCAGCCAGCAGATCATGAAGCTGGAGCAGGAGTTGGGCACACCGCTATTCGACCGCCTGCGCCGCCGGGTGATCCTGACCGATGCCGGCCGACTGTTGCTGCCGCGCGCCAACGCAATCCTGGCCGAGTTGCAGGATATCAGACACAGCTTGAATGACGAGGTTGGTGACGGGCATGGCACCCTGGCAGCCGGATTCATCCCGACGGTGGCGCCGTTTGTCCTGCCGCGAGTCATCCAGCGCTTTCGGGCGGCGTTTCCCCAGGCCACGCTGCTGGTTCACGAAGACCTGACCGAGGCGCTTGTCGCCGGACTGATCGACGGCAGGCTGGACGTGGCGATCACGAGTCTGCCGATTCACAACCGGTTGATCCGGACCGAGGAACTGCTGACCGAACCCCTGGTGGTCGCCTCGTCACGCGACTATACCATCGTGACCCAGGCCTCGGTCCGCGTGAAGGAGCTGGACGATTTCCCCTTCATCGCGCTCAGCGAAGTTCACTGCCTGGGCGAGCAGGTGCAGGCGTTTTGCAGCCAGCAGAACCTGGACCTGCAAATCGTGTGCCATACAGCCCAGCTTTCGACCGTGCAGAACTGCATCGCGCTCGGCCTGGGCGTCTCGTTGGTGCCGCTGGCGCTAGCCTTTGGGGATAGCTCCGGCCAGATCGTCTACCGGACATTGAGCGACGCCGCCCCGCAGCGCCGGCTGGCCGCGGCGACGTATGCGGGCCGGACGCAGTCCCTTCTGTCGCGGCGGTTCGTGGCGCTGGTCCGCGAGG
This sequence comes from uncultured Anaerolineae bacterium, assembly GCA_964533805.1. Lineage (GTDB taxonomy): Bacteria > Chloroflexota > Anaerolineae > Aggregatilineales > Ch27 > JARKOQ01. Next base: position 22,939 of record CAZHMJ010000003.1, on the reverse strand, counting down.
AATACCCGACCGATCGCGGGCAGACGGACCTGATCGGCTAGCGGGATAGCCCCTGATCGGGGCAGGGCGCGGGCTGTTCCGAAGGTTTTGTTGGGTGCTTGTCCGGCGCATGAATCTTGGTACGAGTCTCACTCTATCTTGTAGATTGGGCCATTTGGCATTAGTATGCCTGTAGAAGGTGATCGCCGGATCACAGGTCCAGGGCTGTGTTCTGGCGCTCGAGGGGGATGCCAGGTTGTGGCTTCGCGCCGGTGGATTGTGCGCGACAGGCTGATCTTGATACGATGGACTGTGAGCGGCTACCGCTGGATCACCAGGGTTGGCCGGGCATATGCGTGGATGCAGGCTTTGATCTTATCCCAGTCTTGAAGGCTGAATTGGAAAAGTCGACTGTCCGATGAAGAAGAAAACGGGTCAGCGTACCAAATCTGTGACCATGCGCGATGTCGCCAAGCTGGCGGGGGTCTCCCAGCCGACAGTTTCGCGCGTGCTAAATGGGGTCGGCAACGCGCCGATCAGCGAAGAGACCCGCGAACGCGTGCTGGCCGTGGTCGAGGAGTTGAATTACCACCCCAACATCCTGGCGCGCAGCCTGCGCACCCAGCAGACCCAGATGATCGCGGTCTTGCTCGCGGATATTTCGAACAGTTTCTATACCAAGATCGCGCGGGCGATTCAGGACGTGGCAAGCGAATATGGCTACGACGTTCTGATTGCGAACAGCGATCACATCTACAAGAATGAGCTGAGCTTCTGCGACGCGGTCACACGCCGCCCGGTCGATGGGGTGGTGATGGTGCCGTTCCACATGACCCCGGATGATCTCACCCAGTTTGTCACCCGGACCAACACGCCCGTGACCGTCCTGGGCCAGCATGTCGATCATCCGATCATCGACGTGGTCTATGCCGACGACGAATACGCGGAGTACGAAACCACGCTGTGGCTCATCCGGGAGCGGGGCCACCGGCGGCTGGGGTTCGTCGGCGTGCCGGCCAATTTGCCGCCAGGGCCGCGCCGCTTCCGGGGCTTCATGCGGGCGCTGGACGAAGCGCAGATCGCGCTCAATCCGGCCCACGTGGTCGAAGGTGACTTCACGCTGGAGGGCGGGAAACGCGCTGCCTACGAGCTGATCCGGAGGGGCGATCTTCCTTCGGTGCTGGTGGTGGTCAATGACCTGATGGCGATCGGCCTGATCCTGGCTTTGCAAGAAGCCGGCTATCGCGTCCCGGAGGATGTGGCTGTCGTGGGCTACGATGATATTCCAGAGGCCACGATCGTCCGCCCGACGCTCACTACCATCGCCCAGGATTCGCGCGACATCGGCGAAAAACTGGCCAGGGCGCTGTTCGACCGCATCCTGCAACCCGACATTCCCCGCCGGGTGTTCGAAAGCTCGCGCAACCTGATCGTGCGCGATTCGGCGTAGGCGTGTTTGTCGCGCCGGGCAGGGCGTTCGATGTTCTCCGCGAGCCTCTCCACAAAGAGAGGCTTTTCTGCTTTCCAGGCAGCCTTATTGTTCAGCCTGTCCAGCCCGGACTCAACGGCTTGATTTGTTCATAATGCACAGAATCTCCCCTGACCCGAGTGAATTCCGGGGTTATCTTTTCAAATCCTGTAACGAATTGCTTGACACAAATTCCAGTTTGTGTTGTAATGTGGTCACTGCATACGAATACATCTCTGCGTTGAAATGCCACCATGCATACGTATGCATGGTTTAAAAAGGCGAGATGCATACGTATGCACTAAAATTCTGTTCTGGATGGACCATGCCTTTGCCCGGTTGGTATATCTAGTCCAAGACAGAATATGTCCCTTTCTGAAGAAAATCGACAATCTAACCCGTAATTTGTATGGTTTGACAGACAGACATCTCTCAGGCAACTCCCTGCGTGCGTGTTGTGTTGTGGATGATCACGATTCTCCTGAGTGAGAAAAGGGGGTGAACTCCAGACCAAAGTCCTTGAACAGGCAATCGAAACGCGTAGGAACTGCTGTTTTGCAGTAGTCTGTGTGTCGCAGTCGAATGCAGGAGGCTGTGACCCAACGAAGTCCCTGGAACTCCGACTCCAGATCTGAAGCACTTCTTGAAAGGGAAACAATCAATGTTCAAGCGCTCGACCCTCGGTTTGATCGCCGCTTTGGTGCTCACCCTCGTGGCGATGCTGTCGTTCTCCCAGGCCCCTGTCCTGGCGCAGGATCCCACCGCGACCCCCGCGCCCACCAACACCCCCAGCGTCGTCGGTACCGGCGGCCTCCAGATCACCTTCTGGAACGGCCTGACCGGCTCGGACGGTGTCACGCTGATCGAGATGCTCACCGATTTCGCCGCGGATAACCCCGACATCTCGATCAGCACCGAGATGATCGCCTGGGCGACCCTGTATCAGAAGCTCCAGACCGCGTTCGTGGCCGGGACTCAACCGGACGTGTTCCTGCTCCATGCGTCGGAAATCCCGCAGTATGGCAGCTACGGCGTGCTCCGCGACCTGGGCGACCAATACGTCTCCGGTGGCGGCTGGCTCCCCGATGATGACCTCTCGGCCAACACCCTGAGCGGTATGATGTACGATGGCGTGATCTACGGCATTCCGCTGGACAACCATGGCCGCGGCCTGTGGATCAACATCGACATGTTCGAGGCGGCCGGGATTTCGACCGACCCCGAGACGCGCCCGACCACCTACGAAGGCTGGGTGGAGTTGTTCCAGAAGCTGACGCTCGACGCCAACGGCAATAACGCGCTGTCCCCCGACTTCGACCCCGAGAACGTCGTGCAGTGGGGTTATACCGTCGGTGAGTGGCCGAACGTGAACTTCATCGCCGCCCTGTACCAGAATGGCGGCTCCTTCCTGAGCGAAGACGGCAAGACGATTACCGTCAACTCCGAGGCCGGCATCACTGCCCTGCAGCAGACCGTCGACCTGGTCTACAAGTATCATGTCTCGCCGCCCTCGGCCGGTTTCGACACCTGGCAGGGCTTTGGTGCCGGCACGGTGGCCGTGCTGCCCACCGGCACCTGGTACCGCAATCAGTCCCTGCTCCAGACGGACATCAACAGCATGGCCTGGCCCAACTGGCAGTGGGGCCCCCAGCCGGCGACCTGGTTTGGCGCTCACACCTTCATGATCCCCGCCAGCACGACCGGCGAGAAACTTGACGCCGTGCTGCGGATGATCCGGTGGGTCAGCGAGCACCAGGTCGACTGGGCCGCCTCCGGCCAGGTGCCGGCGCGTCTGTCGGCGCAGGCCGCCCTCGACCCGGTCAATTATCCCTCCAACATTCTGCTGGGCCAGACGTTCACCGAGTACGGTGTTCAGGACCCGGCGACCACGGTGACGCAGGAACTGCTCACCCTGCTGGATGCTGAACTGCAGAACGCGCTCAACGACATCAAGCCCGCCGACCAGGCGCTGAATGATGCCGCCGCGCTGATGCAGGAAGCGCTGAATCGCGCCGGCTAGAACCCGCGATTGAACGCAAGTACGGTGTGGGGTGGATCCTTGATCCGCCCCACATTCTTCCTGACCTTGGCGGCGACGCGCTGTATGTCCCAGACGGGGATGAACTGCCCACAGTGATGAAGTATTCGTGTGGTGGAGGAGGAGTAGGGTATGGCTGGCATCACAGTTGAGCAACTTGACAGGCCCAAGCGGTTTCCTTATTTCTCGCCCAGCCTGAAGACCCGCGAGATCATTGCGGCTTATATGTTTCTGACCCCCTTCTTGATCTTCTTCGCGATTTTCTTTGTGCGCGCCACGATCTCATCGGTGGGTTTCAGTTTCCTGGACTGGCGTCTCCTGCGCCCGACAACGCCCTACATCGGTCTTGATAATTATGTTGAGTTATTCAACGACTCGATCTGGTGGGAATCTGTCTTACACACGGTCTATTTCGCGTTCATGACGGTGCTCGGCACCACGTTTGTCGGACTGATGGCGGCGCTTGCCGTCACGCGGCCGGTTCGCGGGGCGGGGTTCTTCCGCGTTTTGTTGTACGTCCCCCAGCTTCTGTCAGTGGGCGCCATGGCGCTGATCTGGAACTGGCTGCTCAGCGGCCAGTTTGGCGTCATCAACTACCTCCTGAGCTTCCTGGGGGTCCGACCGATCAACTGGCTGGGGGAGCCTACCCTGGTGATTCCGGCACTCAGCGCGGCGACGATCTGGTGGACGTTTGGCTTCCCGATGCTGATTTTCGTCGCCGGTTTGCAGGGCATCCCGGAGCACCTGTACGAGGCAGCCAGGATCGATGGCGCGACCGGCTGGCAGTCTTTCCGCTTCATCACCCTGCCACTGCTGCGCCCCACCATCCTGTTTATCATGGTGACCGGGATCATCTCCCATTTCCAGGTCTTTGGGCAGCCGTACATTATCTCCGGCGGTGGCGGACCGGGACGCTCGTCGTGGACGGTCATCATCTATCTGTACAACCAGGCCTGGGTCGCATTCCGCATGGGGTACGGCGCTGCCGTGGCCGTGGCGATCGCGATCATCATGGCGGTTATCACGGCCTTCCAGTTCGCCGTCATCAGCCGGCGCGTTGAGTACTAGAGGGGGAGCATCCAATGAACACCAGACCTATTGCAGTGCCCCGCTATCTAGGCACATACGTCTTTCTGTTCGTAATTGGTGTGCTCGTGGTGTTCCCGTTGTTGATTGCGGTTTCGCAGTCCTTCATGACCAATCAGGAGGTCAATCGCTGGCCTCCCAAGGTCATCCCCACGGAGCCAACCATCGAGGCCTATCGGGCTATCTTCACCCAGCAGGACATCCGGCTGGATATGTGGCTGCGCAACAGCGTCTTCGCGGCAACCGGCTATACCCTCGCGGTTCTGGTGATTTGCACCCCCGCGGCCTATGCCTTTGCCCGGCTTCGCTTCCCCGGCAACAAGCTGTTGTTCTCCATCCTGCTGGTCACGATCATGATCCCAGGGCAGGTGACGCTGATTCCTAACTACCTGTTGATGCGCGACCTGAAATGGCTTGACTCGTTTAACGCCCTCATCTTCCCCGGCGCGGCCAACGTGTTCGGCGTCTTTCTCCTGCGCCAGTTCTTCATGCAGGTGCCGCACGAGCTGGAAGAAGCGGCGGTGTTGGACGGCTGCGGCTACTTCGGGCGCTTCCGGCACGTGATCATGCCGCTGTCCACCAATGCGCTGACGGCGCTGGCGATTTTCGTGTTCCTCGGTCACTTCAACGACTTGTTCTGGCCCATCATTGTGACCAGCACCCTTGAAACGCGCACGTTGCCGGTGGGGTTGTCGATCATGCAGTCGTCGTATGCCGGCCAGTATCGCCCCATGATCCTGGCGGGCGCGGTCGTGTCTACACTCCCGGTCCTGATCGTATACGTGATTTTCCAGCGCCGGATCATCCAGGGTGTCACTCTGACGGGGATGGGCGGTCGCTAACCCCCAGCCCGGCGGCTCCGTCGGGAGCGCGCCTGCGACTTCAACAGATTATTGCGATATCCCACGGGGCAGCCCGTTGTGTTCGGCGGGCTACCCCGGTCAGGATGGTTCAGGTCTGCATACTGCCGGTCATGGGGGACGAGTTGGACCGGGCGCGTCGAAGGCTCTACAGACCTGGGTGAGCGATACAAGACGATCGTGAAGATGTTCTATCAAAAAGGTGAACGCTGATGTCCACTTCCTCAGGCAAGGCCCACATTTATCTCGACACCAACCGTGTCATCAGTCCGATCTCGCCCCTGTTGTTCAGCGGGTTTGCCGAGCACATGGGCCGCGCGATCTACGAGGGCATCTACGATCCTGCGTCGCCGCACGCCGACGAGCGCGGGCTGCGCAAGGACGTGATGGCCGCCCTGCGCGAGTTGAACTTCCGCGCGATGCGCTACCCCGGCGGCAACTTCCTGAGCGGTTATCGCTGGCTGGACGGGGTCGGCCCGAAGGATCAGCGGCCACGCCGCCGCGATCTCGCCTGGCAGTCGACGGAGACCAATCAGTTCGGCACCAACGAGTTCATGGAATTCTGCAAGCTCGTCGGCACGCAGCCGATGATGGCTGTCAATATGGGGACGGGCACCATCCAGGACGCGGCCAACCTGGTCGAGTACTGCAACGCGCCGGCCGGGACGGAGTACGCCGACCTGCGGGTTTCACATGGCTACCGGGACCCGTACGGAGTCAAGTACTGGTGCGTGGGCAATGAGATGGACGGCCCGTGGCAGATCGGGCATCTTGAGGCGGAGGACTATGGCAAGAAGGCCCGCGAGGCCGCCAAGATGATGCGCTGGCACGACCCTTCGATCGAACTGGTGCTGTGCGGCTCCTCCAACAGCCACATGCCCACCTATCCGGAATGGGACCGCGTGGTGCTGGAACTGGCCTGGGAGCAGGTGAACTACCACTCGCTGCACTACTACGCCAATAACCACGCCAACGATACGGCCAGCTACCTGGCCCTCAGCGCGGAGTTCGAAGCCTTTGTCGACACGCTGTCCGGCGTGCTGCGCTATGTCAAGGCCAAGAATCGCTCCAAGCACGACGTCTTCCTGTCGTGGGACGAGTGGAACGTGTGGTACAAGGCAACCCTGCAGAACGACGTCCAGGGGGCGTGGGGCCAGGCGCCGCACTTGATCGAGGAAATCTACAACCTCGAAGACGCGCTGGTGGTCGCCCAGTGGATGAACGTCTTCCTGCGCAAATCGGACGTGCTCAAGGTCGCTTGCCTGGCGCAGATCGTGAACGTGATCGCGCCCATCCTGACCACACGCGACGCGATGCTCAAGCAGTCGATCTACTATCCGTTCATGCTGTTCAGCAAACTGGCCTCCGGCGCCGCGCTGGATGTGGCGGTCAAAGCCCCGGCCTACGACACAGCCCAGTTCGGCGCGATGCCGCTGCTGGATGTCTCGGCCTCGTATGACGAGGCGGCTAATGCCGGCGCGATCTTCATCGTCAACCGCAGCCAGACCGACAGCCTGCCGGTGGACCTGATCTGGCAGGACCGCGCGCCGCAGCGTATCAAGGCGGCTTACCAGGTCGCCGGGACGGATCCCAAGGCCGTCAACAGCTACGAGAACCCCGACGTGATCAAGTCCGTGGCGGTGGCCGCGCCGGCGCTCAACGGCAAGAGTGCCACCCTCGTGGTGCCGCCGCTGTCGTTGACGGCCATCGAAACCCAGTTCTAAAGCGCTCGCCCTATCCTGGCAGTTGATTTCTCTCCTTCCAATGCCAGGATAGGGTCCTCCTCCAGTTCACCGCCACCCTCAGCCTGAGAGTGGCGGCGATCCTTGGGTCCTGGTGGGGACGTCGCAGAGCCCCAGAGGTCAGAGACAGGCGCGGTTGTCACGTTAATTCTTCTCAGCCGGCTGCACGGACGCCTCGCCGCTCTCGCCGACCGCCGGGTTTTGAACGCTGAAGCTTCCTCGGAGGGGCGTCCATGCCCTGACCCCGTCGAGTTGCCTGAGCGCCGGGCAAAGATGGGCGGTTTCGTGCTGACTTGTTTCTTTGACTGATCACTGACTGCTGACCGCGGACTGCTGTTTTCTGAGGAGCCCATTATGAGCAAATTCTTCCGATCCAGGTGGCTGGTTGTAGCCTTGTGCCTGTCTGTGTTGTTGGGGACATGGGGTGCGGCCCAGGGGCAGGGTGGCGGCACGGTGAGCAATCCGCTCAACTACTCCGGTGCCGATCCCTGGCTGACCTACTACGATGGCAACTACTATCTGGCGGCGACCACCTGGTCGTCCGAGTGGACGATGCGCCGCGCGCCGACCCTGGCCGGGCTGAAGACGGCCGAGCCGGTGACGATCTATGTCGAAACGGAGCCGTCGCGCTGCTGCAACTTCTGGGCGCCGGAGTTCCGGCTGCTGGAGGGTCCCAACGGGCCGCGCTGGTACTTCTATTACACGGCCGGCAGTCCCACCGGGAACTATGATAACCAGCGCATTCACGTCCTGGAGAGCGAGGGGACGGACCCAATGGGGCCGTATACCTACAAGGGCCAGTTGATCGAGCCGAGCGGCGACCGCTGGATGATCGACGGCAGCGTGCTGGAACTGAACGGGGAACTGAACTTCCTGTTTTCGGCGTCGCTTCCGCCACAGTCGGTGTTCATCGCGCCGATGCGCAATCCCTGGACGCTCAGCGGCGACCGCGTCCTGCTCACGATGCCTGAATATCCGTGGGAAATCAGCGGGGGGACGGTCAACGAAGGCCCGGTCGCGCTCCAGCACGACGGCCAGACGTTCCTCGTTTTCTCCGCCAGCTCGTGTGCGACGGGTGACTACAAGCTGGGGATGTTGACCTACAACGGCGGCGATCCGCTGGACCCGGCCTCGTGGATCAAGAACCCGGAGCCGGTCTTCCAGCGCTCCGACGAGAACGGGGTGTATGGCCCCGGTCACAATGGCTTTTTCCGGTCACCGGATGGCACCGAGGACTGGATTGTCTACCACGCGGTGGACTTCCCTGAAGGCGCGTGTAACGGTCTGCGCACGACTCGCGTCCAGCGCATCGAGTGGAACGCGGACGGCACGCCGAATTTCGGCATCCCGGTCGCCGCGGGTGAACCCCTGCCCGCCCCCTCCGGGGATAACGGGGTGGATGTCGAGCTGCCGGCGCGGGTGATCTCCCGCTTCCGCTGGTATAGTTATGAGAATACCTACCTGCGCCATTCCAACTTCTACCTGCGCTACGATTCCGCGCGGACCTCGCTGGCGGATTCGCAGTTCGTCGTGGTGCCAGGACTGGCCGATCCGGCGGCGATCTCCATCGAGTCGGTCAACTTCCCCGGCTTTTACGTGCGGCAGTCGAACAACGCGATCATGCTCACGCCGGATGATCACACGGACAGCTTCGCGGCGGACGCGACCTGGTGGGTCCGGCCGGGACTTGCGGACGCGACCTGGATTTCGCTGGAGTCGTATGCCCGGCCCGGATCGTACATGAGCAGGATGCTGGGGGCGACCGCACTCGTCCCGTTGGACGGCATGTCCGAGACCGCGCGCGAGGATGGCACCTTCATGGAAGAACGCGAATAAGCAACTCGCGCGAGCTTCGCCACAGATGGAAAAAGCCAGCGGCACCGCCGGCCGCTGGCTTTTTGTATGGTGCAGGCCGCGCGAGATGCCCTGGTGCTAGCCTGCTTCCTGCGGGGCGATGGACGGCCAGCCGTCCGCATCCCAGGCGAGCCGGTCGATGCGCAGGGTCGCGACCCCGTTGTTTTCGGCATCGTAGGCGTGGTAGACGATGTAGTCGGTATCCTCTTCCTGCAGAATGGCGCAGTGGCCGGGGCCTTTCCAGCGCTCCGTGGCGAAGGTGACCTGGGTGCCGCCACCGCGGAGCATCGCCACGCCGTCTTTGTCGGCATACGGGCCGGTCACGTTCTCCGATCGGCCGACCATCACCCGGTAGGTGCTGGACACCCCCTGGCAGCATTGATCGAAGGACACGAACAGGTAGTAGAAGTCGCCTTTGCGGATGATGAACGGCGCTTCGACCGCGCCGGGGGAAGGCCGGGCGGCGAGGCTGTACAGCGTCTCGTCTTCCGCGGAGAGCTTGCCAGTCTCGTAATCGAGCCGGCGCATCTTGATCCCCGACCAGAAGCTGCCAAAAGCCAGCCAGGGCACGCCATCCGCGTCGAGGATCAGATTGGGATCGATGCAGTTGTAGTTGTCCGTCTCGAACGACTCGATCACCATCTCCTGGTCTTCCCAGCGGAATGCCTCGTTCTCGCGGTCGAGCGTGCGGTTGGTCGTCAGGCCGATGACCGAGCGGTTGCTGCCGAACGTGGAGACGGCATAGTACAGGTGGAATCTGTCGTTGAAGTAGGAAATGTCCGGGGCCCAGATATTGGCGGCATAGGGGAACGATGCCCGCACCCAATGCGGCGGGCCGCCAAAAACAGCGGGCGGCCGTGCCGTTCGCCAGGTGACCAGATCGGCCGACTTGCGGACGGAGATACCGGTATCGGTGCAGAACAGGTAATACAGGTCGCCGGCCTTGATGATTGCCGGGTCATGTACGACCGTGATGTTGCCGGTCACGTCACGCTTTCTGGCCTTGCCGCCGGAGGGTATGTCCTCGGCAAAGGCGGATAGGCCGGGTAGCGTGAACCCCAGGCCTGTGCCGAGCAGCAGGCTCGAACGGAGAAACTGACGTCGAGAGTAGTTCTGTCGCATGGTTGGACTCCTTCGACTGCGGTTGGTTTCAACTGCGCGTTGTAAGAAGGCTCACCCGCTCAGTCTGGTTAGCTGCGTGCGCCTGGCCTGAGGGGTGACGGTCACCAATGGCGAACTACCTGCGCGTCTTGCACGTGCTGTGGATGGGGCTGATTATAGTTCAAACCGGGTGGAACCGAAATCTGCCCAGTGTTGGAAATGTTGAATTCTTAATTTTAAATTTTGAATTGAAGAAAAAGGTGACGAGAATTCAATTCAAAATTAAACATTCAAAATTCAACATTGTGATGGTTTTGACCCTATCACGCCAACCGGCCGCTGCCTCAGCCCTTCCGGGCGAAGTCGAGCACGTCCGCGAAGGGCGCGGTCGCCAGCCCGACCATCCGATCCGCCCCGGCGTAGTAGAAGTACAGTTCATCCCCGACGACCAGACTGGCGCAGCTAAAGATCACGTTGGGCACATCACCGCGAATTTCCCAGGTTTCCTGAGGCTCCATGATGAACCCGGATGGGCGGTGGATGACCCGCGTCGGGTCGTCCAGATCGAGCAGCGCCACCGACTGGCGGTAGACGATCGGACTGGCCGGGTAGCCGTGGTAGAACAGCAGCCAACCATGCTCGGTCTTGATCGGCACCCCGTTCGCGCCGATCTTGAACGAGTCCCAGTCGTTGCCGGGGCGGGGACTCATGATCACGGTGTGGTCGGTCCAGGTGCGCAGATCGTGGCTGAAAGCGATCCAGATGTCGGGCACGCGGCGGTGCAGGATGGCGTAGCGGCCGCCGATCTTCTCCGGAAAGAGGACGTGATCCTTGTTCTCGGCGCGCTCCAGCGGGCCGATGTCTTCCCAGGCGATCAGGTTCTCGGAGCGGGCGATCATGGGATAGTAGCTGCTGGCCCCGTAGGCGGTGTAGGTCATGTAGAACGCGCCATCCAGCGGCGTGACGCGCGGGTCTTCCACGCCCCGGTAATCGTTCCGGCCGTCGTGGGGAGCCAGCACCGGCTTTTCCAACCGGTTCCAGTCCAGGCCGTCGGCGCTGACGGCGTAGCCGATGCGCGAGACGAAGTCCACGCCCTGGGCGCGGTAATGCATGTGAAACAGGCCGTTATGCCGGACTACGGCCGGGTTGAAGACGTTGAGCGATTCCCACTGGTGCAGGGGGTTGGGATACAGCAGTGGGCTGCGCGGGTGTCGGACGAGGCGCATGGCGGGTTCCTTTCTATGAGCGCGGTTACGGCGTCGATTCGACCAGAGCGGAATCGCCGCTCAGGGTATCATAGGTCAGGCTGAACTGGCGGCCATCCGGCAGGGCGAAGACGCGCCGAGCGACGGCCGGCTGGAGGTAGAAGGCATCTACCTTGGCCAGGCCGGGATTTTGCTCGGAGCCGCCCTGCCCTTCGTATGCGTAACGCAGGGTGTGCGTGCCCGGTTCCAGATGAACCGGCCCGGCTGTGACACGATCCAGCCAGAAGTAGTCGCTGTCCGGGGAGACGGTTTGCGGGAGCAGCACCGGGTCGCCGTCGTCCAGGCGCACCTGGAGCGCGACTTCCGGCGCGGCCAGGCTGGCGTTGTCCGACTCCGGCGTGGTGAGGACGAGCGCCAGCAGGTTGGCGGGTACGTCCGGGTCGCGGCCGGTCAAGTCCATGAACGAGTTGCCGCCGATGCCGCGCCCAGCTTCCAGGCCGATCCGCCCCCCGGCCTGGGGCGCGTCGACGCCGAGCGCTTCCCAGGGCAGGCTGGCCTCGTAGATGTAGCCGCCGTCGGACTGGGTGAAGGCCAGCGCCGCGCCGGGCAGGAAGCGGGTGTGAATCCAGTCCCAGACCTGCGGGCCGTCAGGAGTCTGGGCCAGGGTGAACTTGGCGGAGAGCGCCCGCGCGTCCGGGCTGGCGGTCAGGTAGAACCACAGGCAGTCGCCCTGCCAGGCGGTGCTGAGGGTGTAGGGTTGATCGTGGAGCGGGTCGCGCACGGCCGCGCCGATGTACAGGCGATCGGCGTCCCACAGCAGGCGCACGGCATGGCTGTCCACCTCCGGCCCCTGCCACAGCCCGGCTCCGCGCAGGAACTGGCGCTGGGTGTTGGACTCGAGGGCGGGCAGGTCGGCCGGCCAGTCGGCCAGATCGCCGTCGATTGCCGGCGGCGAATCGGCGCGCCGGATCGTGAAGGTGTCGCCGCTGGCGGCCTGGTGGAGGTGGGCGGCGTAGAGCAGGTAGTCGCCAGCCTCGTCGATGTCGAACTGGAGGCGCATCCGCTGGCCTTCGCCCAGGCCCACGTAGCGCCCGGCGCTGACGTAGCCCTCGCCTGTCCAACTGGCGGTGTAGTAGACTGGCGTACCGATCACGCGCTGGCCGTCCTCGGCCTCCAGCAGGCGGTAGCTGGTTCCGCTGACCGGTTGGGCGCGGAGCATCTCCACGGCCAGCGGCTCGCCGGCCACGGCGATCAGGCTCATCAGGCCCTCGATGGTCGATTCCGCGCCGCTGTTACGGTTGACGCGCCAGGCGACCGGGCCGTTGATCCCGTCGAAGACGCGCCCCGTAGTCAGGTCGACCATCTCAACCCCGGCCATGTTGTTGCCGAAGTACCAGCTCGCGGCCAACCCGGCGTACTGCGCGTAGCGCGGCTCGCCGGTGGCGCGGTAGAGGGCCATATAGGCCTGGACGAGCATGTTGGTGCCGTAGGCGATCTGGCCCAGCCGGTCGGGCACGACGCCCAGATTGCGGAAGCGTTCGAAGGCCAGGTGACGCAGCAGGAACGAGTCGGCTTCCACCGTGGCGGAGGCGATCCAGTCCGGGCGGTCGAGGGCCATCCCGGCCTCGACCAGGGCGTGTGGCATGTGGGCGCCCCAGTCGTGCCAGAAGCCGGGCGCGTTGGCCCGCACCGGGTGCAGGCCGAACGGGTACTCGGCGTGATCGCCCTGGCGCAGGGCGGCGATCCCATCCGCCAGGGCGGTCATGATCGCGGCGGTTTCCGGATTGGGCCGGGCGCGGTAGTAGGCGCTCAGGCCCAACAGGCCAATGGCGGAGACGTCCGCTTCGCCGCCGGGCAGCCAGGCGGGCACTTCGAAGCCGTGCACGCTGATCGTCGCGCCGACATTACCGAGCATGTCGCCCAGGGCTGCTTCGGTTTTGAGGTAGGTCGCGGCCAGTTGGTCGGCATAGGCCGGGTCGGCGGTCTGGAAGACGCGCACGCCTTCGCCCAGCGCCCACAGGCCGCGCATGGCCCACCAGCCCAGGCTCTTGTAGCTGGTGTTGCCCTGGGTGTTGATCGTGCCCGCCCGGTCGGTGACGAAGTTGTAGAACGCGCCGTCCTCGGCCTGCATGTAGCGCACGAATTCCAGCGTGGCGCGGGCCAGGTCGAGCAGGACCGGGTCGCCGCTGCGCTCGTACTGCCACAGGTAGACGATCGCGGCGCGGGCCACGTCGTCGACGCAACTGAGGCCCTCCCCGGCGGCGTCGACCCAGGCGTAGTCCGGGTACTCGGCGTAGATGTGGACCAGGGCCATCTCCCGGCCGTCGATCGTGACCGGTTCGGTCAGATGGATCAGGTGGTCGAGGTTGACCAGATCGGGTTCCTCCTGGGCCAGGCTGGCCCCCGGCAGGAAGGCGGCCAGCAGGCCGGTGACAACCAGCAGTGTGATCCCTCGCGCGCGCATGAGTCTACCCCTTCACCGCGCCGATATTGATTCCGTCCAGGAACTGCTTCTGGGCCAGGAAGTAGATGACTAGCACGGGCGCGGCCATCATGGTCGCCATGGCCATCATGAACTGCCACTGCGGCGCTTCCTTGGAGAGCGACTGGTCGAAGAAGCGCATCGCCAGGGCCAGCGGGTATTTCTCCGGCGTGCTCAGGTAGATCAGCGGCCCCTGGAAGTTGTTCCAGTTGCCCTGGAAGGACAGCACGGCGATCGCCAGCAGGATCGGGCGGATCAGCGGCAGCATGATGTACCAGTAAATCTGGGCGATGTTGGCCCCGTCCAGGATGGCGGCTTCCTCGATCTCGCGTGGCACGGTCAGGTAGAACTGGCGCATCAGGAAAACAAACAGCGGTCCCCAGGCGAAGAGCGATGGCCAGGTGAGCGGATCGTACGTATCCAGCAGGACCAACTCCTTCCAGATCAGGAAGGCCGGGACGCGGGTGATGATGCCGGGGACCATGACCGTGCCGAGCATGATCGCGAACAGCGTGTCGCGGCCGCGCCAGCGGAAACGGGCGAAGCCGTAGGCCACCACCGACGCGCTGATGATCTCCCCAAACATCGCCAGGAGGGTGATGAACAGGGTGTTGCCGATGATACGCCAGAACGTCATGCCCGGCTTGATCGAGCTGAGCTTGGTCCAGACCTCCAGGTAGTTCTGGGGTTCGGCCGGGTTGGGGATGAAGTTCACTTCGCCGGTGAAGAGCTGTTCGTCGGTCTTGAGCGAGGTGGACAGCATCCACAGGAAGGGGATCAGGACGATGGCCGCGCCGGCCAGCAGCAGCCCGTAGATGACGATCTGGCGCAGTTCGAACCGCCGGCGCGGCGCGACGGCCTGCCGGTAGGGTGCTTGTGCGGTCTGCGTGGTCATCAGACTTCCTCCTCGCGCGCGCCCTGGTAAAACACCCAGGCTTCGGACGACCGGAAGATCAACAGGGTCAGAGCCAGGATGATCAGCAGCAGCACCCAGGCCATGGCCGAGGCCAGCCCCATGTGACGCAGGTCGAACGCTTCCCGGTAGATCAGCCAGTTGAGGAAGGTGCCGACCGCGTCGGGAGTCTGGATGAAGGCCGCGACCTCGAAGACCTGGAGCGCGGCGATGGTGGATGTCACCAGGTTGTAGAACAGGGCAGGGCTGAGCATGGGGATGGTCACATTACGGAACTTATGCCAGTCGCCCGCGCCGTCGATTGCGGCGGCTTCGTACAACTCGGACGGGATGCCTTTCAGGCCAGCCAGCAGGATCACGGAGTTGGCCCCAAAGACTCCCCACAGGCTGATGATGATGAAGGCGGGCATGGCCAGGGCCGGATCGAAGAACCAGTTGGGCTTGGCGAGGCCCAGGATCGTGTAGAGCGGATTGAGGGCGCTGTTGAGCAGGCCGTTGGGCGAAAACATCCAGCGCCACAGGAGGGCGGTTGCCACGGCGGGTAGGATGGCCGGCATGTAAAACAGCACGCGCCAGAATCCCAGATAGCGCACCTTCTGGTTGAGCAGCAGGGCCACGGCCAGCGCTCCGGCCAGGCCGATGGGGACGCTCAGGAACGCGTAGGGCAGGGTCAGCTTGATCGCGCGCCAAAAGCCTTCTTCCTTCGCCCCGAGCACGAAGCCCCCGTTGCCGGTTTCCACCCGCAGGATTTCGTCATAGCGGCGCGGCAGAACGTCCGAACTGCGCTGCTCGTGTGATTCGAGGGGCGCGACGCTCAGACTGAAAATCTGTTCATAGTTGGTCGCGCCGATCCATTCCGGGGCCTTGAAAAGGTTGTATTCGGTAAAGCTCAAATAGAGCGAGGCGCCGATCGGGAATAGATTGAAGACCAGGAATCCGATCAGCCAGGGAACGACCAGCGCCCGGCCGGTGGCGGCATCTCGCTTGATGCCCAGGGCTACCTGGACGCGGTAGACCACGATCATCAGCACGACCAGTCCAATCGCGACGGCCGCGTAACGCAGCAGGGTGGGGAGATACGTGGCAAGCGGGCCGGGATCCATAAGCTGATCCTCCTAGAGAGCGTTCAGCAATCAGCGGTCAGCGGTCAGTCAAAGCAGAGGGGCAGGCCAGTCACGATTCAGTGGCGACCAACGGTGACAACTGGCCTCCCGACCGGGACGCGGCGAAGCAGGGAAGGTGGAGGCCGCCCCAACAGGCGGCCTCCGGCGCAACGAGTGCTCTTATTCGGGCAGGGTGTCTTCCAACTCCGGCCGGACTTCAGCCGCAAGCTCGGCAGGGGTCAGGTCGGTTTCATTGTTGATCAGCGGACCCCAGAACTTCGACCAGAAGAGCGAGTCGAACTCCGCGTAGTTGCCGAAGATGGGCAGCGCGCGCATTTCCTGGGCGGCGGCCACGATCGCTTCGGCGCTGGCTTCCTTGCGCGGTTCCGAGGCCACCAGGTGCTCGACCGTCGCCTGCGAGATGCGCGGGGAGACGATCTTCCAGCTATGGATGCCCTCGGTCACGGCCAGCAGGGCCTGGCAGGCCAGCTCCGGATTGGGGGTGCTGGACGAGATGACCGTGCTGGCGTTCCAGGCGAAGGTGACGTGGCTGCCCGTCTCCGGATGGCCGGGGACGCGCACCACGCCCACGTTCAGGCCTTCCACGCGGTCGAGGTCGTCCGCCGCGCCGCCCATGAACATGGCGATCTTGCCGGCCTTGAACATCTCGCCAAAGCCCTGCTCGGCGATGATTTCACGGCTGGGCGACATCTCCGGGTTGTAGGCGGTGCTCAGGTAGAATTCGAAGCCTTCCAGGAATTCGGGCGAGTCGATTGGGACTTCGGTGAAGTCAGGGCTGATCAGCTCGCCGCCGGCCTGCCAGATGAAGATGTAAGGGGGCGGCCAACTGTTGTTGGTGAAGCCCCACTGGTCGATCTCGCCGTCGCCGTTGGTGTCCAGGGTCAGGGCCTTGGCCATTTCGGTGAAGTCATCCCACGTCCAGTCGGCGGTGGGGTAGTCCATGTCGGCCGCGTCGAAGATATCCTTGTTGTAGTAGGTCACGACCGGCTGGGCGATCCAGGGCAGGCCGTACACGTCGCCTTCATACTGGTTGACGGCCAGGATGCCGGGATAGTAGTCGTTGACATCGCCCGCAGTGCCCGGTTCAGCGTCCGCCAGGCAATCGGTCAGCGGCAGGAAGACGCCTTCCGAGGCGAGGGCCATGTTGTTCTGGTCGATCCAGTACAGGTCCGCGCCGACGCCGCCCGCGATCTGGGTCTTGACCTGGGTGTAGTAGTCGGAGGGGATGGGCGAGTGGACGATCTGGTAATCGGACTGGCTGGCGTTGATCTCGTCCAGGATCAGTTGAAGCTCGGCGGCCTCGTCGACGCCGGCCCAGGTCGACATGGTGATCGTGACCGGTTCGCTCTGCGCCAGCGAGGGCAGGGCGACGCCCAGGGCCAACAGCAGGGCGAGGGTCAGAAATACAAAGCGATTCCTCAACATGGTTTCTTCTCTCCTTGGGTTGAAATACTCGTTGACCACGCGGATTCAAGGCGCGTGAATACGATCCGGCATTGTCGTAAGAACCAGCACCTCCTTTTCGACTGTGGGCGGGATGACTATCTTTTATCTGGCGTGTCTGGCACGGCAACTGGAACGCTCGACCAGGGTGACCGCCACGCTGATCTCGGCCGGCAGCAGGTCGCCGTCGTCGAGCAGATTCAGCAGGCGGTTGGCCGCTTCCTTGCCAATCTGGTGCTTGGGAACATCGATGGTGGTCAGGGGTGGGGTGTTGAGCCGTGCCCATTCGATATTGTCGAAGCCGATAACCGAGAGATCGTCCGGAACCCGGCGGCCCGCGGCCAACGCGGCCTGGATCGCGCCGATCGCCATCGAGTCGTTGACGGCACACAGGGCGGTGACGTCCGGATACTGCTGCACGAGGCGGCTGTACGCCTCCGCGCCGGAGTCGATCGTCGTGCAATCCATGTGAATGATGTGGACGGGCAGCCCGGCTTTTTCGAGCACCTGGCGGTAGCCGCGTTCACGGCGCATGTTGCTGGGCCAGTGTGACGGCCCGGCCAGGATGCCAATCGCGCGGTGGCCGAGGCCGATAAGGTGTTCCGCGGCCAGGGCCGCGCCGCCGGTGTCGTCGCTGTTGACGCAGTTGACGGGCTGGTAATCCAGCAGGTTGTCGACCAGCACGACGGGCAGGTGGGTGCGCAGCATGGCCAGGATGAATTCGCCGGGGATATCCGGCCCGGCCAGGATCATGCCGTCGACCCGCCCTTCGCGCACGAAACGGAACTGCGATGGTTTGTTCAGGATGTCGGCAGTGAGGGTGGCGATGGCGACGTGGTAATCGGAACGGGCGCAGACCTGCTCCACGCCGTGCAGGATTTCCCCGTAGAAGGGGTCGGTCTGGGCGGCGAGGCCGGGCTTTTCGCGCACGAAGAAACCCAGGGCGAAGGTCTGGGAAGTCGCCAGGCCGCGCGCGGTCACACTCGGCGTGTAGTTCAGATCGCGGGCCTTGTCCAGGATGCGCTGACGCAGCTCGGCTCCCACGCCGGGCTTGTCGTTGAGCGCCCTGGAGACGGAGGCGCTGGAGACATTGAGTGCTTCGGCAATCTGGTGGATGATCGAGGTC
>CAZHMJ010000003.1:0-4508 GCA_964533805.1 uncultured Anaerolineae bacterium | reverse complement strand
CATGGTGGCTTGAGTTAGTTTGAACGTAACCGCTTACGTTCAATATATAGTAGAATGGAGTCGATTGTCAAGCACCTGGTGGAAGACCCTGGGCAGCAGGCCCTGGACACCAGATACAAAGAAAGGTTGCGCCGCTGGCCTGGGCTGGGACGCCAGCGCTTGGGAACCCTGCCCGCCGTTCACGCGCGGCGGTTCCTGCTGTACAATCCGACCCCAGAGTCCCGGCGGGGGTGCTGCGGCCGGGTGAGCGCCGCTTCGCACTGGAGCCTTGCTCGACCTGCGTCCTGGAGATAGGAAGCTGAGCCATGTTTGTCCGACATCCTCACAATCCACTGATCATGCCCGCCGCGGTGATGCCCTCCCGGCCGGATTTCGAGGTGATCGGGGCGTTCAACGCCGGGGCGACGGTCTTCAAGGATGAAGTCGTCCTGCTGATCCGGGTGGCGGAGCGGCCCGTCGGCGTCAGGGACGGCTGGGTTCACTGCCCGTGCTACACGCCGGAAGGCGAGCTAACCGTCCGGCGGGTGGCGCGCGACGATCCCGATTGGGACACCAGCGACCCGCGCAAGGTCCAGCACCGGGGCACGGGCGAGCTGCTGCTGACCAGCGTCAGCCACCTGCGACTGGCCCACAGCCGGGACGGCGTCCATTTCAGCGTGGCCGAGCGGCCCTGGCTCACCCCGGCTTCGCCCTACGAGACCTTTGGCGTGGAAGACCCACGCGTGTCCCGGATCGGGGATACGTACTATGTCAATTACACTGCGGTCAGTCCGTATGGCATTGCCACGGCCCTGGTCTCCACCCCGGATTTCGTCCATATCAGCCGGCACGGCCTGATCTTTCCGCCGGATAACCGTGACGTGACGCTCTTCCCGGAGCCGATCAATGGGATGTACGTTTGTTATCACCGGCCGATGCCGGGCATGTTCCAACGCATGAACATCTGGATGGCGACCTCGCCCGACCTCGGCCACTGGGGCGATTCACGGCTCGTTTTGGCCAGCCAGCCCGGCCGCTGGGACGCCGGTCGGGTGGGGGGCGGCGCGCCGCCGATCCGGACGGAGCGCGGCTGGCTCTCGATTTATCACGGCGCGGACGCGCGCGATCGTTACTGTCTGGGCGCGTTCCTGACTCCCCTGGACGATCCGGGGCGGATCATCGCGCGCAGCCCCAGCCCTATCCTGTGGCCGGAAGCGCCCTATGAAGTGAACGGCTTCTTCAGCGACGTGGTCTTCGCCTGCGGGGCGGTGGTGATGGACGGCGTGCTGCGTCTGTACTACGGCGCGGCGGACGAGGCGATCGCCCTGGCGGAAGCGCCGCTGGCCGACGTACTGGACAGCCTGGCGGCCGAGTGACCGGCGCAGGCGCGCCCGTCACGTGAACTCAGGCGGACGGGTCGCGCAGACCCAGCTTCCGGCACAGGCGGGCCAGCTCGACCTGCTCGTCCGGGCTGAGCACATTCATCTCGGTCACGATGCCCTGGACGTGCTTGGCCAGGAAGCCGGTCAGCAGCGCCCGGCCGGCCTCGGAGATACAGACCGCCATGGTGCGGGTATCCTCCGGCGTGCGCGTCCGGGTGATCAGACCGCGCTGCTCCAGATGTTGGAGCACGATCGAGATGTTGCCGGTGCTCTTGAGCAGCTTCTTGGCCAGCGCGCGCTGGGAGAGCGTGCCCCGGTGGTAGAGCGCCTCCAGGACGCCGAACTGGCTGACGGTCAGATCGTAGTCCGCCAGGTGCGCGGTCGTGCGCGTGGTGACGGTTTCAGCGGCGCGCTGGAGCTTAATGTAGGCATCCAGCGCCCGTTTTTCCTCCGTGGTGCCTTCGTAGTGGCTGGGCATCGGGTCGTTCCCCCCCGGTTTTTCCGAATTAACACAATTCTTATCTAAAAATCCTTGACAGGGGTATTGTACTCCATTACACTGTTTGATGTAAAACAGTTTAAGTTAAAACTATTTTCGCGAGATGAGATTGGATGAGTAACCCGGTTCGGGTTGATGGGAGCAGCGGCATGAACCTCAATGGAATCCACCACGTCACGGCGGTTTCGGCGGAGATCGGACGCAACCTCGATTTTTACACGCGCGTGCTCGGCCTGCGCCTGGTCAAGAAGTCGGTCAACCAGGACGACGTGAGCGCCTACCACCTGTTCTACGCCGACAAGATCGGCAGCCCCGGCACCGACATGACCTTCTTCGACTGGCCGCGGATCGGACCCGACCGGCGCGGGACGGACAGCATCGCGCTGACGGCCTTCCGGGTCAACGGGCGGGCGGCCCTGGATTACTGGGAGGGGCGTTTGTCGCGGCTGGGCGTCGATCCGCAGCCGATCGAGACTTTCGACGGGCGGGACGTCCTGCGCTTCGAAGACCCGGAAGGTCAGCGCCTGATGCTGGTCGATGACGGCGGGGCGGCTTACGAGGGTGAACTGTGGGATGGCAGCGACGTCCCGCTCGACTACGCGATTCGCGGTTTCCACGCGGTCCTGCTCTCCGTGCCGGAGGCGGAGCCACTGCACGCGATCCTGAGCGAAGGACTGCATTTCCGCCCAGCGCGCCAGGTCGAGGACTCCGAAGGCCGGACGGTGACGATCTATGCACTGGGCGCGGGCGGGCCGGGGCGCGAAGTCTGGGTGGTCGTGGAGCCGGACCAGCCGATCGCGCAGCTTGGCGCGGGTGGGGTGCATCACGTCGCGTTCCGCGTCGCGGATGATGGCGAGCAGCGTTCCTGGCTGAACCGGGTGCGGCAGGTTGGGCTGCGCTCGTCGGCCGTGATCGACCGCTTCTACTTCCGCTCGATCTACTTCCGCGTCTCGCACGGCATCCTGTTCGAGATCGCGACCGATGGCCCCGGCTTCGCGGCGGACGAAGACCTGGAAACCCTGGGTGAGCGGCTGGCCCTGCCGCCGTTCCTGGAGGCGCGCCGGGCCGAAATCGAGGCGGGGCTGAAGCCGATCGTCGTACCGGCGTAGAAGGAAATGTTGAATTTTGAATGCTTAATTTTGAATTGAGACAGCGTGCGGCATCTCAATTCAGGGCCAGCGGGCGAAGTTGCCCGGTCTGGCGAGAAATACAGGCGCGGGGTCAGGCCGAATAGTCTGACCCCGCGCGATTCTACCCCAGGTGATCAGGCATTCTCGATCAGGGCGTAGATTTCCTCGAGGTCAGTCTCCGGCCAGGAGTCGTCGATCAGGCCGTTGGTGACATCCACGTTGATAAATAGGCCGCGGTTGGTGGTTCGCCGGGCCAGGATGCGCCGGACGTAATCGGCCATGCCATCGAATTTTATGTCCCGGTTCAGGCCGACCCGCACCACCAGCGCGGCTTTGCCATTGAGGTAGTCCAGGACCGGGCCATACGGCGCTTCGCTGCCGCCGAATTCCAGCCCGCGCAGGTTGTGGACGCACGCCAGGCTCTCCACCTGGTGGGCCCACCTGCCGCACGAGTGGACGAAAATCCCCCCGAAGGCGTCCGACATCTGGTTGAGGTAGGGCACGGCGAACTCGTCGTGCATCTGAGGCGAGATCATCACGCATTCGTCGTGGGCGACCTGCACCCCGAAGCCATCCGGCATCCAGGGATAGTTGATGGTGGGCACGAACTCGGCCCCGTAGGAGTGGATCAGGTCGCGGTAAGCCTGGGTGAACTCGATCGTCAGGTCGGTCACCATTCGCAGCAGGTGGTGAACCGCCGCCGGGTGGGTGAGCATCGACAGCAGGAAGGTGTTGTGCCCGAAGATCAGGGCGGTGCTGTCCAGCGGCCCCTGCACGTCCGTGATGCGCACCGGGACGCGTCCCCCGGTGTGCTCCAGGAAGTAGCGCGTGGTCTCCAGGATGCGGCCCAACTCCCCGGAGGTGACGCTGGGGCGGGGCAGGTCGAAGACCTGGGCCGGATCGTCCAGGGCCAGCGGTCGGACGGAGGGCAGATCGTCCTCCCACCAGACGACCTCGCAGCCGAACGCGGACGGGATGCCGATCACGCCGAGCATCGGGCACAGGCCGGGCACGTAATCGCCCCGCTGGCCGAGCTGACCTTCGATCTCCTTGATCTGGACGGCCAGGTACTTCTCCGGATTCAGGATACGTTGGCGGACGGTGTCCGGGCTTTCCCTGGCGAAGAGTGCGTTTTCGACCGGCTGGCCGTTTTTGACCTTTGGCCCAACGTAACCAATCATGAAACCGGGGCGTTCGGCGTTGTCCAGATTCCACAGGCGGGCCAGAAATTCGCGGCTGGCGGCGATCTGGCCGGCGTGAGCTTCCAGGAAATCGGTGTTGATCATGCCTCGTCACCTCGTCTCGGATGGGGCCGGGGACGCGCTCCGGCGGGTGTGTGGACGCTACCTCGCGATCATATCCGAGAAACGGCGGGCGATCTAATCCGCAGGTCAACCGAGGCGAGGCTGGGGTGTTGGCGGGAGACGGGGGCACAGTCGTCTGTGCCCCCGTCCCAGTCACCAACGATTTACGAGCGCATATGGGCGATCAGCGTACAACTGCTGGTCGCCGTGAACG
>CAZHMJ010000002.1:57370-57716 GCA_964533805.1 uncultured Anaerolineae bacterium | reverse complement strand
TCTCCACCAAACCGGCCAGATTGAATCCACCCCGCGAAAAGAAAGCCCCATCCTCGATGGCGACCGCCGCCTGCCAGACCGCCGGGGGAAGCTCCTCCAGACCGAGCCAAGTTGCGGTATCCGTCTCCGCGCGCTCGACGCGATAGATCACCCGCTGCGATTCACGGTCGAGGAGGAAGGTCGGCTGGTCGGCTGAACTGCTCGCCGCCAGAACCGCAGGCCGAGCTGGAATCCGGCCGGCCACGCCCAGATAGGCCGCGGCCGCATAGGCCACGCTTCCGCCTGCGATGACCAGGATCAGAAATACAAGCGCGGCAACACCCCCCATGCTGCCCCAGAGGACCAT
>CAZHMJ010000002.1:32388-57360 GCA_964533805.1 uncultured Anaerolineae bacterium | reverse complement strand
GATTCAACCGGCGCGCGCGCCGGCGTCGGATAATGTGTGGGACTGAACTCACGCGGGCCTCCCTGCGAAACACCCAGACTGGCAGGGTCTAGCTTAGCATCTAGAGCCAGCCGCTGCCAGCCAGCAGCGCCGTGGGCAAGGCAAAAGTATCAGGATCCTTCTGACCCAAAGGGAAGACGGGAAAGGCGAGGTCTTGCTCCAGAACGGTCGCAGAGTCCACGCAGGACCGTTTTTCTCTCAAGTATCTCGGCCGTGAAACGCCTATGCCGTCTGTCGCGATGGCCCTGCCATTGTAGGTTTTCACAGTTTCGCTTTTTTCTCAAACAGGCAATAATTAGCTCAATTATCGGCGGTGGGAGCAGACAAACGTGGTGAATATCCTCTTCGCAGAAGACGATCGGGCCTCGTTGGATCTCATCAAGGAGACTCTGGAAATCCAGGGGTACACCGTACACCCGGCGACAAACGGTCAGGACGCCCTTCAACTCGCGCTGAGGGAACGTCCGGACTTGCTCCTCCTGGACGTGATGATGCCTCTCAAGTCAGGGCTGGAAGTCACCCGCGCGGTCAAGGCGCATTATGCCCCCGACGCGCCGCCAGTGATCTTGATCACCGCCCTGGGAAGCTGGGAAGATATCGAGCGGGGCCGCCTGGCGGGGGCCGATGACTACATCATCAAGCCCTTCGACCCGGAAGTCCTGATGAGCAAAATCCGGGCCGCCCTGCGGCCCTGAAACGGTCGCGGGACAGCCGGGTTATATAACCGTCACGATCAACGGCTGGTTCCCGTTCACCACGATGGTGTGTTCGAACTGAGCCGACAGCGTGCCATTGGCCGACTTCAACGTCCAGCCATCGTCTCCGGTGACGATCCGGGTGGAGCGCGGGGTCAGGAATGGCTCGATCGTGATCACCAGACCGTCTTTGAGCACCCGGCTCGCCGACGGATGGTAGAAAGCCGGGACGGTCGGCTCCTCGTGGACGTGGCGGCCCACGCCGTGGCCGGTCAACTCACGGATGATGCGGAACCCACCCCGCCGCGCTTCTGCTTCGGTTGCGCGGCCGATGTCACTGATGGGATGGCCTGCCCGCGCGGCGGCGATCCCCCTGGCCAGCGCGGCCTTGGTGAAGTCACACAGGCGCTGGACTTCCGGCGCGACCGGCGGCACGGGCACGGTCAGCGCCGAATCGGCGAAATAACCATCCAGTTCAGCCGTCACGTCGATATTGACCAGATCACCGCGCCGGATCACCCGCCCGCCCGGAATACCGTGAGCTGCTTCCTCGTTGATGCTGATACAGGTTGCGCCGGGAAACTGGTAGACCAGCTCCGGCCCGGAGCGCGCCCCATGCTGCTCCATTTCACGCCGCCCGATCGCGTCCAGTTGCGCCGTGGTCATCCCAGGACGAATGGCCCCGGCCATGACCTTGAGGGTCAGGCCAACCACCCGGCCGATGCGAAGCAGACCCTTCAGATCCTCATCCGAATCAATCGACATACCGCCTGACCTTTCCTTACCCACCCACCTGGAACCCGTACTGGTGCACGATCACTTGATCCTGGAAGTACTGGACGTAATTATAAGCCGGGGAAGAGTCCGGATCGACTTTGGGGAGCTCGTCCCAGGGATGCCACGCATACTGTGCGAACGTGCTGCCGGCGCACGTATACACGATCCCATCCCGGTGAATCTGGCAGCTCCGGTGCATATGGCCGAGAAACACACCGCGCAGCCGATCACGGATCGGCAACAGGAGCGTGTGCAATGCGGCCCCATTCTCGACGAGCATGTGCGCGTCCAGCCAGGGTGAGTTCATCGGGAACAGGGGATAGTGGAGCAGCACGGTCAGCGGGCCGGGGGTGTCTTCGATGACGTGTTGGGCGAAAGCCAGTTGAGAGTCACGCAACTTGCCCTGGGGATCGGGCACCGCCGCATTCTGTGCATCGAGCACCAGAAACCGCTCACCACGCACGTCAAACACGTAATCCAGCGGCGCGGCCGGGTCTGTGCTGGGATGCGCTGGCGCGCCCATATACTCGCGCAGCATCGCCGGCCGATCGTGATTGCCGTTCACGAAGTAGACTGGCGCTTCCAACCGGGCCAGGGTCCGGGCCGCCAGGGCGTAGGATTTGGCGCTCTGGTCGTGAGAGAGATCGCCCGTATGGATCACGAAATCGAGCGAGACCGGGAACCCATTCAGAATATCGATCAGGCGCTCCAACGCGGGCAGGGATGGGTAGCCATACCGGGTAAACTCCGGGGTCTGACCCACATGCGTATCGGTGATGTGCGCGAATGTCAGCAGCGGTTTCATGACCAGAAACCCTCCCCAGGCGAACTTATGATCCTGGCAACAGGGAAAGAGAATGGCTAGGCCTGTTCATCGGCCAGGGGAATGCCCAGATACCAGGCCACCACTCGCGCCGCGGCCCGGGCCATCGACGGTCCGGCCAGATCATCGGCCTGCCGGCGGACGGTCGCCAGGGAGGGCATCATGGCCGAATCAGTGGGCAACTCGGTGAGGCGAACCTCGGTGAACAGGGGGTCTTCACTGCGGTCCAGAATCAGCGTCACGGTACGCTCGTAGGCCAGCCCATCTTGCTGGTGAATGGCTCGCCCAGAAATGCGTACCCCATGCACCGCCGAGAGGGGGAGGCGCAGCGGCTTGCCCTTGCCGCGCGCCAAAAACGTGACTTCGCCGCCCATCCGGTCGAAGATAATTCGCCGTTCTGTCTGGCGGTTTAAGCGAGGCAGTAACAGCAGGCCAATCACGCCGATCGTGATCAGACCAGCGCTGATGGCCGCGATCTGGGGCAGCGTGCCCTGACCCAGCACCCCGCTGCCGAGCACGACCACCACGGTCAGCAGAACGACCAGGATACTGCCGCCCAGCATGGTCAGACCCAGTGAAGATTCCGGCGCTTCCCGGTTGAGCAGCAGCACAAGCCGGCTGCGCTCGTCACGCTGGACCGACGAGCCGCCGCCCAGCCGCAAGGGCAGGCGCACGTCCGAGACATCATCGACCAGATAGACCGGCGGAGAATTGGCCATCAGTGCTTCTGCGGCCGCCATCGAGGCCCGGGCCGTGACTGCGACCGCCTCGCGCGGGACTGCTCGCTCAGGCGCGGGACGCAATACTGGGAGCGGCTCCGCAGGCACAGCCGCCTCGGCTGCGCGCATCCCATACTGCTCGAATCCGTGCGACTCTCCCGGCGCGGGGAAGGAGTCCCGCACATCCGATGAGCGACGGACACGGGTCACAGGCGTGCGGAGATCGGTGTCTTCCAGACGAAGGGGCCGGCTGAGAATCTGGCTAAGCGCGCGGGCAATCTCCTCGGCCTGGGCGGCCTGGCGCGGACTCTGCCAGCGCACCAGGGGCCGCCACATGCCGCTTGGATTCAGGGTCAGACCCACGACCCACCCACGTTCCCAGCGCATCTCGACGGCCATCACGGCGTCCACGCTCATCCGGTCGCCAGGCGGCAGGTCACGCCACCGTCCGAACAGGGGGTGGTAGAACAAACTGCGCGGGCGCGCTTCCAGGACCGGGCTTCCATCCGGCCCATACAAACGCCACGCGCCTGGCTCGTACGTCACTGCCAGTTGTTCATCGGCAGGGATGGCCTGTGCCTGCATCCCGTGGTCGTCTCCAGTGGGGTGCAAATTGTGCCAGTCTGGACGATACTTACTATAGCACACTTGCGCGCTAGCACGGCAGTCCTCCGAACCGAAATTGATGCATTTTCGCGAAAATTAAGGAGAAATTCATGATTATCGATGTGCCCGCCCTGCGCAGCCAGTTCCCGGCCCTCAACCGCCCGGTCGAGCCAGGCGGATTGCTCCCGGTCCATTTTGACAATCCGGCTGGCACCCAGGTTCCCCGCCGCGTGATCGACGCGGTGACCGAGTACTACACCACCATGAACGCCAATCATGGTGGCGCTTTCCCGACTTCCCAGCGTTCTGATGCGGCCGAAACCACGACCCGCCAGATCGCCGCGGACTTCCTCAACGCCGCGCGCTGGGAAGAGATCGTGCTCGGCCCCAACATGACCACCCTGAACTTTGGGCTGAGCCGCGCCATCGCCCGGACGCTCCGCCCCGGCGACGAGTTGGTCGTCACCCGGATGGATCACGATGCTAACATCGCGCCCTGGCTGCACATCGCTCAGGACGGCGGACAGACGGTCCGCTGGGTTGATTTCGACGTCGAGACCGGTCTGCTGGACATGGACAGCCTGAAGGCGGCCATCACGCCGCGTACCCGCGTAGTCGCCACGGTGCACGCCTCCAATGCGCTGGGCACGATCAATCCCGTCGCGGAGATCGCCCAGCTCGCCCACAGCGTGGGCGCATACCACGTGGTCGACGCCGTCCAGAGCGCGCCGCACATCCCGATCGACGTGCAGGCCATCGGCTGCGATTTCCTGCTGTGCAGCGCCTACAAGTTCTTCGGCCCGCACGTCGCGATCATGTACGGCCGTTACGAGCACCTGGCCGCCCTGCCCGCCTACAAGGTCCGCCCGGCGGACGACACCCCGCCCCA
Source organism: uncultured Anaerolineae bacterium (assembly GCA_964533805.1). GTDB lineage: Bacteria > Chloroflexota > Anaerolineae > Aggregatilineales > Ch27 > JARKOQ01. The sequence goes on along the minus strand of CAZHMJ010000002.1, from coordinate 52,812 downwards.
CCGCTGGGAAACCGGCACGCCCAGCTACGAAACCTGGTACGCGCTCGGCGCGGCGCTCGACTACCTGGCCGAGATTGGCCGCCAGTATGGGCAGGTCTATGAATCCCAGTGTCCCGGCTATGCAGGCCGCCGCCTCCAGTTCAAGACCGCGCTGGCCGCGCTGGGCGCCTACGAACGGGAGTTGGTCGCCTACCTGATCGAAGGGCTGAAGCGGATCGCCGGGTTGCGCATCTACGGGATCACCGACCCGGCACTTTACCCACAGCGCGTGCCGACCGTGATCTGCAACCTGGAGGGGCGCGATCCACGCGCCGTGGCCGGGCAGCTCGCCGCCCGGCACATCTACGTCTGGGACGGCAATTACTACGCGCTGGCGGTCATGGAACGCCTGGGGCTGGAAGGGCACGGCGGCGCGTTGCGCATCGGGCTGGCGCACTACAACACCCGCGAAGAAATCGATCGCCTGCTGAACGCCCTGGCCGGTCTGTAAGCGACATTCGAGGAACACGCGGAGAGAGCCGCGCGGCTCTCTCCGCCTTTTGCTGCCATCGACTCAGAGTTGCTCCTCAGGGTCGAGCGGCAGGGAGACAACTCGCCCACCCTCGCGGGAGGATTTCTGGATCGCCAGGATCAACTCCTGGTCGAGCCGGGCCTGGGCAGGACCGTAGGTCGGCTGCATGCCATTCCGGATGGCATCGACCAGGCTCAACAGGCAACCCGCCACACCGATCTCGTCATCGTGCCACTGCACGCCGTGCCCCTTGCGGACCGGACGGAAGGGATTGTCCCAGGTCACGATCGGTTGGTCGGGGTCGCCGGTATGGGCAACCATCGCCACCAGCGCGCCGCCGTCGTTGCGTTCCAGCCGCCGTTCCAGGGTGACGACACGCGGCGCTTCGCCGCCCGGCGCGAGCAGGGTCAACCACTCGTCCCCCTCCAGCCCGTTGCCGACACTGATGCCCATGCCCTTCTCCGCCAGGAAACGACTACTGCGCCACCAGCGCAGGGCCGAATCGTAAGCCACGCTCGTCCAGTGAAACACCCCGATCCGGCCGTCGTCGAACTGGATCAGACCATGCTCCTGGGTTTCGCGGCGCGGGCCGCGCGTCTCCGCCAGACGCGACCAGTGGGACGCAAGATCATATTCGCGCACCAAACCGCTGACCTGCACCGGCCGGGCGTCGAAGCCCAGGTAACTACGCATGACGCTGATGCCGTGGTAGCCGTGCCCGGCGAAATCATTGAAGGCCGAATACACCCGCCCAAACAGTCCGGACGCCAACAGGCGCAGCTTGATCTGCTCCACCGGGCGACGGTGGAACTGCTCCGCAACCTCGATCTTGAGGCCGCGCGCTTCTGCGGCGCGGATGATGGCATCAGCCTCCTTGAGGTGGTGGGCAATAGGCGTCTCCAGCAGGACGTGCAGGCCCGCCTCGACTGCCATCAAACCCACCTGCCCGTTCGCGCCATAAGCCACCGAGACGATCCCAACTGCCGGGGCTGTCTCCCGGATCAGCCGGTCAAGGTCGGTATACCAGGGTACGCCCAGGCTCTCTCCCAATCGGCGGGCCGAATCCGGGCTGCGCCCCCAGACCGAGACCAGCTCGACCTGGCCGTTCAAAGCCTTGACAAGGGGGCCGTACAGGTAGTCGGAACGGGCGGCCGTCCCGACAATGGCGACACGCACGGGTTCGTTTGCGTTCATGAGTTCCTCTCCTTGGCTCCGAGGTCCAGACAGCCTGACCGGATTCAGAAAACGGCGCTTCATTTTGGTACGCGGAAGTCAGCCTCGCGTCAACCTAAAAATGCAGGTTCTGCTAGAATGGGACTATCCGTCTTTATCAAGACGCAATGATCAGCAGGAGTGATCTCATGAGTGATCCCAACGCCCCGCCCCTGGGTTATCTGATCATCCGCAATGGCCCATTCGCCGGACGGCGCGCGGTCATCGCCCAGGCCCCGTTCGCCATCGGCCGAGATCAACGTTGCCAGCTCCGCCCGCCGGACCCGTCGATTTCGCTCGTCCACGCGATCATCCACTACCGTGACGGCAAGTTCTACATCCAGGATCGCCACAGCGAGCGCGGCACGTACGTCAACGGCAAGCGCGTGGACAGCGTGCCTCTGAAAGCCGGCGACCGCCTGAAGATCGGCGTGCTTGAGCTGGAATTCGCGCCTGCGGAGAAACTCGCTCCCCAACTCAACCCGACTCGGGCGCGCCCCGCACCGCCCCCCGCCCGCGCGACGTACACCCTGCCGGACTATCCCGGCCAGACCAGCCCGTCCAGCGCCCCGCCTTCCAGTGGCTACGAGATCATCAGCAGCCCACGTTCCGCCTACGACGCGGATGAGCCGGCGCTGCCCCGGAAAGAGAGCAGGCCCAAACGGGCCAGCCGCGCCTGGATTGGCCGTCTGTACGTGATCGCGTTCCTGGTCGTGGGCGCACTGGCGGTGATCCTGGTCGGGTCGGAACTGGCCGGCGACGAGAGCCTGACGATCAGCGCGCCATCCCACCTCAACCCTTCAGGCGCAACCCTGCTGTATTTCTACGCGGACTGGTGAGGATACTGCGCGCAGCAGACGCCCATCGTGAATGGGCTAGCCGACGAATACTACCAGCAGTATTTGGACACGTACTACTACAACACGGACCATTCCAGCAGCGCGGACATGGTCAACACCTATCGAGTCAGCGGGCTGCCGACCATCCTCGTCCTGGACAGCAGCGGCCAGGTGGCGCGCCGGATGGTCGGGTTTACCTCCGAGGCGCAGCTTCGCACCGCGATCGAGACAACCCTCTATCGCTAGGCATCCGGCGGGATCGTCGCCCTAACGGCGGCGATCCCGTTTCGGCTTTTCGATGTCTTCCAGGTCTTCGACGAAGCTCTCGGTGAATTCACCATCGTCGGTCAGGCGCACGCGCCGGTCGGCAAGGTCTTCGTTTTTGCGCTTGGCCAGACTTTCGTCCTGGGACAGTGGGGGAAGCTCCCCGCGTTCGCGGGCGCGGGCCAGCTCCCGCTGAATCTCGCGTTCCTTGTTCTGCGCTCCCCGGCCGTGCTGCTGGTTGTATTCGATGAGGTGGGCGACCATCCCGATCCCCCAGCCAAACATCACGATCAAAGGCCAGGCGAAATCGGACTCCGTGCCGCCCGTCAGAAGCCAGATGGTCCAGAGCAGGCCGTTGACCATGATATACACGGCCACGTGCGTCAAGAGTTCCTGGCGAGCCTTGATGCGCTTCTCCACCCGGAGACGGATCTGTTCCTCAGGCGTCAGTTCCTTCTTACGGCGGCGGCTTTTGCCCTCGTCTTCAAACTGCTCCGCCCACTCCTCAGCTGATTCGGCCCACGCTTCGATCTTGGTGCCGATCTTCGCGCCGATGTCTTCCAGGTTCTTGAAGTCGAACTTGAACTCGGCCTCCCGTTGCCGGCCGCGAGCGTGTGACATGGCCGGTGGAACGGGCGGCCGGGGTGGAGTCGCTCGGCCCGCCTCACGCCCCGCGCCTGACGCGGAGAAAGGATCGGCACCCGGCTCCACCGCAGTGACGGCAGGCGATGGCGCCTGCTTGCCGCGAACCGGGGCAGGCTGCCCGGCATCCCCGCTCTGGGCAGCCGCACGGAAATCGGTCATCAGCGCGGTGATGCTCTGGTAGCGCGACTCGGGGTCTTTCGTCAAGGCTTTGACCAGGACCGATTCGACCGGCAGCGAGACGCTGGGGTTGACCTCGCGCGGCATCGGCAGCGGTGTGTAGATGTGGTCGTGCACGATCGAGAACGGCGTGTCCCCGGCGAAAGGCACCCGGCCTACCACCAGTTCGTAGAGCACCACACCGAATGAATAGACATCGGTGCGCGCGTCCAACTCGGACTGGCCCAGCGCCTGTTCCGGCGAGATGTAGTGCGGCGTGCCGATGATCGTGCCCTGGCTCATCGTGGAGGAACCGCCCCGCACCATCCGGGCCAGGCCAAAATCGGTCAGATAGGGCGTGCCCCGTTCGTCGAGGATGATGTTAGACGGCTTCACGTCGCGGTGCAGCACACCGTGATCGTGGGCATACGCCAGCGCGTCTCCGATGGCCGACATGACCCGAACCGTCTCCGGCAGCGAAAGCGGCGCTTCGCGCAGAATACGGTCAAGCGCCTGGCCTTCGACATAACGCATGACCAGATACGGATCACCCTCATACTCACTGAAATCGTAGACCGAGACGATATTGGGATGCTCCAGCCGGGCGATGATCTGGGCCTCGCGCTCGAAGCGCGCCAGAAAATTCGGCTCCATCGTCAAGGATTGATGCAGCATTTTGATGGCGACGAAACGATCCAGTTTGGCGTGATACGCCTTGTAGACCGTCGCCATCCCCCCGATGCCGACCTGTTCCACGATCCGGTAAGGACCTACCATCTCGCCAGCCTGAACCATCGCCCCTCACTCCATCCCAAGATGCCCCGAACTGGCGTCCAGGCCCATGCTCCAAGCGGTAGATGGACAATCATCGAACCTCTATATCGGATAATTCTTATGCATTTTTTATTTGCCGGCCCATCGAACCGGACTATAATCAAATTTGATTAGTCAATTTTGACCATTCAGAAAGCTGGCAAGATGGATCGTGAACTGCTGTTGCTGGGTCTGCTACGCCAGGCGGAGATGCATGGGTACCAACTCGCGGAGTTTATCCAACGCGATCTGACTTCCTGCACGACGCTGAAGAAATCGACCGCCTACTATCTGTTGGAACGCATGGAAAGGGACGGTTGGATCAAACGCAGCACCGGACGCGAGGGCAACCGGCCTGAACGGCATGTCTACAGCCTGACACCGGAAGGCGAAGCCGCCTTCGACAGACTGCTGCGTGAGAACCTGGCGACTTACCAGCCCCCGGCGTTTGAGAATGATATCGGTCTGGCTTTCATCGACGCCCTGCCCCGTGCAGAGGCGCGGCGCCTGCTGAACAAACGACGGGAAGCATTGGCGGCGCGTTTGGCCGAAGCCCAGGTCATTCCAACTCATACCGGAAGTTACCAACTCGTGATCCAGCATTTGATCCATCACCTGACCGGCGAGATGGCCTGGCTGGATGCGGTTCTGGCGCACCTGGCCGTACCGGCCGGCCAACCTGAATAGCACACCCTGCTTCTGCTCATGTTGAATCTACCTTATGGAGAGTTAAACGATGTCTGAATCCGCTTTCAATCCTACCGCCGATGGTGGCGACAAACTGGACTTCAAGCGCATCCTGCCGATTATCGTCATCGTCCTGATCGACTTGCTCGGCCTGACCATCATCATCCCACTGCTGCCGCTCTATGCAGCCTCCTTTGGGGCCGATCCGCTGCTCATCGGTCTGATCACGACCGCTTATCCGGCCATGCAATTCCTGGGGGCACCCATCCTCGGCGGCCTGTCGGATCGATTCGGCCGCAAGCCGGTTCTGATTCTCAGCCAGATCGGTACCTTTGTCGGCTTCATCGTCCTGGGCCTGTCAAACTCATTGCTCATGATCCTGTTGGCCCGTGTCATCGACGGCCTTTCGGGAGCGAACATCTCGGCTGCGCAGGCCGCGCTCACCGACACCACCACGGAAAAAACCCGCACCCAGGGACTGGGTTTGTTGGGGGCCGCCTTCGGCCTGGGCTTCATCATCGGCCCGGTGATCGCCTTCATCGCCCTGGCGCTGGGTAACAACGACTACCGCGTGCCCGCCTTCGCCGCAGCCGGCTTCTCCCTGCTGTCCATCCTGCTCACTACCTTCTGGTTCAGGGAGACTCTGCCCGCCGAGAAACGCAACAAGGCGCAGGTGGGCCATGAAAAGGGGATCACCCTGCGCGTGCTACGATCGCTCGGCCACCCGAAAGTCGGGATTCTGCTGGTCCTGATGTTCTTCCAGCAGCTCGTGTTCTTCGGGTTCGAGAGTCTGATCACGCTGTTTACCCTCAACCGGCTGGGCATGAACGCTTCCAGCAATACCATCCTGTTCGTCTACGTGGGAATCATCATCGTGATGGTACAGGGCTATTTCATCGGCAAATGGAGCCGTCGCTACGGCGAGCGCAAGCTGATCTTCGCCGGGCTGGGGCTGCTGGCCGCCGGCCTCATCCTGACCGCCCTTACCCCGGCCCAGCCGGTCCCGTGGTACTCAAAGGCGACCATCGCCCAGGAACTGGCGGCCAACGAATCGACTCCGGCAATCAGCGAAGGCGGCGCCGTAACCGCCACCACCATCGATCTTCCAGACGACACCCAGACCGGCTGGCTGGGTCTGGTCTGGCTGATGGCGGCGATGATCCCGACCTCAATCGGGGGCGGGCTGCTTTCGCCCAGCATCAACAGCACGATCACCAAGCGTGTCTCGCCCAATGAGATTGGCGCCATGCTGGGCGTCAGCGCGGCGCTGGTCAGCGGCGCAAACGCGATCAGCCCGCTCGTCGGCGGCGCGACCTTCCAGGTACTCGGCTCGTCCGCGCCCTTCCTGGCAGGCGGGATCGTCCTTACGGGTTTGCTTCTGCTGGCCATCCGGAAGATCGCGCCTTCGGCAGATACCGGCGGCGCGGTTCAGCCCGCCACCAGCCAGGCCTGATCGGGCCTGTACCACAGGGGGCGCGGTGATTGGCCGCGCCCCCTGGCAACTTCATCAGGCCTCTTTTCGGAATGTTTACTGTCCCCACCCCACGAAACCGCTGCCCACCGCGCCCGTCACATCGATCACATACCCACTGACCTGGACGATCAATGTCTGCCCGCTGGCTAATCGAACCAATACCGCCGTCCGACGCGGATTCCACTCCGCATCGAGCAGCGGCCCGCCGCCCAACAGCGCCACCCGAACCGGCATCGCATTGATCCCGCTATAAATATACAGGCCGACGTCAGCCGAATTGCGCCCGGCGTTGGGATCGGCGGGATTGTAGGCCGCGCCCAGGAAGGCAATCCGCCGGTCGTACAATTCGACCGCATCCTGAATCCACAACGGCGTCGCCAGGCTGCGCCCGTCCACGAGCAGGCTAAATGCCTGTGTCTCCCGGTCGACCCAACCCAGGATCGGGCCGGTGTCGGTCATCATCCCACTGACCAGGATACGCCGTCCATCCCATGACCAGGACGCATTCTCGTAGGGCAGGATCAGGGGGTCGCGGCCCGCATCCCAATCGCGGGTCAGCAGCGCGATCCGGCCAGGGTACTCACCCTCCCGATCCAGTTCCGCCACCAAAAGCTGGCTGTCCGGTGACCAGGCGAAATCACCCACCATCCGGGCCTCGTCGCGACCATATTGGTACGCATAGTGGTTACGAAGGACGTTCTGGGTGTGCTGGTTGGCATCCCCCGGCGTCAGCGTCCAGACCCACAGGCCGTCGCTGGGTGGCGCGCCGATCGGCGCACTGTTCTCGCCGCGCGAGCCGGGCGTCTCCGCGATGAAGGCTACCGACTGCCCATCCGGCGACCAGCGCACCCGCGTGAAGCGGATCGAGGCGCTCGGCAGAGGCGAGCCGTTCAGGGCCAACCCGTCCACCACCAGCCCGTACCCGAAGCCCGGATAAGCGGCATCCACCTGCTCGATCGCCGCGACTTGGCCCCCGATGCTCACATCCGTGTACAGGGTCGAGGCCGACAGACCCACGGGGCGGCGAACCTGGAAGGTGTCAGGATCGATCAGGTAAGCGTCGCGAGCCGCGACACCCGGCGCGATCAGGTTCGCCTCGGTTGGAACGACCTCGACGACCGGCAGCTCGACCAACGGGGTTGGTGTCTCCAGGCCGGGCGGCGTAGGCGGAATGGGTAGCGGCGTGACGCTGGGCTGGCGCGTGGCGGTCGGCGCGAGAGTCGACGTAACCGGCACGCGCGTCTCCCCCGGAACGGCAATTGTCGCCACGAGGGTGATCACCTGTGGCGGTCGGGTCGCAATCGGGAAGCTCTGGATGGTCAGCGCCACCGTCGGCGAGGCCGTCTGCGTCGGCGGCTCGGTCGGCCACGGGGTAGGCGTGGCCGTGACCGGCGTCCGGGTGGGCGTGAGGCTCGACAGCAGGGCCTGCGGGCGTGGTGTTGGAGAAGCAGTTGGCGTCGCGCTGCGCGTCAGACTGGGTGTCGGTGATGGAGGCAACGGGGTCGGCGTCCAGGTGGCGGTCGAAGTGGGCCGCCGGGTGGGAGTCTGGCTGGGTGTCATGCTGGCCGTCACGCTCGGCGTGCGGGTGGGCAAGGGCGTCCGGCTCGGCGTGGCGCTGGGTGTCGCCGTCGAAGTCCGGGTCGGCGTGGGCGTGCCTGTCGCGGTTCGCGTCAGAGTGGGGGTCGCGCTCGGAGTCCGCGACGCCGTCGGAGAAGGCGTCCCGGTCTGCGTTGGAGTCGGAGTGACGGTCGGCGTCTCCGTCGGCGTAGCTGTCGCAGACGATGTGGGTGAGGCCGTCACGGAAGGAGTCCAGGTCGCGGTAGGGGTGCGAGTCAGGGTCGGCGTCCGCGTAGGCGACGGCGTGACCGTTACCGTAATGCTGGGCGTGCGCGAAGGCGTCAGAGTCGGCGGGACCGTGGGCGTGGCGTGGGGCACTCCGATCGGCAAATTGCATGCCAATCCGCTCAGGATCAGCGCAAGCAGTGTGACGAGCAACCGAACGCGGATCAGTCGACTCATGGCCTTATTATAAACGCGAAGACGGACCGGGGGCGCAACGCCCAGACCATGCCTGCCTGACGATCGACCACCGTTTTCGCAGCCGCGCCAGCGCAGTATACTTGGCCGGAGTGTCGGAGGCCGTCCTCATTCAGATCGAGGGATGAAACGGGTTCATGACCGCCTTACCTGACCTGGACTTTCGCCCCGCTCTGCCCGAAGATGCCGCGCAGATCCAGGCGGCCTGTCTGACCGGCCAGCCGGTGGAACTCGTCCGGGAGCTGCTCCAGCGCTGCCAGAAAGCCGCCCTCAACCGGCGTGGTCTGGGCCTGGTTGCCGTCCTGCCGGACGGCGGTGTGATCGGATTCGGCCAGCTCACGCTGTGGCCACGCGCCGCCGAGATCAGCGACCTGGCGGTGAGCGTGGCTTGGCGCAGCCGGGGCGTGGGCACAACCCTGATCGATCGCCTGATCCGGGTCGCGCGGGAGATGCACGCCGAGTCCATCGAGATCGGGGTCGCCCTGCGCAATCAGGACGCCCTACGCCTCTACCGTCGCATTGGCTTCCAGGATGGACGCATCCTGACACTGGACCTGGGAGAAGGGCTGGAGCCGGTCATGTACATGGGCATGCCTCTCGACCCCGGCGCAGACAGGCCGCGCTGATACCCTCCTCAGCCCCCTGCCGGACAACAACAGAGGGCGCGACCTGCAAGGCCGCGCCCTCCGCACTATTCGATCGGCTGCTATTCAAGCACGACCTGGTAGACCGCGCCATCCAGCACCACGATCACCTGCTCGCCCAGGGCGAAGTAATCGCCCAGTTCCGCGTGCTGCGCCACCAACTCGAAGTAGGCGTCGCTGAGGAAGATCACCTGCTCCGGCGTCATGGTGTCGGCTTTATACTCGGTATCGATCCAGGTTCCGTCGCGGAAGACGAAGGTCTTGTCGCGCACCTGGCGAATCACTTCGCGCGTATCAACGGCGACCGCTTCACCGCCGCCCATACCGCCTACCATGAGTTGAGTCGGCATGGCCGCCGGCGCTTCGGCGTCCCTGGCCCCGCCGATCGCCTGGGCGGCGTCCACCGCGATCGAGCCGGCCGACTGCTCAAAGGCCATGTTCATGCTCGACTGAGCCTCATCCTGGAGACGATGCAGACCACTCTGGGTGAAGATGTCCTCTTCCTGGATCAGGAAGGAGGTGTAGGGCGTGATGATGCCGTAGCGCAGGCTCAGGCGCACCACACTATCGACCAGCTCGTCGTTCTCCCCGTGCAGCCGGATTTCGTCCAGCAGCGCCCCAATCCGGCGCGTGGCCCACAGGCGCGGGATGAACACTTCCGCGTCCGTGCCGGAACCGCCGCCCGCGTTGGCCGGGAAGTCCAGGCCATCATAGCTGAAGGTCTGGCGCTCGCCGTTGACCTCGCCGCTCAGGCGGATCGAGACGCCTTCCGCGCTGTCGCGGTAGCGCCCCACGATCACGAGTTGCGACCCGGCGAACAGGTCGGGCAGCGGCTCGCCCGGATACACATCCTCAATCATCACACCATTCACATCCAGGCTGATGTTGGTCAGCACCGGCGACGTCACCTTGGCGTACAACGCGCTGACTTCCTCATCGATCCGCTCGCCGGGCCGCACGTAGGCACTCGTGCCCCGGTTGTCGCCGGAGAGCTGATCCAGCAGGAAGGCGTCCACATCGTCGCCCACGCCGAAGCTGAACAAGCGGACATTCTCCGGTGAGGTCGCTTCCACGTTGGCAATGATCTTGTCGATCTCGGTTTCGCCCTCGGTCGGAACGCCATCCGTGATGAACAGGAGCACAGTCGGGCGATCCGGGTCGGCCATGGCCATGGCCTGGCCCAGCGCGCCGTCGATGTCCGTGCCGCCCACCGCTTCCAGCCCTTGCACCCAGTCCGCCGCGTCCGCCGCATTGGCGGGGCTTTGCAGTTCGTTGGCGTAGATGCGGTAGCCCGTGCTGAAGACAACCACATTGAACCGGTCTTCGGCGTTCAGATGCTCCAGGATGTAACGCACCGCTGCACGGGCCTGGTCCCACTTCTCGCCGAACATGCTGCCAGACTGATCCAGCACCACGATCACATCCTTGGGGATGATCTCCGCCTCGTCGACCTCGACCGGCGGGGTCAGGAGCAGCATGAAGAAGCCGTCCTCGTTGGCGCTCTCGCGGTAGGTCAGCAGGTTGAGATCGATGTCTTCCGGCGAGACGCTGTAGTACAGGCTGAAATCGGTATCCGGCTTGACGTCGCGCTCCTCGTACCCGGCGCGCACATTGAAGTCGTCCTGGCGGTCAATCGCCACCCGGTGGCTGGGGCTGTAGACGGTCTGCACCGGGTCATTCGACGTGATCTGGACGGTCACGGACACGTCTTCCAGAGGCCGGGCACTGAAGCGCTCGGTATTGAGCGGATACACGTAATGCACCAGGCCGTTCTCGACTTCCAGCACTTCCTGGTACTCGATCTCGATCCGGCGCTCCTCTCCGGGCGGGATCGGGAAGACGTTGGCGCGGATGGCATTCGTGCCCACGTATTCGAGCAGGGCCGGGTCGCGCAGTTGGCGCACGATGTCGTTATAGATCTGGCGTGCCTCGTCGGCTTCCAGCAGTTGGGGCTGGATCGGCTGGCCGTCCACCCACATCGTGAACTCGCTGACGGTCGCCCCCTGCGGCACCGGGAAGATGTAAGTTCCCTCGGCCATGGCCGTGCCCTCGTTGACGAACACCTGGTCGATGTGGGTCGTCGCCACCTGGTTATCGATTGTCACATCGACGTGGTGGTAGCGGATCGTCAGCCAGACCGGGTCGGTAAACGGGCCGGGCGGGGGCATCGGCGGGATGATGATCCCGTCGGCCAGGGCCGGCAGGGCCGAGCCAAACAACATCAAACAGGCTATCAATACCATCACCATGCGTTTCATCGCGTTCCCATCCTTCGCTCACTGGCTAGAGGTTTTTGCACCTGCTGTAAGGACGTCCGATCAGGCCTGCCGGTTCCATGCAACCACCGGATCGCCCACGGGAATCCTTCAAGCGTTTGACAGTCGTTCCTAATGCTCCTATACTTCCATCCGTCAACCAACAAGGTCTTATCAGGCGAGATCCCCCCTCCCTGTCCGACGAGGAGGCACCAGATGCAAGGGAACGGCGGCTTTCGGCTCGTTGTTCGACGCGGCCCCCAGCCTAACCAGACATACGAACTCAATAAAGATATCGTGGCGCTTGGTCGGGATATCACCAATGATATTGTGATCAACGATCCGGAGGTGAGCCGCCATCACTGCCGGCTCACCCGGACTCCGTCTGGCTATACCTACGAAGACCTGGGCTCCACCAACGGCTCCTTTGTCAACGGCCAGCGGCTGACCGGCGCACGCCAGCTCGTGCATGGCGACATGATCGGCCTGGGAGAGACGGTCACCCTCGGCTATGAAGGCGGCGCGGTCCAGGCCCCCGGCATGCCACAGGAGACGATGGTTGGCTCGACGGCCCGCCCGCCCAGCTATGCGCCCCCGGCGGCCGCTCCGGTTGAGCAGCAGCCCTATGGCGTCCCCCAGCAGCCGCAGTACGGCGCGCCGCAGTACAGCATGCCGCCGGCCCAGCCCTACGCCCAGGGCCAGCCCCAGGGCCAGCAGGCTGCGCCGGGCTACGAGGCCTACGAATACTACGAAGAAGAGCCGCGCAGCAACACCGGGCGCTGGGTCGCTATCGGCTGCGGTTGTCTGGCGATCGTGTGCCTGCTGGTGCTGGTCGTGGTCGCGTTCCTGATCGACACCATGAACCTGTGGTGCGACGTCCCGATCGTGCCTCAACTCTTCAACCTGAACTGCGCGGCCGACCTCGGCGCGCTGCTGCTGGCCCTGCTCTAGACCGGCAGTCTCCAACCGATTGAAAAAGCCCCTATCCCGGCTTGCGGGTCAGGGGCTTTTTGATTGCTACATCGGCCAATCGCGCGTCACGGCACGATGAACGACACCTGGTAGGGTGACTGGAGATAGTTGCCGTCCGGACCGATAATTACCAGTCTCAGGAAATATGTCCCTGGCTGGAGACTCTGAGCGGCCAGCGTTTCGAGCTGCCCATCAAAAACCGACTCGGTATGAACCTCGCCCAGCGTCACCCACTGGTCAGGCCCGAACTGTCCACCGTTGATCTCGAACTTATAGGCAACCGCAGCCTCAGGCCCCAGATCGGCCGTGCCCATGATCGGGATCTGCTCGCGCACCTGCTGGTTCGGCGCGGGCGAGCTGATATAGGCAGCCACCCGGTTCGGCCCGGAAGCCGCCGCACCGAGCATCTCGGACGTGCAGGCCAGCGTGGGAAGGATCGGGATGTTGCCCGCTTCGGCCCACTGGGCGGCCAGGATTGCATCGCTCGCCTCGGTCGGCCCGCCGATGAACAACTGCCGCCGGACATTGGGAACCTGGGAGAGCACCTCGTTCGGCACCAGGCAGTAACGCGGCGCGGGAGGCATCGGGTCCGCCCCGGCATAGGCCGCCACGACCGCATGAGCCATATCGGCCGGCAGCGCGATCACGTCCGCGTAGTACAGCCCCGCTTCGCTCTCTAGGAGCTGCGGTCCATTCGCGTTGGGGTCGGGCGTCACCAGTTCTTCTTCGAGCCACATCGGGCCTTCGACCAACCCGCCGTTGCCATCCGGGATGCGCGCCGGGCTGTCCAGGAACCATTCGACTCGGGTGGTGGTGCAGTCCGTCGCCGGGTCGCGCAGGGTGCTGATCTCGCACACCTGCTGGCGGCTCAGACCGGAAGGCGGCGTCAGATCGTCCGGCGCGAGCTGGCCGTTATCCGCCAGTACCGCCAGCAGATCGGGATCATCGTAGATCCCCAGCAGAACGTCATGCCAGATCGGAGCGGCCCCGATCAGGCCGCTGGTGTTGACCATCGGCGTGTTATCGCTGTTACCGGCCCACACGCCGATCACCACGTTGTGGGTATAACCGACCGTCCAGTTGTCGCGCGTGTCGTTGGTCGTGCCTGTCTTGACGCTGCTGATCACGCTTCCGGTGTTGAGCGGGCTGTTGGCCCCCATCGCCGGAGTCCGGGCTGCGTTGTCGGCCAGGATATCGCTGATCACGAACGCCACGCGAGGATCGAGGACTTCCACGCCGTAGGCCATGGCGTTGACGGTCGTCGCGCCGACTTCCCCGCGCGGGCAGCCATTCTCATACTGGTAAATGATCTGATCCTCGCCATCCATGACGCAGGAAATCAGCGTGCTGGGCACGAGCAGGCCGCCGTTGGCAAAGGCACTGTACGCGCGGGAGAGTTCCAGCAGGGTCACTTCCCCGCCGCCGAGCGTCAGGGACAGGCCGTAGTAACTGGCATCGTCACCCAGGCTCTGCACGCCCAGACGCTGCATGAAGTTGAGCAGATATTCGACCGTGACAGCGCGCAGGGTCCGCACCGCCGGGATGTTGTAGCTGTTAGCCAGCGCATCCCGCAGCCGGACCGGGCCATGCAGCGCGCGGTCGTAGTTGACCGGGATGTAGGTCGGCTGGCCGGGCGCTTCCAGGCGTAACTCGGTGTCCCACAGAATCGTGGCGGCCGACCAGCCCTGCTCCAGCGCTGCCGCGTAGGTGAACGGCTTCATCGTGCTGCCGGGCTGGCGCGGCGAAAGCGCGACGTTGACCCGCCCGTCGATACTGTCATCCCAGTAATCGACGCTGCCCACCATCGCCAGGACTTCGCCGGTGCGCGGGTGCAGCACGACGACGGCGGCATTGCCCAGGTTGTGCGCGTCACGCAGTTGGGCGACCTGCTCGCTGGCAACCCGCTCGACCAGACTCTGAAAGCGCAGGTCGAGGGTCGTGTAGACCTGCAAACCACGCGTCGTTAGAGCTTCCGGTGGATAGCCCAGCATCGCCAGGATCGATTCAAGCTCGGCCCGAGCAGCCACGGTGAAATGGGGCGCGACCAGCGGTACATCCGGGCTGGCATACGATAGCGGCTCCCCATAAGCGGCATAGGCTTCTTCCTGGCTGATGTAGCCCCGCGCCACCATCCGGTCGATCACCAGGCGGCGGCGCGCCAGCACCGCTTCCTGGATGGCCGGATCGGGATTCAGCGGGTCCAGTTCGGACGGGGCCTGAGGCAAACCTGCCAGGAGGGCCGCTTCACCCAGGGTCAGTTCCGCCGCTGGCTTGCCCAGAATGGTCTGGCTGGCCGCTTCGATGCCGTAGGCCAGGTTGCCATAGTAGATTTCGTTGAGATATAGCTCCAGGATGTCATCCTTGCTCATCCGAGTCGTCAGGATAATCGCCAGGATGGCTTCCTCGATCTTGCGCTGGAGACTGGTTTCGGTCCGATACTCGTAGTCGAAGGCAATGTTGCGCACAAGCTGCTGGGTGATCGTGCTCGCCCCGGAGACGATCCCGCCTTCCTGCGTGTTCTGGAGCGCGGCGCGCAGGATACTACCCAAATCGACCCCCGGATTCTGATAGAAACTATCGTCCTCGATCGCCACGGTAGCCTGGCCCACGTAAGGCGGCAGTTCTTCCAGGCGGACGTTCGTCCGGCGGCCCTCCCCGAAAATTTGATACAGTTCTTCGCCATTCCGGTCGAACAGCGTCGTGGTCTGGAACGAAGGCCGGTTAGAGAGATCCTCCAGCCTGGCCAGGCTGTCCTCCAGCCGGGAACTGAACGCGTTGACGACGATCAGCCCAACCACCAGCACCAGCCCGACAAACACAGCCAGGGCCGCGAGTCCGGCCAGCAGACAGCCCCGCGTGAACAGCGGGAAACGCCGCGCGGGACGCCTGCGCCGCCGGCGCGGCGGCGGAGGTGCGGGCGCGTATGCCTGGTAGGGCGGCGGCGAGTACGCTGCCTGAGCGCGCGGCGGGGTGCGCTGCGGCACCGATGGCGTCGCTGCCGTCGGCGTCTGTGCGGGAGGGCTGACTCGCTGCATTGGCTCGGTAATGAGCGTCGGAGGCGGCTCTGGCGCCGGAGTCTCCCGCGTGCGCTGAAGCGCATTGATTTGCGCGGGCGTCAAGGGCTGGATGGAAGTCTCCGTGTCATCGTCGTTGGGTGAAGGGATCTCAGGCAGATTTTCCGGCGGCACCACGGGCTGAGTCGATTGAAGACCCTCCAGGCGCTCAAACTCGTCGGGGTCGCCAAAGGGCTGGTCAGAATTGTGATCGATCATCGCTGTCTTGGTCCGTCTAATTGGAATGAAATGGCAGGCTCGTTGATCTCAGTGTAACACCCCCACACAGGGGCTACATTCTCCCAGCCCGATCCTTACCCTACGCCTGCCCCACGCCGTGCTACTCCGGGTTCTGAGGAGGCTGGTCGCGGTTCCGGGCTTCGCTGGCGCGGAAGAAATTGGCGATCGCCACCGCCGCCGCCGTGAAGATACTGCCCACCAGGAAACCCACCACGAGCGCCTGGGCCAGCCCATTCCCCTGACCAAGCGAGAACAGGACCATGAACACGATACTGGCCGCGGCCCCCACCAGGGTAATCTGGCGCACGGAGGCCCAGCCGCGCCGCACGCCCAGGTAAATCGCCACAATGGTCAACCCGAACAACACGAAGAAGATCAATGCGGTTCCGGTCATCTTACTCTCACCTCAATCCTAAGCCGGAGGGCGCGGCTGAACCGTCGCGCCTCATCCACCGGTCACAGGGTAAATCCACCTTGCAGCCATATTGTAGGCAAAGCACTGGCGCATGACCAGTGGGCGCCATGATGGATAATCAAGGCTAGCAAACCATGTCAAATGCACGATTCAGGGTTCAAATCGGCGAAGGCGATCGAACTCGCAGGAAAAATCGAAGTGAAACTAGTGGTCGCGGGAGGTGGACTTGATTGGGCTGACGTACCCAAGCTGTTCACCCAGGGCAGCCGAGCGCAGCGAGGATTCTGATCCGTTGGGAGTCGTCGACATGGGGGAGGAAGCCTGGCTGGCGCGGGCCAGCATCTTCCCGACCAGGATGCCGACCGGGATCGATGCGAGGAACCAGACGACCAGACCGAGAAGTATAGAACCGACCATGTCCATGCAACTCCTTCACTTTTCAACAACTTTACTTTAAGTCTCAACTTCTGTCAAGCGATATTACCCATTCTTTAGGGTGACTTACGAGTCGAGATTAGCAATGCACAACAGACCTCTTAGCGTCTGCCCCAATCGCGGCGTTCATCCCGATCTCTTGCCTTGACACTCCCCCCTCAACTGCTATAATCTCAATCGCTGCCGCCCGGCGCTTTTTGCTGGGCATTCTTTTCGCTTGACAGCGGTACGCACCGTGTAAAAGCAAGAACCGAGGTACAGAATGGGCCCGCTTCCTAAGAGAAAACACTCGAGCGCCCGCCGTGACAAGCGCCGCGCGCATGACGCTCTGACCCTGCGGCATCTGGTTCGCTGCGACAACTGCAATGAATACAAGCCCGCCCACGAGGTCTGCCCCCATTGCGGCACCTACAAGGGGCGTCAGGTTGTCCAGATCGCAGAAGAATAGTCTTCTCGATTCACCGTACCACACGCAGGCCGTGCCGCCGATCCAGGAGGCACGGCTTTTCGTGTTTTCATCCATGATGGAGAGCGCAAGATGATCGACTGGGCACGCACCGCCGTATTGTTTCCAGGTCAGGGATCGCAGGAAGTCGGGATGGGCGCGGACGTGGCCGTCGCTTCCCCCGCCGCGCGCCAGGTTTTCGCCGCCGCGGACGATCTGTTGGGTTTCTCGCTCTCCACGCTGTGCTGGCAAGGGCCGGAATCGGAACTAAACGATACCTCGAACACCCAGCCCGCGCTGTTCGTGACCAGCCTCGCCCTGCTCAGGGCGCTCGAAGCCGAGATCGGCCCGGTCACACCCGCATCCATGGCAGGCCACAGCCTGGGCGAATTGACGGCCCTGTGCGCGGCCGGGGCATTTTCCTTTGAGGATGGGCTGCGCCTCGTCCAGACCCGCGGCCGGCTGATGAAGACCGCCGGTGAGCGCGAGCCGGGCGCGATGGCGGCCATCCTTGGGCTGGACGCCGACCAGGTGCGCGGCGTATGCGCCCAGGCCGGCGCGGAGACCGGCCAGCGTCTGGTCCTGGCCAACGACAACTGCCCTGGACAGATTGTGATTTCGGGCGATACGGGCGCGCTAGAGCGTGGGATCGAGCTGGCCACCGCCGCTGGCGCCCGGACGGCTGTCCGGCTGGCCGTCAGCATCGCCTCCCATTCGCCACTCATGCAATCCGTCACGGCGGATTTCCAGGCCGCGGTCAATGCCATCCCGATGGCGGCGCCGCGCCTCCCGGTGATGGGCAATGTCAGCGCAGCGACCCTATCCGAACCGGACGCGATCCGTGAGGAATTGGGCGCCCAACTGACCTCGCCGGTCCGCTGGACAGAGAGCATGCAGGGGCTGCTGGCCCAGGGGATCACCAGCTTCATCGAAATCGGCTCCAAGGATGTGCTCAGCGGCCTGATGAAGCGCATCGACCGGAAGGCTGAGCGTCGGGCAGTCAACAGCGCATCCAGTCTGGCTGAACTGGTGGAAATCGCCCGCGCCGGTTAGCCGTCGATGGAACGCGCCGGTAAGGGTGTCCACGTGAGTCTTGACACGGATTTTCGTGTTTGTGCGATAACCACAATCACGATGGGTTAGGATACACCTGGCCTTTTTTACCTGAGTCTTATACCTTTTTACGTATGGTATGACTCCGGGTCAACAAGACCATTTCGCGGAGTCTGTTTACTATTTCAGGAGAACGCACCATGAACGACAAAGAGCAGAGTGTTCTTCAGGACGTAAAAGATCGCGGTGTCTCCTTTATCGACTTGCAATTCTGCGACGTTCTTGGCGTCACAAAAAGTGTTACGATCCCGTCTATCCAACTGCAAGAAGCGCTCGATCGCGGCATCTGGTTCGACGGTTCATCCATTCAGGGGTTCGCTCGTATCCAGGAATCGGACATGTTCCTGCGGCCAGACGCCCGCACCTACCGGGTGCTGCCCTGGACCGGTGACGGGATACCGCTGCGGGCGCGCATCATCTGCGACGTCTACGAGCCGGACGGCAACCCCTTCCCTGGCGATCCACGCTACGCACTGAAGCGCGCCATCGCCAAGGCCGAGGAGATGGGCTACTCCCTGAATGTCGGCCCGGAGCTTGAGTTCTTCCTGTTCCGGAAGAATGGGGATGTCCATCATTCCCTGCCGCACGACATCGGCGGTTACTTTGACTTCTCGCCCAACGACGAAGCCCAGCGCGTTCGCGCCGACATCGTCGAAGCCTTGCAGGCCCTGAAGATCGAAGTCGAGATGGAGCACCACGAGGTCGCCATCGGCCAGCATGAAATCGACTTCCGTTATTCCGAGGCCCTGCATACGGCGGATAACGCCATCACCTTCAAGTACACCGTGAAGGGCATCGCGGCCAAACACGGCCTGTTCGCCACCTTCATGCCCAAGCCCATCTTCGGCATCAACGGCAGCGGTATGCACTGTCACCAGAGTCTGGTGGACATCAAAACCGGCAACAACATCTTCTTCGATGCCAACAGCAGCACCTTCCACCTGTCCAAGATCGCCCAGTCCTACGTGGCGGGCCAGCTTGAGCACGCCCGCGCCCTGGCGGCTGTCGTCGCGCCGACCGTCAACAGCTACAAACGCCTGACCCCCGGCTACGAGGCCCCGGTCTACATCTGCTGGGCGCAGCGCAACCGTTCGGCCCTGATCCGCGTCCCGCGCTACAGCCCTGGCCGCGAACAGGCGACCCGTGTCGAGTTGCGCTTCCCGGACCCAAGCGCCAACCCATACCTGGCCTTCGCCGTCATGCTGACCGCCGGCCTGGACGGCATCAAACGCGGCCTGACCCCGCCCGCTCCGGTCACCGAGGACGTCTTCGAATGGACGACCGAGGAGCGCGAGGGCAAAGGCGTGGGCGTCCTGCCGGGCAGCCTGGAAGAGGCTCTGAACGAACTGGAAGGCGATGCGATCGTCAAGGAAGCGCTAGGCGAGCACATCTACGCCGCATACATGCGCGCCAAGCGTCAGGAGTGGGACGAATACCGCATCCACGTCAGTGCGTGGGAAACCGATCGTTATCTGGCGGCGCTCTAAATAACCGCGAGGCTCGACACTCGGCCCGCGCAGGCTGAATACCGGGTTGCGAGTCTGAACCTAAACTCAGTTGTGCTGAAACAGATGGGCTGGCCGGTCATTGGGTCGGCCCATCTTGTTGTTTAGGATCAGAGTCTCGGTCAATTTCACTAAAACACACAACCAGTTTCATACAACCCGCACCGGGGATTCTTTTGGCCATTGCTTGCCATTGTGCTATGATAATCCCACTGTCCTGAAGTGGTCTGATGTTTGGAATCCCAGGAAGTCCAGAAAAACGACAGTCTCATCCTGCCATCACTACAACTCCACAAAGAGTTTCACTGTCGGAGTCACCGGAGCCTGGACATCCGCAGTTGTTGACCCATTTTTAGGAGGAGAATGATCTATGCAAAACCGTAAGTTGTTTTGGCTGTTGAGTCTGATGGTCATTGCGTCGCTGGTGCTTGCCGCCTGCGGCCCACAGACCACCCCGACTCCCACCGCCACCGAGGAACCGGCTGCTGTTGAGGAGACTCCCACCGAGGAGCCTACCGCCGAAGAACCGACAGTTGAACCCACGGCCGAGGAGCCGACCGCCGAGCCTACAGCCGAAGAACCGACGGCCGAACCTACGGCTGAGGAGCCGACGGCCGAACCCACGGCTGAGGAGCCGACAGTCGAACCCACCGTTGAAGCCGCCGCGCCCGCTTTGAAGATCGGGCTGGTGACGGACGTGGGCGAAGTC
>CAZHMJ010000002.1:27427-32288 GCA_964533805.1 uncultured Anaerolineae bacterium | reverse complement strand
TGACCCTCGAAGCCCCCGCCGAAGAAGCCACCGAAGCCCCGGCTGAAGCCGCCGCGCCCGCTTTGAAGATCGGGCTGGTGACGGACGTGGGCGAAGTCGATGACCGCAGCTTCAACCAAAGCGCCTGGGAAGGCGTGCAGGCGGCGGCGGAAGCCCTGGGTGGCGAAGCCAGCTACATCGAAACCCAGGACAGCACCGACTACGCGGCCAACATCGCCGAGTTCGCCGACAACGGCTACAACATCATCGTCACCGTTGGCTTCGCCCTGGGTGAAGCCACCATCCAGGCCGCGGCCGAGTACCCCGATGTGCACTTCATCGGCGTCGACCAGTCCCAGGCCGAAGCCCTGCCCAACGTGACCGGCCTCGTCTTCAACGAAGACCAGGCAGGCTACCTGGCAGGCGTCCTGGCCGCCCGGCTGACCCAGAGCGGCACCGTCGCCGGCGTCTACGGCACCGACCTCGTCCCGCCGGTGGTCCTCTTCGCCCGCGGTTTCGAGGCGGGCGCCCTGGCCACCAATCCCGACATCAACGTCATCACCACCTACCATCCGGGTGGGCTGGATGTGGCCTTCACCGACCCCGAGTGGGGTGCCCAGACTGCCGCCCAGGCTATCGACCAGAACGCCGACGTCATCTTCGGTGCTGGCGGCAAGACCGGCAACGGCGCGCTGACCGAAACGGCCAACCGCACCACCGCCGACAAGCCGCTGTACTGCATCGGCGTCGATACCGACCAGTGGGAAACCCTGGACGAAGCCCATCCGTGCCTGATCTCCAGCGCCATGAAGCTGATCCCGGTCGGCCTGGAAGAGATCATCAACCTGATCGCTGCGGGTGAAGCGCCCGCCGGCAATTACTACGGCCCGGTTGGCCTGGCCTCCTTCCACGACTTCGCGGATGTCGTTCCCGCCGAGGTCCAGGAAGAACTCGCCACCATCGCCGCTCAGCTCACCTCCGGCGAGTTGGTCACCGGCGTGACCCTCGAAGCCCCCGCCGAAGAAGCCACCGAAGCCCCGGCTGAAGCCGCCGCCACCGGCACGTCCATTGTGACGATCGCCCCTGGCGACACTGTCCTGCTCGGCTTCTCCGCCGCGCTGTCCGGCGAAGGCGTCGAGCCGCTGGGCGTCGACGAGCGCCGTGGCGCCGAGCTCAAGCTGGCCGAGCGCCCGACCGTGACCGTCGGCGGGGTTGAGTTCACCGTCGCCATGGATGCCCAGGACGACCTGTGCTCCGGCGAAGGCGGCCAGACCGTCGCCAACCGCTTCGCGTCCGACGAGCGCATCGTGGGCATCATCGGCCACATGTGCTCCTCCTCCTGCACGGCCGCCAAGGCGGTGTACGAAGCGGCCAATCTGACCATGATCAGCCCTTCCTGCACCGCGCCGGACCTGACCGCTGACGGCTCGCTGGCCTTCAACCGCGTCGTCATCACCGACGCCTTCCAGGGCCCCACCGCCGCCAACTTCATCTTCAACACGCTCGGCGTCACCAAGATCGCCACTATCCACGACGGCTCGCCCTACGGCGAAGGCCTCGTCAATGCCACCGGTGACGCTTTCGTGGCCCTCGGCGGCGAGATCGTCTCCGCCCAGGCCATCAACGTCGGCGAGACCGATTTCCGCGGCGTTCTGGAAGAGATCGCCTCCACCGAACCCGGCCTGATCTACTTCGCTGGCTTCGTCGCCGAAGGCGCCAAGCTGGCTGAGCAGCGGGCCGACGCCGGCATGGAAGACGTCTACTTCATGGGCGCCGACGGCATCAAAGCGCCGGAGTTCATCGAGGCCGCTGGTGACGCCGCCGAAGGTGTCTACGCCTCCAGCCCGGTCCCGCTGAGCGGTGACGCCTACGATGCCTTCATCGCCGCCTACACCGAGGCCTACGGCGAAGCCCCCATCGCGCCCTACCATGCCACTGCCTACGACGCCGTCGGCGTTATGCTGGACGCGATCGAAGCGGTCGGCACCCTGGATGCCGATGGCAACCTCGTCATCGACCGCGTCGCCCTCAGCCAGGCCATCCGTGCCACCGCTGACTACCCCGGCCTGACCGGCAGCCTGACCTGCGACGCCAACGGCGAGTGCGGCAACGCCCTTGTCGATGTCTTCGTCGTCCAGGACGGCAACTGGGTCTCGACCTCGGCTGAATAGCGTGGATTGAGTCCGACCCCGGCAGAGGAGGACACTCTCCTCTGCCGGTTTTCTTATCTAGTTCTTGCCCCTCCGCGAAATAGCATTGAGGAGCCCGGCCATGGTATCTCAAGAAGCCAGCGCTCTGCGCCGCCCTGATACCCTCATCGAACGGCTACAGCGGCTTGGCAAAAGCATGCTACGCAGTCCGATCACCCTGGTGGGGACGATTATCATCGCCGTCATCATCGTTCAGGCGCTCAGCAACATCCTGCAGGGCGAATACGATTTTGAACTCTTCGTCAAACAACTGATGGTGGGCCTGGCCCAGGGCAGCATCTATGCCCTGATTGCCCTGGGATATACACTGGTCTATGGCATTCTGTTCATGATTAACTTTGCTCATGGTGAAGTTTTCATGGCAGGCACTTATATTGGCTTCTTTGCCATCGATGCGATGAACAAGACTGGATTTCTGGATCAGCACACCCTGCTGGCCCTGATCATCGTGTTCCTGGTAGCCATTATTAGCTCCGTTCTGGTTGCAATCACTCTGGAGCGCATTGCCTACCGCCCCCTGCGGAATGCGCCGCGCCTGGTCCCCCTGATCACGGCCATCGGCGCCAGTACGTTCCTGCAGCGTGCCTTCGTGGGCCTGTTTGGTTCCAGTCCGCGAGTGTATCCCAACGTCCATTTCTACATCCTGCCCCAGATCTTTCACCTGGAGTGCGAAGCCGTCGAGGGGGTTGAAACCTGCCTGGGCATGGATCTGGTCAGCGGCCGCTACCCGCTCCAGTTTCTGGGGATCGAGATTCTGTTCCGGCCCTTCTACCTGGTCGTGTTCCTGGCCGCTATCGCCATGATGGCCGGGCTGTGGTATATCGTCCGCCGCACCAAGACCGGCAAGGCCATGCGCGCGGTCGCCGAAGATAAATCGACGGCCTCGCTGATGGGCATCAACGTCGATAGCGTGATCGTGACCACATTCGTGCTGGGTGCAACCCTGGCCGGAGCCGCCGGAGTGCTGTTCGCGCTGTATAACCGCCAGGTCGTCCCGACGATGGGCTTTGCGCCCGGGCTGAAGGCGTTCACCGCCGCCGTGCTGGGCGGAATCGGCAACATCCCCGGCGCGGCCGTGGGTGGGTTCTTCCTGGGCATCGTCGAGGCTGTGGCCCCTTCCCTGCTGAACATCCCGAACCAGCTCGAAGACGTGATCGCGTTCGGTATGCTCGTGCTGGTGCTGATCTTCCGGCCGAGCGGCATCCTGGGCGAAGTCCTCACCGAGAAGAAGGCGTAGCGCCATGACCCTTTCACGTAAATCAATCAACAGTGGGCTTGCCATTGGCGCCGCATCGGCCTTCATCGCCTTGATTGGCATGCTCACGGTTTTCCAGGGACGCTTCATCGTCACCGGCGTTCTCCCACTCAGCACGGTGATCCTGACTGGCCTGCTCCTGGCCACAGGCTTTGTGGCCGCCAGACAGCTCCCCGAACCCGATCGGAACAGCCAGATCGCCAACGGCGTGTTGGCCGGCCTGGTGACGGTAATCGTCATGATCGTCGCCGTTCTGGCCGCCACTGAGGTCAATGCCTGGGCGCGTGGCCTCGACATGGACCCCGTCTTTCCCAACGTGAACGACACGCTGCGCGCGCTGCTTTCCTTTGGGCAAGAACAACCGCTGGTGGGTTACTTGCTGCTGGCCGGCCTGGGCGCGCTCCTGGGCGCGGTCGGTAGCCAGCTGGACCTGCTCTCAAGCGAAGTCAAGGGCATAGCAATCCAGGTCGTGCTGATCATCGTCGTCCTGGGCATGCTTCAGGACCAGATCAACAACATCATCGCCCTGCTGGACGCGGTCTGGATCGCGTTCTTCATCGTTCTGGGTTATGCCGTCGCAATCTGGCGCAACCGCAGCCGGCTCGCCATGCGTCTGGTCGAACCGCTGCTCATCGGCGCTGCGGTAGCGGTGTTCGGCGGTTTGCTTCTGCTGGCCGGTGGCGCAAACGAAACCACCGCGCCAACGCTGCTCGGAAGCCAGCCTCCGGCCATTCTGACCTCCTTCATTCTGGGACGCAGCAGCGTGGGCGTGCTCGTGCTGATGGCCATGGTCGGCGGGGCGCTCAGCGCGTTCGGTGCCCTGATCAGCGGCAGTTCGACCGGGGTCCATCGGGCCACCACCACGCTGATCGCCTCCCTGCTGACCCTGGGTGTTCTGAACAGCACCCGAACCATCACCCTGCTGGGGGCCATCCTGATCGCGGCCATCCTGGTGATCACCCAACTGATCACCCGCCGCACCGCGCCCAGAGCGCAGGCTTTGCACAGTGAGCTCAAGGCGAATGAACGGCGAACCAGCCAGATTCTGGTGGCCATCGCCGGGCTGGCTTTCGCTTTGATCATGCCCCAGCTCATGACCAACTACATCAACAACGTGATTGGCCTGATCGGCCTGTACATCATGATGGGTCTGGGGTTGAACATCCAGGTAGGCTTCGCCGGGATGCTGAACCTGGGCTATGTAGCTTTCTTCGCGATTGGGGCCTACACTGTTGGCATCCTGACTACCCCCAACACGCTGACCTGCGGTGGCGTGTCGCCGCTGCCCACCAGCCCTCAAGACATCGCCACGATCTGCACGGGCATCACGACGTTCTGGGTCGCCTGGCCGATCGCGATTCTGGCCAGCGGGATCGCTGGCTTGCTGGTCAGCGTCCCGGTCCTGGGCCTGCGGGGT
>CAZHMJ010000002.1:0-27417 GCA_964533805.1 uncultured Anaerolineae bacterium | reverse complement strand
GGGGTGACTACCTGGCAATTGTCACCCTGGGCTTCGGCGAGATCATCCGGATCGTCACCCTATCCGACGCGTTCAAACCCTACCTGGGCGGCGCGCAGGGCATCGTCAACATCTCACCGCCCATCATCGATCTGACGGGCCTCTCCGCGCCGCTGGTCAACTCCGGCCTGCCGCTGCTTTCCGATCTCGGCCGCGCCGTCGCCCAACCGCTCCAGCTCACCCAGGCGACCGACGTTTACTACCTGATCCTGGCCGGGATCGTCGTCACCATGTTCATCTCCTACCGCCTGTCGAATTCGCGGCTGGGCCGCTCCTGGCGCGCCATGCGCAGCGACGAGACGGTGGCGCAGGCGATGGGCATTAACCTGGTGCGCACCAAGCTGCTGGCCTTCTTCATCGGGGCCGCCTTCGCCGGCGTGGGCGGCGCGCTTTTCGGCTCCTACATCCGCTCGATCTTCCCC
Organism: uncultured Anaerolineae bacterium; assembly: GCA_964533805.1. Taxonomy (GTDB): domain Bacteria; phylum Chloroflexota; class Anaerolineae; order Aggregatilineales; family Ch27; genus JARKOQ01. The sequence goes on along the minus strand of CAZHMJ010000002.1, from coordinate 26,956 downwards.
AACAGCTTCACGCTGATCGTGTCGATCAACGTGCTCAGCCTGATCATCATTGGCGGGCTGGGTAGCCTGCCCGGCGTGCTGATCGGGGCCGCGATCATCTTCGGCCTGCCCGAAGCCCTGCGCGAGTTCCAGGAATTCCGCCTGCTGATGTTTGGCGCCCTACTGGTGGTCATGATGCTGCTCCGGCCAGAAGGCATCATCCCGCCCAGCACCCCGCGTCTGGAAGATCAGGCCCAGAAAGCCCTGGCCGAGGAGGGGGCCTAAGCCATGAACGACACCCTGGTTCTGGATGCCCAGAATGTCACAAAACGCTTTGGCGGCCTGACCGCCGTGGCGCACGTCGATCTCCAGATCCGGCAGGCGACCATCGCCAGCCTGATCGGGCCCAACGGCGCGGGCAAGACCACCTTCTTCAACTGCGTCACTGGCTTCTACAAACCTGAAGAAGGGACAATCAACTTCCTGGGCCAGCCCATCAACGGCCTGCGCCCCGATCAGATCGTCCAGCAAGGCGTGGCCCGCACCTACCAGAACATCCGCCTGTTTGGCGCGATGACCGTGTTGGAAAACCTGCTGGTCGGCATGCACCCGCACCTCCAGTCAGGCCCGCTGGGCGCGATCTTCCAGTCGCCCCAAACGCGCCAGGAAGAACGGCATGCCCTGGCCGAAGCAATCCGCATGCTGGAATTCGTCGGCCTGACGGGGATGGGCGATGTTCAGGCAGCCAACCTGCCTTACGGCTTGCAGCGCCGGCTGGAAATCGGTCGCGCCCTGGCCAGCGAACCTAAGCTGCTCCTGCTGGACGAGCCGACCGCCGGGATGAATCCCCAGGAAACCGAAGAATTGATGATCTTCATCCGCCATCTGCGAGATGAACGTGGTCTGACGATCTTCCTGATCGAGCACGACATGAAGGTGGTGATGAGCATCTCCGATCAGGTGAGCGTGCTCGACTATGGACGCAAGATCAGCGAAGGGACTCCGGCCGAAGTGCAGGCCGATCCCAAGGTGATCCAGGCTTACCTGGGCACCGCGGAAGACAGTGGCAGCGAAGCGGCGTAACGCCCGGCACACAGGAAGAACATCATGGCTCTGCTGGAAGTCCAGAATATCCATACCTACTACGGCAAGATCCATGCCCTGAAGGGCATCTCCCTGGATGTCGAAGAGGGCGAGATCGTCACGCTGATCGGCGGCAACGGGGCAGGCAAAACGACCACCCTGAATACCATCTGTGGCATCACTCCGGCCTCCGAAGGCACAATCATGCTCGGCGGGAAAGACGTGACTCACATGCGCCCGCACGACATCGTCGCCATGGGGGTCGGCCAGTCGCCGGAAGGGCGCAAGATCTTCACCCGCCTGACCGTGCGCGAGAACCTCGAGATGGGGGCCTACGCACGGAATGACACGGCGAAGATCGGCCAAGACATGGAATTCGTGTTCGAAACTTTCCCGCGCCTCAAGGAGCGCGAGAAGCAGTTGGGAGGGACCCTCTCCGGCGGCGAGCAACAGATGCTCGCCATCGGCCGGGCGCTGATGGGCCAGCCGCGCATCATGCTCCTGGACGAGCCGAGCATGGGCCTGGCCCCGCTGCTCGTCCGGGACATTTTCCACATCATCGAGTATCTCAACAAGGAACAGGCCACGACCATCCTGCTCGTGGAGCAGAATGCCCACATGGCGCTGGCGATCGCCAACCGGGGCTACGTGCTGCAAACAGGCAACATCATCCTGGCCGACAGCGCCCGTCACCTGCAAGAGAATGAGATGGTGCGTAAGGCATACCTGGGCGAAAACTAATCCGCCGCAGGTTCAGTCTATCCGAAAGCACGGGGACGGCCCTTCGACCGTCCCCGTTGTGTTTGCGCTCTCGGCCAGCCGTGGATCCACCCACCCCAGGCGCGGTCAGGCGTGCCTATCCACCCGGCGCTCCAACTCCAGCCAGTAGTGATCGCCCAAATGCAGAAAAGGCGCGCGATCGGCCAGGCGTTGTTCCAGGCCAGTCAGGCGCTTGAACAAGACCGGCCGCCGGTCGAGCAAGCCGTAGAGTTCAACGGGCGGCAAAAAGACGCCGATCCCGCGCAGGCTGGCGACCTCGAACCAGGGGGCGAAATCGCGCCACAACCGGGATGGGGTCGGATAGCGCACCCGGATCGGCTCGCCGCCCTCGACCTGGAAAACAGACTGTTTCCGGAAACGGCGCAGGGCCACGTCGAACTCGCCGTGCAGGCCGTGCCAGCCGATCTCCCAGAGACACAAAGGCCCCATCACGCACAGCGCGGCGATCCCGCCCGGCCGAATGCGATCCGCCAGCCAGCGGGCCAGCGGCCGCCAGCCATCCAGACAATTCAGCGGCCCGAAATTTGAGAAAGCCCCGTCGAACGGCCCCGGCAGGCCGCCCGGCGGCAGCGCGCCCAGGTCGAGTTGGACGAATTCGGCCAGGGGGGTCGCCCTCAGCTTGGTGCGCGCCACGTCCAGCATGCCCGCACTGTAGTCCGTGGCGGTGACTCTGACCCCGCGCTCGACCAGATGCGCGGTATCTTCGCCGGTACCACTGCCCAGTTCCAGCACGTGGCTGCCGGGGCCGAAACGGGCGTCCAGCAGGGCATGGGTGCGCTCGCGCAGCCAGAGGCCGACCCGCGTCTGGGTGAAATCCTGATCGTAATGCTCGGCCAGATGATCGAAGGCTTTGCTCTCCGCCTGGAAGGCGAGACTGCGCGAGTTTTCCGGGTCAGACATCAATGCTGGCTCCTCCAAACGTGGATCTATCCTGGACTGGCTCCCGATTCTGCCCATCCCAACACGAGAACGCCAGTCCAGCGCGGGACTTTTTTCAAGTTGGTGCGTATAGTGGGTCAGAACCATCATTTGGAGTGAGGTGCACCGTTGATTGAATCCCTGCTTCCCGTGATCGCCGTGATCCTCATGCTCGTCGCCATCGCGGCGTCGATCCTGCCGGTCGTGCCCGGCCCGGCCCTGGTGTGGGCTATTGGCCTGATCTACGCCATCCTGACCAACTTCCAGCAGGTCGGCGTGCTGTCATTGGTCGTGATGACCATCCTCATGATTCTCGGCTCGACCACCGGCTGGTGGATGCAGGCGCTGGGCATGCGCGCCCAGGGCGGCTCCGTCCTGTCGATCATCGGGGCGATGATCGGCGGACTGGTCGGCACCTTCGCCATCCCAATGCCGCTGGTCGGGACACTGATCGGGATCGTGGGCGGCGCGCTGGTCTTCGAATTCCTGCGCGTGCGCCAGCTTCGCCCGGCGCTGCGCTCCGGCACGTCCGCCGCCACCGGCTACGTGCTCGGCATCCTGGTCGAAGGCGGGATCGCCCTCCTGATCGTGGTGGTCTTCGTGATCAGCGTGCTTCTTTAGCCGCGCGCGGCCCCGCCCGCTCAGTCAATCCCAACCACCCGGCTGCGACGTTCCATCAGGAGTGTGTCGCGCCACACGCCGTCGAGCTGGCCGATCCGCTCCCGCGTCCCGACCAGCCGGAAGCCGCACGCCTCATGCAGCGCGATACTGGCCCGGTTATCGGCCATGATCCCCGACTGCACAGTCCAGAAGCCCGCCGCCTCGGAGGCTTTGATCAAGGCGTTCAGCAGCCGCTTGCCCACGCCCTGGCCACGCGCGCGGGCAGCGATATAGATACTGAGATCGGCCACCCCGCGATACACGCACCGGCTCGACACGGGCGACAGCGCCGCCCAACCAACCACCGTACTCCCCCGGCGGGCAACCAGACGACAGACTTCCAGGTGAGCCCGATCCCACTTCTCCCAGGCAGGCACCTCGGTCTCGAAGGTCGCCAGCCGGGTGGCAATCCCTTCGGCATAGATCGCCGCCACCGCTTCCCAATCGTCCGCCTGCATCGCCTGAATGACGACCTGCTCCATGCTGAGTTCTCCCCCTGCCCAACCCGGATAGATGGTTTGTTATACCACCCCACCCCCATAGAAACGTCTGGGAACGCCGTCCAACGCCAATCGGACAGGTTGTACAGAAATACAGGCAGAATGCGATCCACTCAAGTTGATCGGCTGGACAGGGCGCTGGTATACTCCTTCGTCGGAAACCGGCTCAATCCAGTCCGATGAGGTAGCGTATGACCACTCCCGATCCCCTCGGCCGCCGCGACGAGGAAGAACGTATCAGAAGTGCGGGCCGCCTGCCGCCCAACCAGGCCCTGACCCGCAAATTCCCGGTGCTGCATTATGGCGCGATCCCGCCCTTCAACCCGGCCACCTGGGACTTGCGTGTGTTCGGCGAAGTCGAAGGCGAGCAGCGCTGGTCATGGCCGCAATTCACCGCCATTCCCACCGTCACCCTGACCGTGGACATCCACTGCGTGACCGGCTGGAGCAAATTCGACACCGTCTGGGAAGGACCGCGCTTCCGGGACTTCATGACCCTGTTCGCGGTCAGGCCCGGCGCGAAGTTCGTGATCGTCCACGCCGACGGCGGCTATACCACCAATCTGCCTCTGGACGTGCTGCTGGACGATGATGTGCTGCTGGCCTGGAAGTACAACGGCCAGCCGCTGGAGCCTGAGCATGGCTGTCCGCTGCGGCTGGTCGTGCCCAAACGCTACTTCTGGAAGAGCGCCAAGTGGGTGCGCGGCCTGGAATTCAGTCTGGAAGACCGCCCCGGCTTCTGGGAGCGGGCCGGTTACCATAATGAAGGCGACCCCTTCAAAGAAGAGCGTACCCAGCCTCGTTAGGCCTCTCAGCCGGCTCTGCGCACGAACCCAAATAGAAGGCGCCGCCCCCTGAAATGCCAGAGGCGGCACCAGCATACCTGACGGAAGCGCCGGCTTCTTACGCTGCGACCCACAGCTTACGACCAGTCTGGCCGGAGGGCAGCCCTTCCGCTGAGAACCCGATCGATCGCCATGGCGGCGATCACCCCATCTGCCGCAGCCACCACCGCCTGCTTGATGTGGTTGCACAGCAGATCGCCAATCGCAAACACGCCGGGCACCGGAGTCTGGTACTGTCCATCCACCACCAGGCAGCCCGCCTCCGTAGCCGGTAACTGACCCTGCAGGAAATCCGTGACGGGCTTATTGCCCTGCAAGTACACGAACGCCCCACGCACCGGGAGGATGGTTTCCTCTCCCTCGCGCGGCGCGATCCGCACCCCACTGACGAGCTGCTCGCCCAGAATCTCGCGTAGGCGGGTGGCGTAATGCACCTCGATGGCCGAGTTTGCCTCGATCTTGCGAACCTCTCCGGCCTCGACCTTGAGATCGGGGGTCTGGACCAGCAGGTGCACCTTGCTGGCGAATTTCGCCAGATGCAGTGCCTCCTCAACCGCCTCGTCGTTGTTTCCGGCGACGGCCACCTCCAATCCCTGGAAGAACGCGCCGTCGCAGGTCGCGCAGTAGCTCACCCCGCGGCCCAGGAACTCCTCCTCACCCTGGACGCCTTTGGCGCGGCCCATCGCCCCGGTCGCCAGGACGACAGCACGGGCCGTATACGTCCCGCCGCTGGCAAAAACCACCTTCGGATCGCTGCGCAGATCGACCGACAGCACCTTGTCCTGCTTGAATTCCGCGCCGAAGGCCGTCGCCTGCTTGCGCATCGTCTGGAGCAGATCGGCCCCGCTGATCTCGCCAGGCACGCCGGGATAATTGGCGATCTTATGGGTCAGACCCAGCGCCCCGGCGGTCAGGCCCTTGTCGATGACCAGGGTGCTCAGTTTGGCGCGGGCAGTGTAAATCGCGGCGGAGGCCCCACCGGGACCGCCACCGATGATGATCACATCGTAGTGATTCGAGCTGCTTTCGTTCTGAGATGGAGTCAGGTTCAGGCTGACCATTGGCATCCTCACTTCAATCGGAATCATCCCTGTTCTGGTCTCTTGGATGCATGCCCGCCCATCGGCGTTACCTCGATCGGACCGGTTCTGATGCACCTCCTACGGACTCATCAAGCCGTAAGACGCAGGCCGTCCGATGCGTCTAAGTCCTGAAGACCTATCCATCCGGCCTATTGACAGCCGCCGGAGATACCGTTACAAATAAGACATTGATTTGAGCAAGACAGGCAGGATTACCCTTATGTCGCACATTTGCACATGTCTGAAGCGGGGCCGCTAGCTACTCCCTTCAGACGGTGAACGAAGGTCGGAATCCTCCGGCCGGCAGGTCAAGAGAGAGTGGCAGCGTCCCCGCGGCGATGGTTTGCACCCATCGCCAGAAACTTTGTCAGGGATTGGGCAGCCGCTCTTTTGTTTTGCCTGTTGGCCGTTTTTGTTGTCTGGCGAGGATGACCATGACCATCACCCTTCAGAACCTCACGTTCGCGGTTAAACCCCAGACCGCGACGATCGAAGCCCAGGTGGGCAATACCCCCCTGATCGGCTTCCGGCGGATCACCGCCCACCTGCCCGCCGATATCGCCATCTACGCTAAAGCCGAATGGCACAATCCGGGCGGCAGCGTCAAAGACCGCGCCGCGTTCAACATCATCCGCACCGCCGAGGAGCAAGGCCTGCTCACGCCCGGCAAGACCATCCTGGACAGCACCAGCGGCAATACCGGGATCGCCCTGGCCATGTTTGGCGCGGCGCGCGGCTACCCGGTCAAGCTGTTCCTCCCGGAGAACGCCAGTTCGGAACGCCTCCAGATTTTGCGAGCCTACGGCGCGGAGTTAGTCCTGACCGACCCGCTGGCCGGTTCGGACGGGGCGCTGGTGGCCGCCCGCGCGCTGGCCGCCGCCGAACCCGACCGCTACTTCTACGCCGACCAGTACAACAATCCGGCCAACTGGCTGGCTCACTATCACGGCACGGCCCTGGAAATCTGGGAGCAGACCTGCAAGCAGGTCACGCATTTCGTGGCCGTCATGGGTACCAGCGGCACGTTCGTCGGCACGACCCGCCGCCTGAAGGAACTCAACCCGGCCATCCAGGCCATCTCGCTCCAGCCCGATTCGCCGTTCAACGGCCTGGACGGCATGAAACACATGCCGACCGCCATCCGGCCCGGCATCTATGACTCCCGCCTGGCTGACGGCAACCTGGGAGTAAGCACCGAAGCGGCCTATGCGATGCTGCGCCGCCTGGCGCGGGAAGAGGGCCTTCTGGTCGGGATCAGCAGCGGGGCGGCCCTGGTGGGCGCGTTGCAGGTGGCGGAGAAACTGGCCGGGCAGGGCCGGGCGGGGACAATCGTGACCGTCTTCGCAGACAACGGCTTCAAGTACCTGTCCGGCGCGGCTTTCCGCTAGACTGGACGTTACCGGAGCGGGTGCGCTAGACTGGTGAGTCGTTCAGCCTGTATCCAAAGGAGCGCAAGCCGATGGAATGGTACAACGAACCGCCGGAATGGACGGTCGAAGACGGCCGGATCACGGTCAAGTCGGCCGGAAAGACGGATTTCTGGCGCAAGACGCACGACGGCGGCGTCCGCGATAGCGGTCATTTCTACTACGAGGCGGTCACCGGGGATTTCGAGGCGGAAGTCACGATCCAGGGTGAGTACGCCGCCCTCTACGACCAGGCCGGGTTGATGGTCCGTGAGAGCGAAGCGACCTGGCTCAAGTGCGGGATTGAGCTGCTCAACGGCGTGCAGCAGGCCAGCGTCGTGGTGACGCGCGACGTCTCCGACTGGTCAGTGATCCCTCTCGATCCTCCGCCGTCGACGATTCGCTTCCTGATCCGGCGGCACGGCGGCACGGTCGAGGTCAGCTACGCCCTGCCCGGTGGGACGTTCCAGCTTCAGCGCCAGGCGACTCTGAGCGCGGCGGCCACGCTCCAGGTCGGGATCATGTGCTGCGCGCCGACCGGAGGCGGCTTTAAAGCCACCTTCGAAGGGCTGCGCATCGCGCCCCTGTAGAACAGAGGCCAGAGGCCGCGCAGCGAAGCTGCGCCGAGGCCAGAGAAAACATGCGGACTCCTGGCCGCACTCCCAGCGAAAAACACCGGGCGCAGTTTCGCTGCGCCCGGCTCACATCTTAACCAATCACCACCTACCAACAAACCAATGACCGCCTCACCTTCCCACCCAGCGTTCCGTCACTTTGAATCCGCGCTCGCGGATTTTCTCCATGAACCGAGTGGAGGTGACCGCCTTCTCCATCGGCCAGACGCCCGGCCCGACCTCGCCGCGCGCGATCAACTCGCACATGATCGAGGCGTGCCAGCCAGTCAGGCGCTCCATGCCGGTGAAACCCGTGACTGCGTCATAGCCGTCGACGATATCCACCTCAAAGACCAGGTCGCGCCCGTCACGCGCGCCAATGCCCTGGGCGCGCATCACGCACACGTCGACCACCCGCTCGACCTCGACCTGGGGGCCAAGCAGGGCATGGTAGAACTCGCGCGGGCTGATCCGTACCGTGCCGGGGATCAATTCGATCGGCTCTTCCTGAAACAGGCCAAGGTCCTTGAATGCCTTGAACTGGGCGAAATGGCCGGGATAGCGACAGATCTTGTTCTCGTAGACCTGGAACTGACCTTCGTAGGTGTAAGGCACGGTGGACGTGCCGCCGGAAGCGACGAAGGCTTCCAGCTTGCCCAGGCCCTCGAACTCGATCTCTTCCAGCTCGGTGAAAGTATCGACCAGAGTGATCTTGCCATCCCGCAAAAAGACAGCCTGCCCGGAATATTCGTTGGTCAAGCCGTTGATATGGAACGAACACTGGTAGCCCCACGGCCTGGGGGGATCGACCGGCAGGCCGCCATCCCAGATGCGCACCTCACGTGGTTTGGCTCCTTCGGCGGCCAGCCGCTCCGCCGTGTACAGGCCCATCGTGTTATTGAGGCCCGGCCCCATCCCGCAGTCCGGCACGATCGCCACCCCACGCTCGCGCGCCTCGGCGTCCATCTTGAGCTGGTTGAGCACGGTCTGGGTGTGTCCGCCCAGGTCAACCATGTGCGTCCCGGCCTGGATCGCGGCCTGGGTACAGGCCGGGATGAACCGGTACGGGACAGCGCACAGGTACACATCCGCCGGCTCCAGGAACGCGACCACGGCATCGAAATCGCGCGCGTCGAGTTGCACTCCGGAGGCGACCTCGCGGCCCACCAATCGGTTGATGCGCTCCGCAGCCTTGTGCGCCGCCCCGGCATCCGCATCCGCCAGGACGACATGCCCGCCCCCCCCGCGCCGAATCATGTCATAGGCTGCGGCCGTGCCTTGCCGCCCGGCCCCTACCACTGCATAGTGGATTGTTTCAGTCATGTGCCACCTTCTGTCCGATCACAAGAAGCGCAATCAACAGGGTCTCTATTGTGAACCGAAAGGGAGAGAAAACCAACCTGTGCAGTCTGACGCGGATCGCTTTGACTCGTTTCAACTCAACACAGATAGCACAAATTAGACGGATAAGCACGGTTTCTAAAAAAGGAAAAACCGTGTACATCCATGAAATCCGTCCAATCCGTGTTGAATTGAAAGACCATCAAACGGCCGCCGGAAAACCGTGCGCGCGGATTTGGCCCTATTCGGCGACGGCGCTCAGGGTGCCGATATACGTCGCCGTCGCGACCTGCCGGATCTCGCCCGTCGTCACATCGAGCTTCCAGGTGCCGTCCTGGCGCGGGTTGACCAGCAGGACCCCCACGTTCTCCTCCGTCCAGCGCACCGGCAGGAGGGGGGCCAGAGTCGGGCTGGCCAGCGCCGCGCGCTGGAGACCAGAGTCCACATCCATCACGGCCAGCATGAAACGTTCGGTCCCGCTCCCCGCGCTGTCGATGGTCAGGTTGTTGGCCAGGCTGTAGATCACGTGTTTGCCATCGGGCGAGACCAGGACCGCACCCGCTGCCTGGTAGATCGGATCGAGCGTGGGGGCAAACCGGTCGACGCGCGCGGCCAGGTCCCAGACCCGCACGTCATAGCCGCCACCGGAGCCGACCTGCTCCAGCCGCGCGAAGGTGTTGCCATCCGGCGACAGGCCCGCGCCGCAGTAGCAATTCGGCTCGAAGGGCAGCAGTTCGGGGGACATCACGCCGGCCTGGGTGTCCAGGCGGTAGACCGAGGCATACGCGGGATAGAAGAAATAGCCTTCCACGCCCTGCGGCTGGCGGTCGAAGAAAAAGACGCGCGCGTCGGTCAGGGCGATCGGCACCGCCCGCACGAAAGCGTCCGGCCCATCCGTCAGAATAATCTGGGGCTGGGTGCCATCCCACCGGGCCAGGGTCGTCACGCTCTGAAGCTGCCCGTCCGGCTGGCGGTTGGTCATCATCCAGGCGATCCACAACCTATCCGGGGAAACCACCCAGTCGATCCGCTCCGTCTGTGGCGCGGGCTGGATGAAGGGATGCTGCTCCGTCCGGCCATCCGGCCACAGGCGGTACAGCGCTTTCGTATCGGGGTCCTCGTAAAGCAGATATTCGCCAACCAGGGTGAAACGCTCGCCGCGCACGTCGGCGCTGAGCACGTCCCCGGTCACGGTCTGGATGAAATAGACCCGCGCCAATCCGGCCTGGCCGTCCGGAGGCGCAAGCATCACGTACACTTCCACCGGACCGTCCAGAGCCTGCTGCGCTTGCACGGCGTTTTTCTTCTCGCCCCAACCGGAAAGACCGACGAGGATCACCACCAGCCAGAGGAGCCAATACCGACGCCCGCCAACGCGCTCAATCCGCATGGGACGAAATTTTCTCCTCGCGCAACAACCGGACCGCGTCCACAACCCTTGGGAGCATCTCCCCTGATGGCCCATCCAGCCACACATCCGCAATCGACGTAATGCCGCTGCGGTTGGGATTGACGTCGATCAGGTGCGCGCCGAATTCCTTGGCCAGGTAAGGCAGACTGGCCGCTGGCTGCACGATCCCCGACGTACCGACCACCAGCAGCACGTCGGCCTGGCGACACTCCCCAGCGGCACGTTCGATCAGCTCACCGGGCAGCATCTCTCCGAACCAGACCACATCCGGCCGTGCCCAGCGCCCGCAATACAGGCAACGTGGCACGCCATCATCCGGGAAGCCCGGCTCCATCTCCTCCTCGGTCAGGTAGGTCGGATCGCCCAGGCAGTCGAAGAAACAGCGGTTGCGCATCAGCGTGCCGTGAATCGGCAGGATATCCGTGCTGCCCGCGCGCTGGTGCAGGTCGTCGATGTTCTGGGTCACCAGCACCACCTGGGGCAGTAGTTGCTCCAGTTCGGCCAGCGCGGTGTGGCCCGGATTGGGCTGCGCCTGCCGGCAGAGATCGCGCAGGTGCTCGTGCCACAGCCAGGAGGACGCCGGATCGGCCAGGAAGCCGGTGATGCTGGCGACCTGCATCGGGTCATACTGGCTCCACAAGCCGTCGCCCTTCTCGCGAAAGGTCGGCACCCCACTTTCACGGCTGACGCCCGCGCCCGTCAGGACAACCAACCGCCGGCTGCGCTCGATCAGAATGGCAGCCTGCTGAATTCGATCGAGTCCGTTCACCTTGCCCCCTCTTTCACGCCATCTGCTCGCCGATCGCCTGGACGAGCAGCGGCAGCACCTCACCCGACGGCCCGGCCAGTCGTATCGCCGCCAGCGGAGTGATCTCACTCCGGTCCGGATTGACCTCGATCACCACAGCCCCATGCCGGGCTGCGACGAAAGGCAGGCTGGCTGCCGGTTGCACAACGCCGGACGTGCCCACCACCAGCATGACTTTCGCCGTTTGAGCCGCCTGCGAGGCGCGTGCCAGAGCGCCCTGCGGCAGCCTCTCCCCAAACCAGACCACATCCGGCCGCACCCAGGCTCCACAGTGTGGGCAGCGCGGCGGCCCCTGAGCCGGGTCGAAATCGGCCAGCCCGGCGATGTCGATCAGAGTCGGCTCGCCGAGACAGTTCGCAAAACACTTGCTGCGCATGATCGCGCCGTGCAAGGGAATGATATCCGTGCTGCCGGCCCGCTGGTGGAGATCGTCCACGTTCTGGGTGATAACGACCACCTGTAACCAGCGCTCCAGTTCGGCCAGCGCCACGTGCCCCGGATTAGGCCGCGCCGCGCGCACCAGGCCGCGTCGGTATTCATACCAGTCCCAGACCAGCCGGGGATCGCGCTCGAACGCTCCGGCGGTGGCGAGTTGCTCCGGGTCGTAGCGCGCCCACAGACCATCCAGCGCATCCCGGAAAGTCGGCACGCCGCTTTCCTTGCTCACGCCGGCCCCGGTCAGCACCACGACCTGGCGACGACGCGCCAGTAAGGATGCGGCAGACTGAATCTGCTCCAGCACGACGATCCCCTCCCCGGAGAACAGCGGCCAGCACTCAGCCGTCAGCGATCAGCCAAAGGCAAAATCAGCCTGGCAGCGTGTCGACAGGCTTGATTCTCATCCCCTGGGTGTGCCGCTGGAGAGCAGCATCGCCAGCGCGATCCGCGCCCCGTTTTTCGCTTCGACGCTTGCCGCTTGGACGCCGCCAGCGCCATGACCCACTCGTGTAGAATACGACCCCAGACTATTCTAACATGGGCAACCGGCCCTGATCCGCAAAATAAAGCCATATTTAGTAAATTCCGTGTGAATCTCTTACTGGCATAAGAAGTCCATCAGAAAACCCAGGACCTCTTGTCCGCCGGACGGCCCCCCCACTATACTGAGAATACGCTTTCTGAAGACTCCTGTCGCGGGACGCCCGGACGGTGAGTGCGCTGCGGAAAGCGGCGTTCGAATGAGGATAAGGAGTACCTTACCATGACCGATCTCACATCGGCCCAGTCTATGTTGGATGCCTACAGCCAGGCGCTGCAGGCGATTGTTCGGGCGGTCGGCCCGGCGGTGGTGCGCATTCAGGCCACCAGGGGCGGCGGTCGAGGCGGCGGCTGGCGGCATGGCCGCGCCCGCTCCGACCACGGCTCAGGCGTCATCATCGACGCGACGGCCGGCCATATCGTCACCAGTTTCCATGTCGTGCGCGGCTCCGAGGAAGTCCTCGTCCACCTCTCGAATGGCACCCCGCTGCGCGGGGAGGTCATCGGAGCCGATGGGGATGTCGATCTGGCCGTCGTCAAAGTCCAGGCCGAGAATCTAACCGCCGCCGCCTGGGGCGACTCGGGCGCGCTCAATCCGGGCAGCCTGGTGCTGGCCCTGGGCAACCCTGACGGGGACAGTGTGGTCGTAACCAGCGGCATCGTGAGCGCGCTCAACCGCGCCCTGCGCGGCCCCTCCGGACGGTTGATGGAGAATCTGATTCAGACAGATACCATCTTCAACCCGGGGATGAGCGGCGGCCCGCTGGTCAACGCTCACGGCGAAGTCGTCGGCATCAACACCGCCAGCCTGATCGAGGCTCAGGGCATCAACCTGGCTATCGCCAGCGCGGCAGCCCGCAAGCTCAGCCAGGACCTGATCCAGCATGGCCGGGTTCTGCGCCCGCGGTTGGGCATTGCCGGGGAACGCCAACGCCTGTATGAGGGGCTGGTCAAGCACCACCAGCTCACCCAGACCCATGGCGTCTTCCTCCAGGAAGTGCAGGATGGCAGCCCGGCCAGCCGGGGCGGCCTTCGCAAAGGCGACATCCTGATCAGCGTGGAAGGGGAAACAGTCGAGGGTCTGGACGACCTGCATCGCATCCTGAGCATGCATCAGGTGGGCGATCAACTCACGATCCGCCTGCTACGCGACCTCGATCTGTTGGAAGTCACCGTTTCACTCACGCCGCCGGAGGATCAAGCGGCCTAGCCTCACATCCAATCCGCTCCGTCAGATGACTCTGGCGGAGCGGTCTTGTTTATGCCAGCCAGACAGTGTAAAACATTGAGATGCATTCGCCATCGCCGCGCCAGCGGGGCCATCCCGTCTGGCAAAGCCAGCAAAGGGGCCGCCCATGCAGCCATCTCTATCCGATCGAGTCGCTCTGGTGACCGGCGCGGCCCACCGCGTAGGCAAGGCCATTGCCCTGGCCCTGGCCGCCGAAGGCGTCCACCTGGTGGTTCACTACCACGGCGCGGCGGAAGCCGCCCAGGAGACCGTGCGCGACGTCAAGAGTCACGGGGTCGATGCCTTCGCCTTCCAGGCTGACCAATCCGATCCGCGCCAGGTCAATGCCCTGTTCGACGCCATTCGCGAACACTACGGCCGCCTCGACATCCTGGTCAACAGCGCCAACATGTTCAAGAAGGCGGACTTTCTATCCCTCTCCTACGAGGACTGGCAGCGGGTAATCGACGTGAACCTGACCGGGCCGTTCCTGGTCAGCCAGGCCGCCGCCCGCCTGATGTTGGAACAGACCGGGCGCGACAAGGTGATCATCAACATCCTCGACAATAGCGCCTTACAGCCCTGGCCCGCGCTGCCGCATCACAGCGTCGCCAAGGCGGGTCTCTTGATGCTGGCCCAGGTCATGGCCCGCGGACTGGCTCCGCAAATCCGGGTCAACAGCGTCTCGCCCGGCCCGGTGCTCAAAACATCTACCGGCAGCGACGAACACTGGACCAGACTGACGGCTCGCCTGCCGCTCCAGCGCGCCGGAAGCCCGGAGGACGTGGGCCGGGCGGTCGTCTTTCTGGCCCGCGAGGATTTCATCACCGGCGCAGTGCTCAATGTCGATGGAGGCGAACTGCTGATCGACTCTGGGGCCATTGTCACCTGACTGGTTGTGGCGCGCGAATGAGACGCCAGCCCGGTGAATCCGGCAGTGAAGCAAGGAGAGACTCGATGGCAGACACGCGCAGAGAAACCACGCTCAAACGATTGGCCAGCGAAGGCCTGAAAACGATGGATTTCTTTCGCGGCCTGTCTCCGGAGGACCTGACCCGCCAGGTTTATTTGGCGGGGACGGGCTGGTCCGCGCGCCAGATTCTATGCCACCTGCTCAACGCCGAGCAGGCTTTTCACCATCTGATCAGCGACATCCTGCTGGGCGGTCCCGGCGCGCCCGAAAACATGGACATCGACGCCTACAACGAGGACAACATGCAGGTCATGCAGTGCGAAGATGTCGAGACCATTCTGAAAGCTTTCGCCCAGGCGCGGATCACCACGATGGATATCGTGCGTAAGATGCACCCGGCCGATTTCGACCGCCAGGGGCGTCATCCTTTCCTGGGCATCACCAGCCTGGAAGCCATGATCGAGCTAGTCTACCGCCACGCCATGATTCACCAGCGTGACATCCGCCGCGTCCTCGATCAGGGCGTGCCTATCGGCACGGAGACCGATCCCCAGGCATGAAAAATCGAGAGACCAACTCCGTGAACATCCCCTACCACCTGTGGACTGTGGTGCTCCTGCTGGGTCTGGCGCTGGTAGGATGTGGCCCGCGCTTGGCGGAGGATGCCACGCGCCCCACCCAGCCCTCAGCCGCAGCCGCAGCCACCGTCCTGCACATCTACCCCACCCTCTCGCGGGTGGCCTTCACCGCCCAGGCATTGGGCGAGCGCCTGCAAGTCGAAGGCACGTACGGCATCCTGGGCGGCACGGTGACTCTAACACCGGAGAGCGACCAGCTTCGCATCCGGGCTTATCTGGAGATCGATACACCAAGCGTGACCGTGGGCAGCCCCGTGATCGACGAGGCGCTCCGGCTCGGCATGGAAACGGAGCTTTACCCCGTCGCCATCTTCGACGCGACCTCGACCGAACTGGTTCCGGTGACGGAGGAGGAGGTTTCCTTCGACCTGGCGGGGACGCTCACCCTGCACGGCCAGACCCGGCCCGTCTTCATGACCGTTGGCCCGGCGACTGTCATCCGCAACCACCTCGAATCAGACAGCCAGATGACCTTCAACCTGGGCGATTTCGGGATCACGCTGCCGGAGGCGGTGGTCAGCGGCACAATCGCGCTGAACGTCCACCTGAGCGCCGATCTCACGCCACCCCCAACTCCAACACCGCCGGGCGAAGAAGGGAGCTGACCGGCTGGCCTAGCGGCGTTTGCGATCCGGGAAGCCATAACGACCGACCAGCGGCACGAACATCACCGGCACCAGCCGCTCGACCTCCCACGCATCGTCGATCCGGATGACGCGCTCCAAAATTTGACCGTCCCTGCCCCCTACCGGGAGCACGAGCCGCCCGCCGCTGCGCAGTTGAAGCTTAAGCGGGCCGGGGATCGTCGGGGCGGCCGCTGCGACCAGAATCCCGTCGAACGGGGCCATGTCGGGCAGCCCCTGGCTGCCGTCGCCCACGTAGACTTCGACGTTGTCGTACCCCAGATCGGCCAGGCGCTTGCCCGCCTGCTCGGCCAGAAAGGGGTCCCGTTCCAGGCTGAAGACCTGACCACATAGTTCGGCCAGGATCGCGGTCTGGTAGCCGGAACCCGTGCCGATCTCCAGCACGAGATCAGTTTCGACCGGAGCCAGCACCTGGGTCATCAGTGCCACGATGTAAGGCTGGGAAATCGTCTGATCGTTGCCGATCGGTAGGGGACCATCCCGGTATGCCAGGTGTTGCAGGTCGGAGGGCACGAACAGATGGCGCGGCACCTTGCGCATGGCCGCCCGCACCCTGGGATGGGTGATATCCCGCGCCTCAAGCTGCTCGATGACCATCTGCTCACGCAGCGCCGCGAAGTCCATCCATCTGCTCCGGTCTGTCCGAGGAGACTCTAACCCAAGTATAGCATCAGAGAATGGCAGCCGGTGTGAGAGGAAAGCGGGGGCGCGGCCGCGCCCCCGCGCGTGGAGATAACTTCAGGGGGCAATTTCCGGCAGCGTGTCAAAGCTGGCCGAATACACGCCAATCCAGGAGGCCACCCAGCCCTGCTGGCCGTTGTATTCGACCAGAGTCCAGTTGCGATCCGGGCTGCGTCCCAACGCCAGGACCGGCGTCCCGGCAGGGATCACGCCCAGGGTGCTGCCGTAGATAGTTGCACGCATGCGAAGGTTTGTATCGGCCGTCAGCGTGATTCCGGTCGGGCTGGCGGGCGCGATCGGAACAGCGGGCTGTGGGACAGCTTCTTCGACCCCAGGCTCGCTCTCGCCATCGGAAGCGCCCGGAACCGGCGCACCGGATGCCAGGCCCAGATATGCCTCATCGAGCGCAACATCATTGTGCACCACTGGGAAGGTCTGCTCACTCCATACAAAGACCGTGAGCGAGCGACTGCCTGCGACCGCATCCACCGCCAGTACGCGCCACGAATCATAAAACGTGGCAAACGGTGACCAGACCACGCTGGACGCGTAAGGGTTTGTCCCGCCATTCGGATCAATTCCGACCCGCACGCGGGCATCGCCCGGCACCGTGCTTTGCAGCACATTTTCCTCATTGCTCGACCAGATGTAGGCCGCGATGCTGAAGCGGTAAGTCTGGCCGGGAGTGGCATTCGTCACCCGTTGAAATAGCCCTGCCTGGTGCGTCCCAAACGAGGTAAAGAACTGTTGGGCCGCGCTACCATTGTAGGAATAGCTGGCCGGACGGTATTCCGGGCGGCGATAGCGCCAGCCGGGATCGCCAGCCGCCTGGGGACGGAACCAGGGAGTCCAGCCGTCGGCCACCCGGAATTCCAGCACAAGCTGATCGATGGTGTTGCCATAATTGTAGGAACGATAGAAGCCTTCAAAGCCTGGGTTATTGAGCAAGTTGCCGCCCTGTCCCACCGCCACTGGGACGATGCCCAGGAGCAGAACCAGCAACATACTCACCCCCCAGAAACGAACCTGTTTCATCGGAACTCCTTCTTCTACCCAACCACTATACAGGCCTACAATGATAATCAGTCTGCGGCTTTTTTGCTTGCCCAGATGATGTCCAAATGAATCCCAGCGACACAGCCTCAGGTAGACAGGCCTCCGTCGAATCTGTATAATCGCCTGTGAAAAAGCCACCTGATCGGTTCGATATCGTCCCTGGAGAAATCCGTTTGTCGGAAAAACGCCCGACTGTCCCCCCTGATCTATACACCGAGGAATATTTCCGCACCGCGTGCGAGGGTTACTCCGAGTTCAACCAGAGCGAAGGGGAGAACCTCTCCCGGCGCCTGGAAGCTGCCTTTGCGCTGGCCGAAGTCAGGCCGGGGATGATGGTGCTCGACGTGGGCTGCGGACGGGGGGAGATTTTGCGCCACTGCGCGCGGCTCGGCGCCCATGCCTACGGGCTGGACTACGCCAAGGTGGCCGTCGAGATCAGCCAGGATGTCATCGAGCAGACCGATCGCCCCCAGGGCCGGATCGGAGTCTGCCAGGCCACCGCGCTCAAGCTGCCTTTTCCCAGTGAGGCCTTCGACCGGGTGCTGATGTTCGACGTCGTGGAGCACCTCTACCCTTGGGAGTTGGACCAGGCCCTGGCTGAAGTCCATCGCGTGCTCAAGCCGGACGGCCGGTTCATCATTCATACCGCGCCCAATATCTGGTACGATCGCTTCGCCTACCCGGTGGTGCGTCGCGTGCGCATCCTGATGGGCGAGGGCGAGCGTTACCCGGCCAACCCGCGCGAATTTCTGGTCGGTCACAACGTGCACGTGCACGTCAACGAGCAGAGCATGCTCAGTCTACGGCGCGTGCTGCGCAAAAACAAGTTCTCGGCCCGGGTCTGGCTGGACAGTCCGCCTCAGGATTGGAATAGCAGCCGGTTCGGGTCGCTGCGCCGGATGCTGTTTCATACGCCGCCCTTTCGCTGGTTTTTCGAACGGGAAGTCTTTGCGGTGGCCGCCAAGCGGCCCTGACCCTGCTAGCCTATGCGCGACAAACGCCCTGTGGACGAACTCAGCATCGAAGAACTGGAGCGTATACTGGCGATCCGCAAGCGGGAGGCGCGCCAGCAGCAGCTCCGGCGCATGAATCAGGTCGGCCGCCGGGCCACCCCTGATCCGACCCTGATCGATCCTTTGATGGGCCGACCGGTCGCGATCGCGCCCCAGTCAGTACCGGCCGAAACCGACGGCTCGGTACCCATGGAGCCAGACCAGCCCAATCCGGAAGTCGCGGCGTCACCGGAAACAGGCACGCCGCGTTTTGAGGAGGACTACTGGCCTACCCCGAAAACTCCGACAGCGTCCCAATCGCCAAACCCTTTCCTGAAGATGGTCTGGAACCGCACGCTGCTCCTGATCGAAATCGCGGCGGTTATCGGGCTGGTCGTCATCGTCGCCAACCTGTTCCAGGCCTTGCAGACTCTTCAGGCGGAGACTGCGGCGGTTCAGGCCGAGGCCCAATCGCTGGCCCTGGCCAGTCTGCCCACCCCCAGTGTCACCCCGGAAATCGACCTCAACCGGATCGTGCTGCCGGGCGGGCATACCCCACCGACTGCGGGACAAAGCTCCCAGTTCAACCTGAGCGAAATCCCGGAGCACCTGCGCCCGCTCGTGCAACAGCAAATGGCCGCGCCGATCGCGATCCCCACCCCCGGCCCAGAAAGCCCGGTGCGCATCCGGATTCCGGCGATTGGCGTCGATTCATCCGTGGTCAGCGGGACGGACTGGGAAGCGCTCCGGCGCGGGGTCGGCCATCACAACGGAACCGGCCAGCCCGGCCAGCCCGGCAACATGGTCCTCTCCGCGCATAACGACATCTATGGTGAGATCTTCCGGTACCTGGATCAGCTCCAGCCGGAAGATGAGATCATCATCAACACCTTCACCCAGACCTATACCTACGTCGTACGGGAGTGGCAGATCGTCAGGCCGTCGGACGTCTGGGTCATGGATGCCACACATAACCCTACCGCTACGCTGATCTCGTGCTATCCTTATCAGGTGGACAACCAGCGGATCGTCGTCTTCGCCGATCTCAGCGTCAGTTAATGGCGGCCGCTGCCAACCCTTACCGGTTCTCAAGGAGATTCTATGGCTCGCAAGAAAGTTGCCCCGCGTCTCAACTTGCCTCAAGAAACGCTCGACCGCGCCCGGCGCGAGGCTTCCGGCGAAATCCTGGCCCCGGCCCCGGCCCGAGTCGTGACCTCGGCCAATCCAGGCGCTTCGGCAGCCATCAAAAAGACCACGGTCGAAGACCTGGCCCACGAGTATGGCTACGTTGCAACGGACCTGCGCAACATGGCGATTCTGGCCGCTGTCCTGTTCGCCGGACTGATCCTGATCTCGTTCATTCTGTAAGCCAAACGCCTCTGGAATTCACCCTGGCTGCGGGGCATCGAACCTGAATACGTGGGTTTGCTGCTCTGCGGCCTGAGTGCATTCCGCATTGCGAAAATTTTCACGAAACTTGACACTGTCCTACCCCCCGTCTATACTCTGCCCTAGATTAGCATTGGCTATACCCCGCAGCGTCTGACCGTTCGCTGACCTCAAATGGCTTTCGATCCGGACCTATGCAGAGAGAACGTGTCGCAGATGATATCTACGTCTTCACAAGTGACCTGTATGCTCAGGTCACTGCTGGCGCTGTAGTCACCTCAGAAGGCGCCATCCTGATCGACACGCTGGCTTTTCCAGAAGAAACGCTCGCCATCAAGAATTTCCTGGAAAAGCGCCTGTCCTGCCCTGTCCGGGTCGTCATCAATACCCATTACCACGCTGACCACACCTTCGGAACCTACCTTTTTGGGAATGCCCTGATCGTCGGGCATGCCCTGTGCCGGGAATTGCTTGATACGCGCGGCCGCAAGAGCATCGAAGAAGCCCGCCACAACGCGCCGGAATTCGCCCAGGTTACGCCCATCCTGCCCTCGATGGTCTTTCGCACAGGCACGCTGACGATCCACCTGGGCGACAAGACGGTCGAGTTATGGCATTCGCCCGGCCACAGCCCTGATTCCGTAGTTTGCCTGGTCAACGAAGATCGCGTGCTCTTTTCGGCGGACACGCTGATGCCGGTACCCTACTTCGTCGACGGTGACTACGAGGATTTCATCCGTTCGCTCCAGGCGCTTCAAGGCCAGACGTTTGAAACCGTGGTCCAGGGACACGGTGAAGTCGTACTACGGGGCGAAGTCGAAAGCAAGCTCGAAGAAGACCTGGACTACCTGTTCAGACTCCGCAAAAACATCGAAAAAGCCCTCAAGTCCAAGAATCCGGACAAAGCACTGGAGCGGATCGACATTGAATCCTGCGGCAAGAGTCGCATCCCACTCAATGGGATCGTCCAGAATCTGCACATCGCCAACCTGCGCACCCTCTACCGCCAGTTACGCACTGCCCAGTTAGTCGAGTAGCCTTGCCGGGTTGCAAAGCAGCCAAGTCCTTTTATACTTGCCTCCATACTTCGGGCGAGCATCGCATCTATTCGATTGATTCATCGCAGAGCAATTCCCCTGCTGGCCTAGTCTCAAGGAGAATTCCCGTGACGGCGCGTTTTGCCCTGATTACCGACACCACCGCTGATCTGTCAACCGAAATCACGCAAAAGTACAACATCTACATGATCCCCCAGGTGATCGTATGGGGCCGTGAAATCCTCAAGGATGGCATCTCGATCAGCTCTCCCCAGTTCTACCAGCGTCTGAAGACCGCCACCGAGATGCCCACGACCTCCCGCCCTGCCCCGGTGGACGTAGCGGATCTCTACCGCAAGGCGATGAAAGAAACCGGGGCCGAAGCCGTGGTCGTGCTGACAGTCTCTCAGGATGTCAGTGGTACGTATCCTTCCGCTATCGAAGCTCAGAAGATGGTCGATTTCCCGGTTCACGTGCTCGACACCCGGACGATCACCCTGGCCCTGGGCATGACCACGATGAAGGTCGCCGAGGCCCGCGACCAGGGCGCGACAGTCGACGAAGCGCTGGAACTGGCTCGCACCCTGGCGGCCAACAGCCACGTCCTGTTTTCGCCCGGCACGCTAGAATTTCTCCGCCGGGGTGGACGCATCGGCGCAGCTCGCCATCTCCTGGGGACCGCCCTGAGCATCAAGCCCATCCTGCACGTCAAGGACGGTCATGTCGAAGCTCTGGAAAGCATCCGCACGCGCAAGAAAGCGCTCAAGCGGATGATGGAGCTGACGGGCGAGCAAATCGTCCCCGGCAAACCGCTGCATGTGGGCATCATCCACGGGGACGCCGCCGAGGAAGCGGCTGAGTTGGTGGCCGAGGCCCGCGCGCTCTGGAATCCCACCTGGCTGCTCGACAGTTGGGTCAGCCCTTCGATCGGCGTGCATGCCGGTCCCGGCGTGATCGGAGTCACCCTCGTCCAGTAGCAGTCTGGCACAGCGCCATATCGACGGCGGGCGGGCCGGTAAGGCCGCCCGCCACTTTGTTGTTCCGGCAGAGCAACACTCCCCGTGCTGCGGTGTTATCTCTTGATATCCGATCGGTGCAAACCGAATCCTGAGGAGACAGCATCCGCTACAGGAGTTCGGATTTCGCCATAGCGCATTCAGGAGTTCCAGCGTGACCTCGAATTTTGCCATCGTAACCGACAGCACGTCCGATTTGCCCACCGAACTTGCCCGTGAGCGACAAATCTATGTCGCGCCGCTCCATATTCTGTGGGGACGCGATCATTTCGTGGACGGCGTCACCATCACTCCCCAGGAATTCTATAACCGGCTGGCCAGCGACAACGAGATGCCAACCAGCTCGCAGCCCTCCCCCAAGGAATTTGCGGACATCTACAAGCAGGCGGTGAAGGAAACCGGCGCGCCGGCCATCATCGTGTTGACCATCTCAGCCGATCTCAGCGGAACGTACTCCTCTGCCCAGATGGCCGCAAATATGGTCGATTTCCCGGTGGAGATTATCGACCTGCGCACCGCGTCGATCGCCACCGGGTTGGCCGTGCTCAAGCTGGCCGAAGCCAGGGACAGCGGCATGTCCCTGGAACAGGCCTGTGCCCTGGCCCGGTCATATGCCAACCGCACCCAGCTTTACTTCATCGTCGATACGCTGGAATACCTTCACCGAGGAGGCCGGATTGGCGGGGCGCGGCGGCTGCTTGGGACCGCCCTCAACATCAAACCCCTCTTGCACGTCGAACATGGCAAAATCGAGGCCAAAGAAAGCGTCCGCACGCGCAAGCGTGCGCTGAGCCGCCTGGAGAACCTCTACGGAGAGGTGATCGATCCCGGCCGTCCGGTACACCTCGGCGTGATCCATGCCAACGCCCTATCCGACGCCGAGGCCCTGGCACAGGCCGTCAGAGCCATCCGCGAGCCAGACTCCTACCTCATCACCCAGATTTCGGTGGTGATCAGCGTCCATGCCGGGCCAGGAGCAGTCGGGTTTTCTATCCTTCAGTAAGGCTTGGGGGGTATACTACGCCTATCCCGTCTGTGAAGAAACACACAGATTCCGATTTGAAGGCCCCTGACAAGCCTTGCGCCTGACAGGAGGAGGACACCCTTGTGACAACACACATCGCGGTGATGACGGACAGCACTGCTGACCTCCCCACCGATCTGGCTGCCCAGCGCCAGATTTATTCAGTCCCCATGCACATCGTATGGGAAGGACGCGACTATCGCGACCGGATCGATATTGATCCGGAGAGCTTTTACTCACGACTGGTCACCGCGCGTGAAATGCCGACCACGTCCCAGCCCTCGCTGCCTGAGCTGGTCAGCGCCTACGAGCAGGCCCACCAGGAAACCGGAGCCTCGGCGGTATTCATCCTGACGATCTCATCCAGATTGAGTGGGGCCTATAACGCCGCCTGCCAGGCCGCCAAAATGGTTGATTTTCCCGTACAGGTCATCGACACCCAAACCGGCTCTGTAGCGGCTGGCCTGGCCGCCCTCGGGCTGGCCGATGCGCGCGATGCCGGGATCAATCCGGCCGAGGCAGTCAGGTTAGCCCACGATCTGGTACGGCGCACCAAAATGATCTTCGCCCTGGACACCTTGGAATACCTGTACCGGAGCGGACGAGTCAGCAGCCTTCAGCGGGTATTGGGAAACGCGCTACGCATCAAGCCCATTCTGCATGTGAAGGATGGTGGAATCGCGTTGTTGGAGCAGGTGCGCACCCGGCAGCGCATGTTGCAGCGACTGCGTTCATTGCTGGATGAGGTGGTTGACCGTTCCAGGCCGATCCGGATCGGAGTCTTGCACGGCATGGCCGCAGAAGACATGCAGGCCTTCGTGGACGACATCATGAAAACCTACAACCCCGAAGTACTGATCCAGAACACGGTCTGCGCACCCGTCGCCGTCCACACCGGGCCGGGGTCGCTGGGCTTCGCCCTGCTCCAGTAACTAACCCTGTCCACTCCGCGACCATATTGGCGCGGACGCGACCGTCCGTTACAATGAAGCCGGGGATACACCCGGCTTCATTATTCCACGCGGAGCATGCGCCCCTGATCTATTTCTATCACCGGAGGAAGAACTTACTGTGGAACCGCTTACCCCTCAGGCCGTGCAAGCAGCCCTGGACACCTTCGGTCTTGGCCTGCGCGTTCGCTTCTTCGAGCAGTCCACCGCGACCTCACAGGAAGCCGCGGACGCTATCGGCACCACGTTGGGCCACATCGTCAAGAGCCTGTGCTTCATCGTGGACAAAACCCCGGTGCTCGTCCTGGCCGCCGGAGACCAGCGGATCGACACCCGTAAGCTGGCGGCCCTGTGGGGTGTTTCCCGCAAGCGAGTCCGGATTGCCCAGCCAGCAGAATGTGTCGAGCTGTATGGCTATGAGCCGGGCGGAGTGCCGCCGGTCGGTCATCGCACCCCGATCAGTTCGATCTACATCGAGGATTCGCTGCAACGCTTCGAAGATGTCTTCGCGGCTGCCGGCGCGCCCAATGCCATCTTCCCGGTCAGACTCGACCAGCTTTGCCAGATCACTGGCGGTCAGTTTGCCGATCTCAAGGTGGACCCTGCGCCTGGCGAATAGGTCCCGCAGTTTCCCACAGATTCCCACACTATCCCGCATAACCCACAGGCTGAATCCCGCATGTGCACGTGATGTGGGATAGTTTTTCCCAGGCAAAGTCCAGGGAAAACAGGCCCTCGACGCGGCTGTTCGCTACGCAGTATTACTCCAGCGCGGCGCGCAGCGCTTCCTCCGTGATCGGCCCATGGCGCGCGATCTGGAGGTCGCCTTCCGGGGTGAACGTGATGACCGTGGAAGGCAGGCCGCCCGGCGCTGGGCCATCTTCCATGTAGTAGGTCACGCTCGCGCCAAGCTGGAGATGAGCTTCCTGAATAGTGAGAGGATTCGGCCCGCCGGACAGATTGGCGCTGGTCACGGCCAGCGCGCCGTCCATCAGGCGGATCACCGCCCGCGTCAGGTCATGATCGGGCACACGAACACCGACCGTCGCCAGCGGAGTCACGTTGTGCGGCAGATCGGGCTTTTTGGGCAGGGCAATGGTCAACGGTCCCGGCCAGAACACTTTCGCCAGACGGAGGGCTGCGGGCGGAACCTCCGCGCAGACCAGTTCAATGCAACTCACATCGCTGAGCAGCAGCGGGATTGGGTTGTTGGCCGGGCGACCCTTGGCCTCAAACAGACGATTGACCGCCTCCTCCGACCAGGCCGCCGCCGCCACGCCATAGACCGTATCCGTGGGCAGCACCACCAGCTCATTGCGGCGCAGCGCTTCGTAGGCCAGGGGAACGGTTTTGGCGTTCAGGGGAAGAATACGACTCATGGCCGGACTTCACTTTCGTGACGGGAAGGCAGATTCACCGATCGGGATCATTGGGACGCGCGGCAGCGATGGTGTATTCGTATTCTAACGCACGATACGAACCACACGGTCATGTCCTGCGTAGTCGTTTATCACATCCACTCGCGCATCGGGGAACCCCCCCCGGCAAACCTGGCTGACCGCGCCGCCCTGCCCCGCGCCAATCTCCAACAGCAGGCAGAAGCGCTCCGCCACCCGATCCGGACACTGGACCAGCAAGCGCCGAATCAGGGTCAGACCGTCCGAGCCGCCATCCAAGGCCAGACGCGGCTCGCTGCGAGCCACTGCCAGATGCTCAAGCTCGACTGCGGGAATATAGGGCAGATTGGCCGCGATCAGATCGGGGGTAATCAAGGGCGGCAGCGCGTCCAGCAGGTCGCCCGCCGCGAAGTGGAGGTTTGCCACACCGATCCGGGCCGCGTTGCGCCGGGCAACCGCCAGCGCCGCCGGGCTGACATCCAGCCCGTAGACCAGCGCGCCGGGCAGGGCCGCCGCCAACGAGATCGCGATCGCGCCGCTGCCCGTGCCGACATCGACCAGGGTCAGGCCAGCCCCATCCAGGGCCTGGTCACGCGCCCAGGCCAGGCCAGCCTCGACCAGGTGCTCGGTCTCCGGCCGGGGGATCAGCACGTCCGGCGTGACCTCGAATTCGTGGTGGTAAAAGGCCCACCGTCCGATGACATACGGCAGCGGCTCGCCCGCCGCGCAGCGAGTCACCAGCGCCTCAAAGCGCGCCGCCAGTCGCGGGTCAAGCGGCTGCTCTGGGTGAGTCAGCGCCTCGGCCTGGAGAACAGACCGGCCCACGCCAAGGACGTGGGCCAGCAGAAGCAACGCATCCGCGCGCGGCGATGGGCTGGATTCACTCAGGCGCTGTTCCGCCGCCTGGAGCGCGGTCCGAATCGTCTCCGGCACGTCAGGCCTCGGCCAGACGCTCGGCCTCTTCGCGGGAGGCCAGTTCATCGATGAAGACGTCGATATCGCCTTGGAGTACGCCCGCCAGGTTGTAGCTGCTGACATTGATCCGGTGGTCGGTCACACGGCTCTGCGGGAAGTTGTAGGTGCGAATCTTCTCGCTGCGCTCGCCCGTTCCCACCTGACTGCGCCGCTCGGAGGCGCGCTCCTCCTGAATCCGGGTCTGCTCGATGTCGTACAGCCGAGCGCGCAGGATGCTCATCGCCCGCAGGCGGTTCTGAGTCTGGCTGCGCTCGTCCTGACAGGTGACCACTAATCCAGTCGGCAGGTGGGTGATCCGGATCGCGGTCTCGTTCTTCTGCACGTTCTGGCCACCCGCCCCGCCACTCCGATAGGTATCGATCTGCAAATCGTTGGGGTTGATCTCAATCTCGACATCGTCGATCTCGGCCATCACCGCCACGGTAGCCGTGCTGGTATGGATACGCCCCTGGCTCTCGGTCGCGGGAACGCGCTGCACCCGGTGGACGCCGCTTTCATACTTCAGGCGGCTGTAAGCCCCGTGTCCTTTGACCTCGAAAATCAGTTCCTTGTAGCCGCCCTGCCCGGTTTCGTGCGCGCTGATGATCTCGGTCTTCCAACGCCGGCCTTCC
>CAZHMJ010000001.1:0-74076 GCA_964533805.1 uncultured Anaerolineae bacterium | reverse complement strand
GCACGTCGTCGGCCTCGTAGCCCTCCATCTCCATGATCGGGATATTGAAAGCTTCCACCAGGGCATGGATGCGTTCGATCTGGACGCGCAGCTCGTCGGGCATTTTCTCCCGGGTGCCTTTGTATTCCGGATATAACTCGTTACGCCCGCTCAGGCCCCGGTCGAAAGTGACCAGTAGATAGCGCGGCCGGTCTTTTTCCAGCACGTCGAGCAGGGTGCGGGCGAAGCCGAAGGTGGCGTTGGTGGGTTCGCCATCGCGCGTACTGAAGGACTCCACCGGCAGGGCGAAGAACTGGCGATAGGCAACGGCATGGCCGTCGATCATGATCAGGGTGGGGCGGGTCGAGTCGCTCATGTGTTCTCCCAAGAAAGCAATCTTAACTCAACCGCGGGCAGCAGCGCCGGGGCGGGTGAGTCAGGAACCGCGTTGATAGCTGATGAAACGGCTGATTTCTTCGCCGGACAGCGGACGGCCCGGCGCGATGGCATAGTAGGCATCCGCCCACAGTTGGTCGATCGAGGCGGCCAGTTCAGGCCGCGCGGCCAGGATGCGCTGGCCGATCGCCTGCTTGAGGATCGCCACGATGTCGGAGGGCACGGTCGCGGGCGGGACGTTGACCACGACGCTGATGTAATCCGGCTGGGCCTCGGTTTGCTCAGGCAGCCAGTGTTGGAGACTGATGACCTGATCCAGCCAGACGGGCAGGGCGTGGATCAGTTCCTCGTCCAGTTCGGCTGCGGGATCGCGCAGCAGCCAGGCGCAGGCGTATTTGACCAGGGTGGCGGGGTCGAGCTGCGGCGCGGACTCGGGGGCCTCGCGCGTCTCTGCCACGCGCTGCTCGACGTGTTCCGCTTCGGTGGGCAGCGGCTCGGCGTCTTCCCCCTCGGCCTGGATCCGGCCGGTCACGCCATAATCGGTGGTGTCATCCGGCTCGGCCGCCATGACCATGAACGCCTCGCTGGCCTCCGGCGCGGGCGTCTCCCGAAAGAAGCCAGGCTCAGGCGGCTCCGGGGCCGGCTCAGGGACTTTTGGGGAGATGGGCTGGGGCGGATTGCGCAGGGCAGCAGCCAGGCCCAGCGCTTCCTGGCGGATCGTGCCCAGGTGCGTGTTCTCCGCCGAGACGAGGACCAGCACCATCTCGTCCAGGGTGGGCACGGCTACGACCATGTAGTTGGTGTTGGTCGTGCGCAACGCGACGAACTTGATCTGGGTGCCGCTCCGGCTGTTGACCGTCCGGCAGTCGATGGCCTCCGCCAGGACCGCGATGTCCTGTTCGTTCAGCGACCCGGCCGCCGTGACCACGGCATTGTCTTTCAGCAGGATGATCGCCTGCGCCGTGGACCCGACCACGTGTTGGGTGAGTTCCAGCGCCAGCGTCGCGGCATCCTTGCGGAAGGGAGTGACCTCGTCGACGACAAAGGGCGGCGTGCGCTTTTTGGACGCTTCACCATCCACCGCAGGACGGCGCGATTCGGGTCGCGGCTCGGCGCTGGCATCGGCCAGGGCTTGCAGCAGCTCCTGTTCGGCCACGCCAAGCGGCTGGTCGTGAAGACCGCCGATCATCTCATCCGGCACGTCGACGGCGGTGCCGGGGGGAGTCTGCTCGAATTCCGGATCGGTCATCGAGATCAGGTCGCGCACCGTACCGGAATCTTCCAGCGTCGGGAAGGGTGGCTCTTCCGCGGCCAGCTTCTCGAACAGATGGTCCGAAGCGGGCGGCGCGGCCTCCGCCGGAGGAGCTGCGCTGGCTTCGGCTTCCGGGTCGGCCCAACGGGATTTGGATTTGCTGCGCTTGAGCAGCGAAGGCTTCTCGACCGGGGCGCGCAGCGATTCGACCAGGGTCTTGAAGGTGTCCTGTTCCTCGGCTTGCAAGCCCGGTTCGATGGCCTTGAGGACTTCACCAAACTCGGCCAGATCATCACTGGGCGGCGCACCGGCCAGTAGACTCTCGTGGTCGTCCGCGACCACGTCCGGACCAGCCTGCTCAGGCGCCGGGGCGGCGAGATCAGCCGTCAGGGCTTCCTCGATCATCGGAACCAGGACGCGAGTCGAGTAGCTGCCATACAGCACGCCCTGCGGCTTCAGGCGGTCGATCAACAGGGGATCGGCATCGTCCGGCGCGCGCAGCAGGACCGGGAGCGCCGCGTACAGGCCGCGCAGGCCCGTGACCAGTTCATCCGGGCTGACATCCTGCACATTCAGCGAGACGACCACCACCGAAGGCGGGTTCTTCTCCGCGTGTTCGAGGGCGGCCAGCCCGGTCGTGAAGACGCTGGCCTCGAAGTTGCCGGCCTTTTCCAGGGCGTCTTTCACCCGGGTCATCGCGCTCGAATCGCTGTCGATAAACAGAACGTGCGTGATCATAGCGTCCCCATCCAGTCGACGGCCTCATTGTATATGGGCCGCCAGTGGCCGTCAATCACCCATCTACCCGGAGACGGCGACCGCCGGTACGGCCGCGCAGTCCGTAAGGTTGGTCGTATAGTCCGCGCTGGCGGAGAACCAGACGGTCTGCCCATTGCGGTTGGCCTGCCACCAGGTGCCGGCCGCGTTCCGGCCGGTGACTCCCAGGACTTCTCCAACCTGGAGGATGCCCATGATCTCGTACTGCGTCCCCGGCCCGGACCGAAAGCGCAGCTCGTTGATGTCCACCCGGACCTGGCAGCCGCCGGTCGGGGCCACCGGCGCGCTGATCCCGTAGGGCAGTGGAGTCGCGACGATATCACGCGCGAGCTGGCGGATGGTGACCTGGAGCGGGATGGGCGCGCTGGCGGTTTGGCCCCGGTAGGCGACCACCTCCATGTCCTGCGTCCCGGTCCGGGTCGGCGTCCAGGACAGGATGGCCTCGAATTCGGTCTGCCCGCGGCGTTCGGCGGAAGGGATGCTGCTCAGAAGCATGGTCGGGCTGCGCAGTTCCAGCCGGGTGATCCCGACGCTGTCGGTTGCCCGGACGTAGACCAGCATCTCCTGCCGGATCACGAACTCGCTGCCCGTGGGCGGCCACAGGACAGTGACCACCGGGGCGCTGCCTCCCGCGCCGCTGTCCTGGGAGGGGAGGGCGGTCGCGCTTGACTCGGGCTCGCCGCCGCTGGTCAGGTTGCAGGCCAGGCCGGACAGACTCAGGCACAGCAGGGCGACCATCCATAGACGTTTCATACCGGGCGTGGCTCCTCGATGACGGGATGGGATGTCAGGCTCACGGCGCAAGGGTGATCACGACCAGCGGGCCGGTCAGGGCTGCCCCGGATACGACCGGAGCCGCGGTCAGCCCGGTCGTGGGCGGGTTGGTGATCACCACGTCCAGGATGCGAACGTTGTTGCCCTCGTCGCGTTCGGCCACCTGCGAGCCGCTGTCGATCGTGGCTTCCAGCCGGTAAGATGCCGAGGCATTGAAGGTTACGTCCACCGGCAGATCGACCGACTGCGACGGGGCCAGGTTGACCACGATGGGCAGCAGGGCGACGGTGCCATCCGGCAGGCGGAAGCTGGTAGCGAACTGGCCGCTGTTGCCGGTGCCCTGGTTGAGCAGGCGGACCGTGTAGCGCGCGCCGACCGTGCCGGAGGCGTTCAGTTCGAGCAGGGCCGGGCCTTCGATGGCCGAGACGACCAGGTCCGGGACCTGCGGCGTTGGCGTGAAGGTGGGCGTCGGCGAGCCTGGGATTGGCGTGCTGGTCGGCGGCGTGGTCGGTGTGGCCGTGGCCGGACGTGGGGTGGGGCTGGGCGGCGGCTGGATGATCGCGATGGCGCTGCAATTGCCCATTTGGGTCGTGTAGGCCGAGCTGATCCAGCCGTAATCGAGGCCGTTCTGAACCTGCCACCAACTGTTGTCGGCCAGCCGTCCGGTGATCCGGACCAGGTTGCCCAGGGTCAGGACGTTCAGGATCGGATAGGTCGTTCCCGGCCCGGTGCGGAAGTTCAGCCCTTCGACTTCGATCCGCGCCCGGCAGGTGGGGTCGTCGGTCGCAACCTGGGTCACGCCGGGCAAGGGTTGCAGGGTGGAGGTGATCTGGGCCGCGCTGGCGCGCACCGTGAGTGCGATCTGGGCCGGCGCGCTGGCGATCGAGCCGCGATAGGCTGTCACCTGGAGCGTGGCCGTACCGGCCTCCGTCGGACGCCAGGACTGGATCACGGAGAATTCCTGGTCGCCCAGCGGCGACTCGGCGGGCACCGTGTTGACGATGAAGCCATTCACGCGCAACTCGATGCGCGTCACCCCGACCCCATCCTGGGCTGTGGACTGGATCAGGACTTCCTGACCGACCGCGACTTCGCCGCCATTGGCCGGGCTGTTGATCGTGACAGTCGGCGCGCCGGAGGCCGAGGTCGGCGTGACCAGGGGGGAGGGCTGCTGATTCTGGATCAGGTTGCAGGCCAGGCTGCCGAAGGCCAGCACGACGATGGCGATCCACAACCGGTGGGCATAGGGTCTGAGTTTCATGGTCTGGGCCTCCTTTGCCTGGCGCCAGTGCGGCCATTTCACAGCCCGGATTCTAGCACCGCGGCTTGCCGTCTGGCGAATCGCCGGAGCGGGTGGCAGAGAAAAACTCTGGGATCGGATAACAAGGGTGAAACACGGATTGCCACTGATCAATTCGGCCAGACCGGACTTCTTCACAGGTTCTTCATAGTGTCCACACAAGTTCCTCGCAAGACCGCCCTATACTGGCGCTGAATGGGTTGGCAAGGGCAGCAGCGGAATGGAGGCATGGCAGTGAAAGACCGAGGTAGTGTCGCCCCGCGAACGCGGTGGAACTGGATGTTGGATGCAGTGGTGCTGAGTAGCGCGCTGATCGCGTCACTCACGGGCATTTACTTTCTGTACTTCCCGGTGGGCGGGTACCAGGGCGGGCGTAACCCGGCTTATGACCTGGCGCTGCTGTTCTCCCGGACGACCTGGAAAGACCTGCATACCTGGGGTGGATTGGCGATGATCGCCGCCGCCGCCGTTCACTTTGCGCTGCACTGGGGCTGGGTCAGGATGATGGCATGCCGGGCGGGTGTCTGCCTCCGGGAACGCCGGACGACGATGTCGCGCGGGGCCTGGAACAACATCCTGATCGATGTCATCGTGGCTGTGAGCTTCCTGCTGACCGCTGTGTCGGGACTGTACTTCTGGCTGGCACCGGCAGGCACGGTTTTTCTGGTCGACCGGGTGACCTGGGATGTCGTTCACACCTGGGCCGGGGTGGTTTTGGTGCTGGCGGCGGTGGTGCACTTCGCCATTCACTGGCGCTGGGTCGTCAACGTGACCCGGCGCATCCTGGGACGGACTTCCCCTCGCCCCATCCCTGGGGCTGTTACGGCTCGCCAGGGTTAGGAGGTTGACCATGACTAAGCGACTGATCTGGGGCATCGCTTGGCTGGGACTGGCCGTGGTGCTGGTCAGCGGGGCCATCAACCGGACCTCGGCCAAACTGGGGTCGGGCGAGGTCGTGACTGGAAGCTCGGAATCCGAGGCGGTGGCCGTGGACATGCAGACCATTCACGGGACGGCGCTCACGGTCGATGGCGAAATGCTGGTCGTCAGGACGGACGGCGAGACCGAAGTGATTGTGGAAGGTCAGCCCTGGGCGTACGCGCTAGGGCAGGGCTTCGCCTGCCGGCCAGGCGAAACCGTAACCCTGCTCGGCTACCCGGAAGTGGATGAATTCAAGGCGGTCCAGATCACGACATCGTCGGGCGCGGAGGTGACCCTGCGCGGGCCGGATGGCGCGCCGATGTGGGCCGGGCGGGGGCTAGGGCGAGGGCAAGGCCAGGGCGCAGGGCAATAACTTCAACCGCGATCGAGGCATGCTGCACGCCGCCGGATAGATATCGGCGGTTTTTTTATGTGACCCGCCAGTCCAGTCGGCGCTCGACCATCCACAGCAGCCCGCCCGTGATCGCGGCCAGGACAGCCAGGTCGAGGGCCAGGGGCAGGCGATCCGGCCAGCCCAGGATCACCTGACGCAGGGCCGAGGCCGCATAAGTCGCGGGGGAGAGTAATCCGATCACGCTCATGATCGGCGGCAGACTCTCCGGCGGGAAGACGACCGGTCCCAGGCCAGCCAGGATGAACGTCGTGAGCATGTTCAGGCTGCTGACCTCCTCCGGGGTGCGGCCGATCAGGCCGATCAGCGTGCCCAGCCCACTCAGGCTGAGGCTGATCAGGGGCACGACAACCAACACCCACGGGCTGATGCTCAGCGGCACCTGGAGGGCGATCGTCCCGATGAGCAGCGTGGCCACAGTCGAGGGCAGGGACAGGGCGAAAAACGCGGCCAGAGTCGCCAGGACGAGCGCGCTGCGATAGACGGGCAGGGTGGCGAAAAACTCCAGCCGTCCGACATTGCGCATGAAGGCGAAATGGCTGCTCACCTGGCCCATCGTCGAGAACAGGAGCGAGATCACCAGGTTGCCGGTCAGGACATAGCCCAGGGCGACCGGGCCGCTCTCCGCGGCGAAGGTGCCCAGGGCCAGGATGGTGAAAGTCGGGGCGACGATCCCGGTCAGGAGCAGGCCGCGCCACGACCAGCGCCAGTTGGTGAGCTGGAGCAGGGTCAGGTCGGCGAGCTGAACCAGGAACGGCTGGAAAGACAATTTTGAATTCTGAATGCTGAATTTTGAATTGGAGGCGTTCATGGGGCGCTCTGATCTGCGGGGGCATGGCCGTTGGGCAGCGGCTCGGCCAGGGCGAGGTAGAGGTCTTCCAGGGTGGCCGTGCTCAGGCGGAAGTCTTCCACGGCCGGGTTATCGGTCAGGGCGGCCACGTAGGCCGGCCCGGCGGCGCGATCGAGGAGCAGGAACCAGCGGCCTGGCGCCAACTCGCGCGGCTGCGCGGCGGCGGGCAGGCTGGGTGGGTTGGCCGGGTCGAAGAGGATTTCCAGGCGGAGCTGGTGGTTCAGGTCGGCCTTGAGTTGGCCGGGTCGCCCAACGGCGATCAACCGGCCGCGCTGGATGATGCCCACCCGCTCGATCACCTGCTCGGCTTCCACCACGTTGTGCGTGACCAGGATGACCGCCGAGCCGTGTTCCCGGTTGGTGGCGCGCACGGTATCCCACACCAGGCGGCGATGCTGGGGATCGAGGTCGTTGGTCGGCTCGTCCAGGATCAGCACCGGCGGCGAGGCCGCCAGCGCGGTCGCCAGCAGGACCAGCCGGCGCTGTCCGCCGCTCAGGCGGGGCACGACCCGGTCGCGCAGCGCGCCCAGGTTGAGCCGGTCGATCAGTGCATCGCGTTCGCGGCGGGCGTCGGGACGGGAAAGGCCGCGCAGGTGGGCGGTGAAATACAGCGTCTCGGCGACCGTGACCATGTTCATGGCATACCCGCTCTGGGGCATGTAGCCGATCAGACCGGGGGTATAGAGGGGAGTGCAAGTCAGCGGGCGGCCGAAGAGCCGGATCGATCCGCTGGTGGGGGCCAGGAGATTGGCAAGCTGGCGGACGAGGGTCGTTTTGCCCGCCCCGTTGGCCCCCAGCAGGCCGAAGATTTCGCCGCGCTCGACCTTGAAGGTGAGTCGATCGTTCGCCGGGGTGGTCTGGCCTGGATACAGCTTGATCAGGTCCTCCACCTCATACACGGCTGAGCCTGCGGAAATCGGATCGGGCATCGCGGCGCGACTCCTTTGGCGGGCGGTCTCAGGCCGGAGATTGTAGGTCTGAGGCTGGGCGAGTTCAAGCAGTGAGTAGCTGATGCTTGCCTGACGCGAGCGCGATGGTGATGATAGAGCGAATAGTAAAGGAGGACTATTGATTGGTGTTATATTTTTATGATACCTTAATGGAAAGACGGAGGTACTTGCGCCAAGAGGACCACCATGTCAGTCAATCTGCGTTGGGCGGATGCCGAACACACTCTCCTGCTGTATGAAGTCCAGGGCACCTGGTTGTGGGGCGATTTGTATGCCGCCGTGCTCCAGGCGCACCGCTGGCTGGACGAGGTCGACCACGTCGTCCATAGTATTGTCGACATGCGCGAGGCCGGGCGCATGGGCGAGAACCCGCTGCGCCACGGCCGCCGGCTGGCGACGGCCGTCCATCCTCGTTCGGGGATGACCGTGTTCGTCGGCGCGCCGGTTTTCATGCAGGCGCTGTTCAGTGTGCTGGGGCGCCTGTATCCCCAGGTCAACTACCGGCTCCAGTGTGTCGCTTCGATGGAAATGGCCTACGAGTTGTTACAGGTGACGGCGCGGGCGGTGGCCTGAGCGCCTTTCCATCGAGCTTTGATCGTGGGAGTGCAGCGCCGGCTAAGCCCCGGCGCTGTCGATTTGATTGCCCGGAAGCTCAGGGTGGGCGGGTCATATCCCAAAGCAACGGAGTAGATCATTGGCGGAGCGTTAAAAAAGAGTGAATAGTAGAGAAGAGCTATATACTACAACGATGGATCGAGGTATAGTGGGGTTAACGAGTTCGCCAGACAGGCGTCTTGCCTGACACGTAACCAAGGATACGGCAAGTCGACTGGCTGAAGAAAATACGCAGGGCTGGAGATCAGGGATGACCGTCACGCTGGATTGGGCAGACGGAGAAAAGAAGGCGCTGCTGTACCGGGTCGACGGGGACTGGGCCTGGCCGGAGCTTTACGCGGCCGTCCAGCAGGCCCACGGCTGGATGGATCACCTCGATCACCGTGTGCACTACATCGTCGACCTGCGCTCGGCCGGATTGATGAGTGATGGGCCGATCTGGCCGGGCGAGCGCGTGGTCAGCGCCGCCCATCACAACGCCGACCGGACCGTGTTCGTGGGCGCTCCGCTGATGATGCGCGCCCTGTTCAACGCCCTGCGGCGCATGCGCCCGGAGATGATGCAGACCATCTCATTTGCCGACACGCTGGATGATGCCCGTCGGCAGTTGACCGGCTCCGACCGGCGAATGGCAATCTGAACGCCGCGGCGGCTCAATCCATCCAGTCACGGCCATAGCCTGACCCGCCACAATCCTCGCTGTACAGCGTCTCCCAATCGTAGTCAGGTAACTGATTCCGGAGCGGATCGAGCAGCGCCCACGCGCCATCCCGCGACAGGTTGGCCGAGAAAATCGTGCCGCCTGCGCCCGCGCGCAGAGTATCCAGACGTTGCAGATGGCCGCTGAGGACCTGGGCGGCGCACTCGTGCGCCTGGGGATCGCGCTCGGCGGTTTCCTCGTACAGCGGAACCAGGGCCGGGATCATATCCGTTGAGAGTTGATCCAGATAGGGAAAGTCCAGCGCCTGACCTGCCCAGTAGCGATCGATATTGAGCCGGGCGATGGTGTAATCCGGGTTGACCAGGTTCAGCGTGGCGAGGTAGCCGATCAGGACGACCAGCAGGCCCAGCGAGAAGATGTGCTCCCGCACCCGGAACAGCGACAGTAGGAAGAAGACGAACAGCACGCCCATCCACAGCATGAACAGGTGGGTATACAGGCGCAGATGGGTGAAGCCGTATTCGGATTCGTAGAGGCTCATCCGTCCCCAGGCCGAGACGAGCATGATCGTGGTCAGGCCGATCAGGACAATTGCCAGGACGCGGAAAACGGTGTGCTGGGCGGGGCTGGTTCGCACCGTGATCGAATCGAGCAGCAGGGCCAGCCCCAGCACGATTACCGACACGGTGACCAGCTCGAAGAAGCCGCGCCGGGCGTATTCGGCGTAGGTCAGCCCTTCGACCGAGATATTGGTCTGCCCCCCGAAGAAGTACGCGAATTGAACCAACACGAACGCCGCGAAGAGCAGGTCGACGCTGCCCAGCACGATCCCGGACTCGATCAGGCCCAGCTTCCAGCCGCCCGTCGGTGCTGAGGGCTGTGCGGCGGTCATCTGTGGGGCATCAGTCTCCGCCGCGAAGGGATCGGCGTTGCTCGTTGCGGGGACGCTCAGGCGGCTGTCGCGGGTCACGCCATAGGCGATCGCCCCGCAGGCCACCCAGCCCAACATCACGACCAGCGTCCCCTGGCCGATCAGGTCTTCCAGGTTCTCGATGTGGAACAGGTCCCAGAACCGGCTGAGAAACTCTCCGAAGACCGCGTCGGCTGAGCCGAGCAGGAGGGCCAGGATCAGCAGCAGCGGGATCGCCAGCAGCAGCCCGCGCAGGACCGCCCCCAGGGCGGTCGGCCGCCGGTTGCCGCGCTGGCGCAGCCAGCTCCAGCCATCGGCAAGCGTGAAGAAGGGCACGATGAAGGTGGAGAGACCGGCCTCGAACAGGCCGGTGAGGTAAGTCATGGTCCCATCGGTGTCGACATTGCGCTCGGAGGTCAGGTAAAAGAGGCCCAGGGCGCCGAGTGCCAGGACGGCCAGCCCGTTGCTCATCAGCAGGGATGGGCTGGCCAGCACGGCGAACATCCCGGCGAAGACGATCAGCGGCGGCAGCAGCCACAGGTTGCGCCAGCGGGGCGCGACGCCTTTCAGCCGCGCCGAGAGCAGGACCGCGCCGATCATGATCAGGGTGAACAGCGGGAACGAGAGGCCGATCTCCTTACCGTAGAACAGCACATTCCCCACCAGCCCGATCACGAGGCCCGCGATCAGCGCCCAGATTGCGAATCCGTAGCGATCCATGTCTCATCCTCCCGGTGACAGCGGTTCCATCGCAGTATACACGCCCTGGCGGGCCGATGCTCAGTGATTGGCCTGCGCTTGCCTGACGACAGGCGAGTCGATTGGGCAATCTTTCAACTCAACACGGAGACACAGAGCAGGTAGATAGACACGGGTTCCCTCTTGAGAAACCGTGCCCATCCGTCCTATCTGTGTCATCTGTGTCGAGTTGGAATGGGTCGAATCGGGCGTCAGTCACCGCGAGGACGCGATCGGGAGGACTTCGATCACCTCCGGCGCTGGGTCGGACTGGCGGCCGGGCAGGCGGCCCTGCATGCTCCACGGGCCGGTCCAGGTGATCTCCACGTTTTCGACCCGGCCGAGCAGGTTGTCGGCGCTGTCCACGAAGACCAACTTGTTTTGCGGGGTGCGGCCGCGCCACTTGCCCTTGTGCTGCTCCTCGAAGAGGACGGGCACCGTCCGGCCCAGCCAGCGGGCGTTGATCCCGGCCACCACCTGGGCCTGAAGGTCGTCCAGAGCCTTGCGGCGGCGTTCCTTTTCCCCGGCGGGCACGTCGTCGGGCATCGTGCGCGCGCTGAGGGTGTTGGGCCGCGGGCTGTACTTGGCGATGTGGGCCTTGTCCAGGCGGAGTTGGGCCAGCACGTCGTAGGTGCGCTGGAACTGGGACTCGGTCTCGCCGGGGAAGCCGACGATGATGTCGGTGTGGATCGCCACTTCGGGGATGCGATCCCGAATCTTGCCCACCAGGTCGACGTACTGCTCGATGGTGTAACCGCGCTTCATCCGGGCCAGGACCTCGTTGTCGCCGGCCTGGTTGGGGACCTCGATGTGCGGCATCACGCGTGGCAGTTCGGCCACGGTATCCAGCAGGCGATCGGTCATCCAGTTGGGATGGCTGGTCAGAAAGCGGATGCGCTCGATCCCGGTTTCCTCGGCCGCATCGTGGACGACGTGCAGCAGGTCGGCCAGGGTGGGGCCGTCGGGGATGTCCTTGCCGTAGCGGTCGACGATCTGGCCGAGCAGGGTGATCTCCTTGACGCCCTGGCGGCCCAGGCTGCGCACGTGGCCGACGATCTCGCCCACCGGGCGACTGTGCTCGATCCCGCGCCGGAAGGGGATGATGCAATAGCTGCACGCGAACGAGCAGCCGTAGACGATCGGCACGTGGGCGCTGATCAGGGCGTAACGCTCGTGTTGGGGCAGGAGCAGTTCGCCGTCCTGGAGAGCGTCGCGCTCGGCGCGGGCGATGGCCTCGGCCTGGATCGCCTCGCCCTCGGCGCTGTGCTGGCTCAGGAAGTCGATCATCGGGGCCGGATCGGAGGGCGGCAGGAAGACATCCACCTGGGGAAGCTGCTTGCGCAGGCGGAGCGGATCGCGCACGCCGACCAGGCAGCCCATCAGGCCGATGATCTTGCCGGGGTGGCGCTGCTTGAGGTGCTTGAGTTCGTTGAGGCGGCCGTAGGCTTTGTCCTCGGCGGACTGGCGCACGACGCAGGTGTTGATCACCCAGATGTCGGCGTCTTCCCAGTTATCCGCGGCATGGTGGCCGCGTTTTTCCAGTTCCGAAGCGAGGAGCTGCGAATCGGCCACGTTCATTTGGCAGCCCAGGGTCCAGATGTGATAGCGCATTGTCGCCGCCTGAATCTCAATTTCAGTGGACGGCAACACGGCGCGGCTCAGGGGAGACCTCACCCCCGGCCCGTCTCCGCACGCGGAGAGGGGAGCAAGCGGCCGGCTGTGGATTGCGGTCCACTGAATTTCTGACAAAGGATGTGTTATTGTAACGGCGGCCCGGAGGAGCGTCAATCCTGGGTGCGATGGCGGAAAAGGCGGATCGGAGCGCGCACCGGCCTTCGATTCCAATGCGACTTTAACGAGGCGCTCATGTTCGGTATGTTATAATTCCCGCGTTCACGCCGCCGATCAGCCCGGCGCGCACACTTTGAGTCGGTGTTGTCTGGTGTTCGTGATGAGGCGATATGTTCAATAAACTGGTCAAGACGGTCTTTGGCGACCCCAACGAGCGCGAACTGAAGCGCCATCGCGAGGTGGTCGAGCAGATCAACGCGCTGGAGCCGCAGATCAAGACGCTGACTGACTCCGATCTGCGCGCCAAGACGGACGAGTTCAAGCAGCGGATCGCGGGCGGCGCAACCCTGGACGAGATTTTGCCGGAGGCGTTCGCCGTCGTGCGGGAAGCCTCCGTGCGGACGATTGGCCTGCGCCATTTCGACGTGCAGTTGATCGGCGGGATCGTGCTTCACCAGGGCAAGATCGCCGAGATGAAGACCGGCGAAGGCAAGACCCTGGTCGCCACCCTGCCGCTGTACCTCAACGCGCTGGCGGGCCAGGGCTGCCACCTGGTGACTCCTAACGACTACCTGAGCAAATTCGGCCTCCAGCAGATGGGCCCGATCTATCATTTCCTGGGCCTGAGCGCCTCGGTGATCCAGAATGCGGCCGCCGACCCGGCGCGTGGCTCCTTCGTGTTCGATCCGGCTTACGCCTCCGACGACGACCGCTACCAGAACCTGCGCCCGGTGCCGCGCCGGGAGGCTTACGCCGCCGACATTACCTACGGCACCAACAACGAGTTCGGCTTCGATTATCTGCGCGACAACATGGTCCAGCACAAGGCTCAGATGGTCCAGCGCGGACTGTACTACGCCATCGTCGACGAGATCGACAACATCCTGATCGACGAAGCCCGCACGCCGCTGATCATCTCCGGCACGGCCGACAAGCCGTCGGATTACTACCGGGTCTTCGCCGATCTGGTCAAGCGCCTGAAGCCCAGCAGCGAAGACAGCATCGAGGCCGAGGAGCCGGATGGCGACTTCGTGGTGGACATCAAGGATCGCATCTCGTTCCTGACCGAATCGGGCGTCGAGAAGATCGAGAAGTGGATGGGGATCGAGCAGATTTACGGCCCGGAACACGCCGAGATGTTGCCCTACCTGGATAACGCTCTGCGCGCGGTGACGCTCTACCACCGCGACAAGGACTACGTCGTCCAGAACGGGCAGGTGATCATTGTCGACTCGTTCACCGGCCGGATGATGCACGGGCGGCGCTTCTCCGAAGGGCTGCACCAGGCTATCGAAGCCAAGGAAGGCGTGGAAGTCCGGCGCGAGAACCTGACCCTGGCGACCATCACCTTCCAGAACTATTTCCGGATGTATACCAAGCTGGCCGGCATGACCGGTACGGCCGCCACCGAAGCCGAAGAGTTCGAGAAGATTTACAACCTCGAAGTAACGATGATCCCGACCCACATGCCTGTGATTCGGCAGGACAACGAAGACTACGTCTTCATGACCGAGAAGGCCAAGTTCAAGGCTGTGGTCGACCAGATCAAACGGCTCCACGAAAACGGCCAGCCGGTACTGGTGGGCACGGTCGCGATCGAGACTTCGGAACGGCTCTCCAAGGAACTGACGCGGGCGGGAGTCCCGCACGAAGTCCTTAATGCCAAGCAGCACTTCCGCGAAGCGCCGATCATCGCCCAGGCGGGACGCTCCGGCGCGGTGACGATCGCCACCAACATGGCCGGGCGTGGCGTGGACATCCTGCTGGGTGGCACGCCGGACGGCCTGGCCCGCGAGAAGCTGCGCAAGCAGGGCATTGACGTGACTCAGGCCACGCCGGAGCAGTGGAAGGCCGCTTTGGACGAAGCCAAAGCCGAGTGCGCCGAAGACCGCAAGAAAGTGCTGGCGGCGGGCGGGTTGTTCGTGCTGGGCACCGAGCGTCACGAGGCGCGCCGGATTGACAACCAGCTCCGTGGCCGGTCGGGCCGCCAGGGCGATCCGGGCGAGTCGCGCTTCATGCTGTCGCTGGAGGACGAATTGATCCGCCGTTTTGGCGGCGACCGGGTCAAGGGACTGATGAGCCGGCTCGATCTGCCCGAAGACGAACCGATCGAACACAGCATGATTACCAAGACCATCCAGCAGGCCCAGATCCGGGTGGAGGGTTTCAACTTCGACATCCGCAAGCACATCCTCGAATACGACGATGTGGTCAACAAGCAGCGCGAAGTGATCTACCGCCAGCGGCGCGAAATCCTCGACGCGACCGAGCTCAAGGATCGTCTGCTGGCCATGCTCGACCAGCAAATCGAGACCCTGTGCAAGCAGTACCTCGGCGCGGAATATCGGGATGAGTGGCAGCTCGAAGACCTATACCGCGCCGCTCTGACCCTCTTCCCGGTGCCAGCGCACATCACCCCGGCAGGATGGGACGAACTGGATGCCGAGGCGATCGAGGCCCAATTGCACGAAGGGGGCCGGGAAGCCTATACTGTGAAGGAACAGGAACTCGGCGAGCACATGCTGGAGGCGGAGCGGGCGGTGCTGCTGGACGCCCTGGACTTTTTCTGGCGGCGGCACCTGACCGACCTGGACGTCCTGCGCGAAGGGATCGGGCTGATGGCCGTCGCCCAGCGCGATCCGCTGGTGGAGTACAAACGCCAGGCGTTTGGCATCTGGCAGGAGATGCAGGATCAGATCCAGCAGCGGGCGGTGCGCACGATCTTCCGCGTGCAGCTTCAGCAGCCGCAGCCGATTGCCCAGGTGCAGAACATCCGCACCTCGACCAGCGGCTCGACCGCCAGCACTGCCGCGCCGGAGCCTGTCCGGGCCACGCAGAAGGAACGACTGGGCCGCAACGATCCGTGCTGGTGCGGGAGCGGCAAGAAATACAAGAACTGCCACTATCGGGCCGATCAGGAGGAGCGCCATACCACGCAGGGCGCGCCGGTGAAGTCCGGCCCCCGGCGCCGCCGGCGGTAGCGGCCGCGAGAGGATAGGAAGTGATGGATCAGCACAACACGGGGGCATCCCACCTGATGGATGATATTGATCCCGATCTGCTGGCGTTTATTCGAATCCGGGTCAATTCTTTCATCAAGTGGGATCTGGTGAGCTTCTTCCACGACAACCCGTACACGGTCGATACGGCGGACAAGATTGCCACTTATGTCGGCCGCGAGTCGCAGGTCATTCGCCGGGAGTTGGACGCTCTGGCGGAGAGCGGCGTGCTGGCCGTCTCTGGCACACCCGACCAGCCCATCTTCGGACTGGCGCCCGATCCGACCATGCGGGACCTGGTACGGCGTTTTCGCCAGGCGTGCGAAGACCGGCAGTTCCGTGTGCGGGCGATGTACCATGTCATCCGGGGGATGCAGACATGACTCGTATCTCGACGGGGGTTCCCGGACTGGATCCGATGCTGCAGGGGGGCTTCTTTCCGCAGACGGCCAACCTGATCGAAGGCGCGCCGGGCACGGGCAAGACTACCCTGGGCATGCAGTTCATCCATCACGGGGTCACGGTCTGCGACGAGCCGGGTATCATCCTCACCTTTGAGGAATTCCCACGCCAGTACTATCACGACGCCGCCGGTTTCGGTTGGGACCTGCCCGGTCTGGAGGCGGAGAACAAGCTCCGCGTGGTGATGAGCAGCCCGGAGATCAGCCTCAACGAGTTGCAGCGGGTCGGCGGCATGCTGGAGCAACACGCCGCGGCGATCGGCGCGCAGCGTATCCTGGTCGACAGCATCTCGCATTTCGAGCGCATCGTCGCCGATCGGGCGGCCCTGCGCGAAACCGTCTACGGGTTCGTCAACGGGCTGAAACGCCTTGGCCTGACGATCCTGTTGACGCGCGAGTCGGGCAGCCTTTTTGGCGGCGATCCCAACGCGGCGCAC
Organism: uncultured Anaerolineae bacterium; assembly: GCA_964533805.1. GTDB lineage: Bacteria > Chloroflexota > Anaerolineae > Aggregatilineales > Ch27 > JARKOQ01. The sequence goes on along the minus strand of CAZHMJ010000001.1, from coordinate 57,853 downwards.
GAGCTGGCTTTCCTCGTGGATAGCTACCTTCTGCTGCGCTATGTCGAAATCGACAGCATGATGCGCAAGGCGCTCCTCGTGCTGAAGCAGCGCGGCTCCGATCATGCCCGTGACATCCGGCAGTATGAGATCACGAGCCAGGGGGCGGTGGTGCAGGCCCGATTCAAAGGGCAGCATGGCCTGATGAGTGGCAGTCCGACGCCCAGTCCGGCCGACGCATTCGGAGAGGCGTTCGGGCGGGCGCGCACGACTCACGCCGAATAACGAGCGGAAGGATGGCCGGCTTGGTTCAGTTTTTAACGATCTATGCCTGGTTTCCGCTGGCGGTGTTGCTGGCGATCCTGCTGATGGTGGCCCGTTTCTACCAGAATTTGACGGGTGAGCGGACCCGCTATGCCTTGTATAGCCTCCCGATTGTCTTGTTTGGGCTGGCCGCGGCCCAGTATGCCCGGATGACGCGGACCAGCGGTGAGCCGATTGCCGATTTGCTGCTGGCGCTAGGCGGCGCCATCTTGCTCTGGTTGTGTGTGTCTCTGTACCGTCGGATGACCGCCGGTCGTTAGGAATAGGATCGGTCATGGGCGAGAGTCTGCTGGTCTTGCTCGGAGGGCTAGGCCCGGCGTCGGTTGCGGTCGCGCTCACAATCCTGGGCCTGTTGAGCCAGCGTCTGGGCGCGGTCACCAAGACCCCGCCTTACTATCGCTGGTTTTATGTGGCGGCGGGACTGGTGATCAGCGGCACGGTGTTCCGGCTGCTGACCCTCGGAAACAGGACGGTTGACCTCGAGGTGGCCTATGCCTTGACTTTCGCGCTGGGCGTGAGCATCGGCGTGGCGGCCGCCTGGAAGTATTGGAGCTGGTTGTTCGGCGAGCGCAGGGGCTAGACACAGTGAGCGTTCGAGCCGGTATGGGACACCAGGCAAATTCCTCAGTTGAGCAGGGCGCATCCACCCAGGAGGAGCCGATCCTGACGCTGCGGGTTCAGGCGGACGGCTCGGTCCTGGACGCGTCCACGCGGATATCGGAACTCGATGCGGGCGGGCTGGCGGCGATCCTCACGCTGGGTGGCCAGAGCTTCGCGACCTGGTGGCGAACCGCGGTGGATGATGCGCGCGTGCAGGCTGGCCACTATCCGGCCACGCTGTGCAGCAGCGTCCATGCCACTCAACCGGTCTGGGTGACGGTCCGGGCTGTCCCAGAGAGCGACGATCTATGGGTCACGTGCACGCCGCGTGCCGGTGCTGACATGCCAGCCTATTATGCGGCCCTGCACGCCATTAGCGAGGCGTTGGCGGATGGCAAACTGGATGATGTTCTGGGCCACGTGCGGGAGACTCTGGCCGGTCTCTTTCCGGTCGATAGCTTCTATCTGGCCAGTTACGAGGCCGAAACCGACCTGATTGAGTTTGGGCATGGCATCGAGGCCGGCCGGCCGATCGAGTCGCCTCCGGGGCAATTTCCGTCGCATGGGCTGGTGGGCTGGGTTTTGACTCACCAGCGCAGTCTCCTGATCAGGGATTCCGAGCGGGAGACTCTGCCTGTCCAGCCGGTGATTATTGGATCGACACCGCGTTCCTACATGATGGTGCCGTTGGTGGCGGGTGGGGAGGCGGTCGGGGTTCTCTCCGTCCAGTCGAACTTGCCAGACGTGTACACCCTGGATGACCTTGATTTTCTGACTCTGGTTGGCCAACAGGTCGCGATTGCGCTCAAGAACGCCTGGCTGGACCGCCAGACGGCCGATCGTCTGGCAGTTCTGGCCGCGCTCCAGGTAATTACCCCGCAGTTGACCAGCATGACCAGCTTCGAGGGCCTGGCCCAGATCGTGGTCGACGCGGTCAGCGAGCTCATCCGGCCGGATGAAGTGCGCCTGTACGTGCGCGACCAGCTCACGACCGGACTGCGCTTTGGCGCGGGGGTTGGCGTGGACGGCCCCCTCCACGACCGCCGCGATCCCGTGCCGGGCAGCGTGGTGATGCTCGTGGATGGGCAGGGTGGGGTGTGTATCGTGGATGCCCCCCAGCCGGATCGGGTTGCCGCGGACGATTTCGACTGGCTGCCGGCCGTCATCGCGGGCTGCCCGCTGAGCCGGTCGGGGGTGCATTATGGTGTGCTGCTGCTGCTCTACCGTGAGCCTCATCTGGTGCGCGAGCACGAGCGGCGCGCGCTGAGTCTGATGGCGGATCAGGCGGCCATCGCGGTCGAGAACCTGCAATTTGGCGGCTCGCTCCTCCAGCGCTTCGAGGAAGTGGAGGCGCTTTACACGCTGGCCCAACAGGTGACCGAGCATCTGACCAGCGACGATCTGTTGCAGATGGTCGTCCACAAGATGCGCGAGATTTTCGACTGCCGGGCCTGCGTGGTGTCGCTCCTGGACGAGAAACGGCAGGAAATCCACATCAAGGCGGCGGTCGGGATCAAGCCGCGCTGGCAGGAGCAGGCCCGTTTCCGGCCGGGCGAGGGCATCGTGGGCCAGGTGGTCGCCAGCGGACGACCAATGTATGTGCCGGACGTGTACGCGGACCCCTCTCAATTGATTTTCGACCCCCAGGTACGGAGTGTGCTGGCCGTGCCGGTGACTTTTCAGGGCCGGGTGATTGGCGCGCTGAACCTGGACAGTCTGGTTCCCGACGCCTTCACCCCCGATCATGAGCGCGTGCTGATCATCGCGGCCGCCCAGCTCGCCGCGGCCCTGGAAAACGCGCGCCTGTACCAGGTCGAGCTTGATCGTTCGGTCAAGCTCGCGGAGGCCAACCAGGAACTCAAGCTTCAGGAACGGCTGCGCGAGGAGCTGATTCAAAATCTGTCCCACGAGCTGCGCAACCCGTTGACCTATATCAAGGGGTATGTGGGCCTGCTGCAAGATAGCGCCATGGGGCCAGTCACGGATGACCAGCAGGAAGCCTTGCGGATCATTGGCGACAAGGCCGACGTGATCCAGCGTCTGATCGCAGACGTGGTCTCGCTGGAGCAGATCAGCGAAGCCACCCTGGTGCGCGAGCGGGTGGACATGAATGCCCTGGCACGCCAGGCGGTCGACGCGCTGCGCGTGGTGTATAGCAACCGGGCGCTCCGGTTTGTATCCGAAATCCTGGACGAGCCTTTCATCGTCCATGGGGATCGCAGCCGCCTGAACCAGGCTATTGATAACCTGCTTGGCAACGCGGTCAAGTTCACCCCGGATGGGGGCACGATCACGCTACGGACGCACCTGCTGGACGATGGCGACACGATCGAGATCGCGGTCGTCGATACCGGAATCGGGATCGAGCCACAATATCTGGCGCGAATCTTCGAACGCTTCTATCAGGTCAAAGACCCGGCCCGGACTGTTTTGGGCGGTTCCGGGATTGGTCTCGCCATCGTTCAGCGTGTGATCGACGCCCATCAGGGAAGCATCGCCGTCAGCAGCGAGCATGGCAAGGGCAGCACGTTTACCCTGCGCCTGCCTCGCTTTCAGGAACAGCCAGCCCCATGACCAGCGACAACCAACGCGTCCTCATCCAAGCCCTGCCGAAAGTCGATCTCCACCGCCATCTGGAAGGGTCGATTCGCCTGTCCACGCTGGTCGAGGTGGCCCGTAAGCACCATATCCCGCTGCCCAGCTACGACGTGGAGACGCTGCGTCCCTACGTTCAGATGATGCCTGGCGATCCCCGCACCCTCGATCGTTTTCTGGGCAAATTTGACTTGCTGCGCACCTTCTATCGTTCGCCCGACATCGTGAGGCGGATCACTCGCGAGGTCGTGGAAGATGCGGCGGCCGATCACGTCCGCTATCTGGAACTGCGCTTCACGCCGTACGCGCTGGCTTCGCGGATGCATTTCCCCATGATCGATACGGTGGGCTGGGTCGCGGACGCGGCCCGCGCGGCGGCGGCGGAGTTTGGCATCCAGGTGGGCCTGATCGTGTCCATCAACCGCCACGAACCCCTGGAGGTCGCGCTGGAGGCGATGCAGGCCGCGCTGAGTCACCGGGAGCGGGGCGTGCTGGGGCTCGATCTGGCCGGGCGGGAGGTAGGCTTCCCGGCTCGCCCCTTCGGCCCGGTGTTCCTGTCCGCCAAGCGCGAAGGGCTGGGGATCACGATTCATGCCGGTGAATGGCACGGGCCAGACAACATCCGGGACGCGATCGAGAACCTGTACACCGACCGGATCGGGCACGGTGTGCGCGTGGTCGAGGATTCGTGGACGGTTGGATTGGCTCGCGAGCGGGGCACCATTTTCGAAGTATGCCCGACCAGCAATGTTCAGACAGGCGTGGTGCGCGAGTTGGCGCTCCACCCACTCCTCGATCTGAGCTACCTCAATCTGGGATACACGATCAACACGGACGATCCGGCCATTAGCAACATTGAGCTGAGCGACGAATATCTGTTGGTCATGCAATCGTTCGGATTCACGCTGGGTATGCTGCGCCAGGCGATCCTGCGGGCCGCGTCCGCTTCGTTCTTGCCTGCGGCGGACAAAGCGGCCCTGGTGGAGTCCCTGCGGACAGAGTTGGATTCGCTGGGCGTGTTTGAGGATGGGGTGCAGACCGCGGAGAGTGGAAGCCGATGATCCGGTTGGGCGATCTGGAAATCCACCTGGTGAACGACGGTTGGGTCAGGGTGGATGCCGGCGGGGCGTGGGGCCTGGTTCCGCGGGCGTTGTATCAGTCGATCCTCATGCCTGACTCCGATAACCAGGTGCCGATGACCCTGCACAATCTTGTTCTCCGCTCCGGCGGCAGGACGATCGTGATCGATAGCGGGATGGGTGACAAGCTCACGCCCAAGATGCGCGCGATCTGGCGACTGGAGCGGCCTGAAGGCGGCCTGCTGGATGGGCTGGCCCGGCTGGGTATTCGCCCGGAGGAGGTCGACCTGGTGATCGATACCCACCTGCATGCCGACCACTGCGCGGGCAATACGCGCTTTGACGAAGCCGGCGAGGTCGTGCCCACCTTTCCGAACGCGGAATATGTCGTGCTGCGGCGCGAGTTCGAGGACGCCATGCACCCTAACGAGCGCACGCGGGCGACCTACACCCTGGCCAATTACGAGCCGCTGGCGCAGACCGGGCAACTTCGCCTGCTGGACGAGGACGAGGTCGAGTTGGCTCCGGGGGTATTCGGCGTGCGGACGCCGGGCCATACGCCCGGCCACATGAGCGTGCGCTTCGAGAGCCAGGGGCAGCATGCCCTGTTCGTGTGCGACATGGCCTCGTATGCCGTCCAGTTCGCGCGGCTGGGCTGGATGAGCGCCTACGATGTGGAACCGCTGGTCACGCTGGAGACCAAACGCCGCTGGCAGCAGTGGGCGCTCGACCGCGACGCGCTGCTGATCTTCGCTCACGACTCCCAGATTCCCGCCGGGCGATTGGGAATCTCCCCTGAAGGCAAGCCGGAGATCCGGCCGGAAATGGTGACCTACAGCTAGGCCGGGCCGCTCGAATCAGAAGCGCCGGGAGGATGTCCCTTCCCGGCGCTTTTTTTCTGTCTAGGACTGTGGGGTGGGGTCAGCCTCCCGCTTCCCAGCCCTGGATGGCGTCGATCACGAACTGGCGGACGGTTTCGTCCTCGATGTCGCCCACAGCGTCGTAGAAGCGCCCATCGACCTCGATCCGCACGCCGCCGTGCAGGGCCGCGCGGATGTGAATTTTTCTGCCCTGCAGTTCGGGTGACGCGGTGCGCAGCCGGGCCTGGAGAAACTCTTCGATGTGGTCGGCGATGGTCAGCGGCGGCGCTTCCGGCTTCTTTTCCGGCGCGCGCCCGCCCCGCTTGACGGCCTCCCGTACGTTCCCGAAGAATGTACCCAGGCTTTCAGTCTCAATGCCTCCGGCATTTTCCCGTTCGAGGTCGGCGGTTAGCGAGGGACGGTTCGTAGCCCGTTGGGCGGCCTTGACGATAGCTTCCACCTCAGGCTGTGGTGGCATGGGCAGGGCGCTGTCTACTTTCGCCGGGGTGGACGTTTCGGCTGCCGGGGATGGAACTGGGGAGGCCATTTCCGGCGCGGGCGGGACGACTGTCTGGATGGGAACTGGGGCCGGGGTGCTGACTTCACCTGCCGTCTCCTTGGCGATGCGGGCCAATTCCCGCAGGACGGCCATGAAGCGCCGTTCCTGTCCGGCTGCGGCGATATCGCCCATCGTGCGGTAGTACTCCTGGCCGATCTGGATGATCAGGCTGCCGTCGGCCACGTCGCGCCACAGGTGCAGCACCTCGGCCGTATCGGGCAGCGGGCTGACGTGGGGCAGGGCCGGCGTCGCCTGGGCCGCCGGGAGGGGATTGCTTGCTCCCTCAACCGTCCGTTTCGAGGTCTGAAGCGCGGCTTTTTCTTCCTCGGTGTAGAAGAAGAAGTTGCGGATGCCGCGCCCCGCGCCGCGCAAGGCGCCGCTCACCGCCTCGACGGGGTTCTTACCCACCTCAGCCGGCTCAGGTTTGGCCGGGACTGCGTCGGGGTCGACGGCGGCCAGCGCGGCGTTGGCCTCGGCCTGCCTGGTCGCGTCGCGGCGCTGGCTGCGGCGGCGCAGGATGAAGCTCCAGGCCACGATCAGCAGCAGGCCGCTGACGCAGATGATCGCCAGCCAGAACTGGACAAAAGGCAGGGATACGAATTCGCTTAGAGGATCCATGTCCTATTCACTCCACCGACAAGTACGGGCGTTGATGATGCCTGAATTCACCGGCGCTGGCAGGCCGGGCAATAATGGGTGGCCCGCTGGCCGACCACGATGCGTTCGATGGGCGTGCCGCAGGCCGGGCACGGCTCGCCCGTTCGTCCATAGACCGCGAAATGGTCCTGGGCGCTGCCCGGCGCGCCGTCCGGCTGGCGATACCACTGGATGCTGGCCCCCTGGCGCTGGATGCCATCGGCCAGCGCGGCGCGAATCCCATCGTACAGGCGGCCTTGCTCGTCCCCGGACAGGCTCCCCGCCAGGCGCAGGGGGTGAAGCCCGGCGCGATGTAGGGCTTCGTCGGCGTAGATATTGCCGATGCCCGCGACGAACGCCTGGTTGAGCAGCAAGGGCTTGAGTTGCCCGCCGCGACCGGCCAGCCGGGCCTGGAAGCTCGCCAGGCTGAACTCGTCCGCCAGCGGTTCCGGGCCAAGCGCACCCACAACTTCGGCCGGATCGGGGACGAGGTAGACCCGCCCGAACTTGCGCGCGTCGGAGAAGCGCAGCTCGTGGCCGTTATCCAGCCCGAAGCGAAAGTGTACCCAGCGATCCGCCGCGTTTTGAGAGCCAGTCGGGACGACGTACAGCCGCCCGGTCATCTTCAGGTGGATGATCAGCGTGGCCTCATCCAGGCTGGCGAGGATGTACTTGCCGCGCCGGGCGAGCTGGCGCACGGTCTGGCCGGGCAGCCGGGCCTGGAAGACTTCAATGGAGGGTGTGATCAGGCAGCGTGGCCAATCCAGCCAGGCGCTGGTGAAGGTGCGGCCCAGCAGTGGCTCGCGCAGGCCGCGCACGACGGTTTCGACTTCGGGCAACTCAGGCATAGATACTCCACAAGGTTATTCTAAGTTTACCCAGAAAGCGAAAACGCTGGAAAAGACTCAAGCAAATCCTTAACAAAGGATTGTGCTGATGCAATCATATCTTATGTCTTTCTGAAGTTCAACTTGATCAAAAACGGCCATAACCAGGGGCGGCGATCCGACCACGTGTGCTATAATGCAGCCAGACTGTGCTGTTTCGTGTTCCCCACAAAATGCCGTGTATTGGTAGCAACCCTGGATCACTTCATGAGTGAAGACAAGAGTTTTGTCCATCTGCACGTCCATACCGAATACTCGCTGCTGGACGGCCTGAGCCGGATCGACAAGCTGGTCGCGCGCACGGCCGAATTGGGCATGCCCGCGGTGGCGATCACCGATCACGGCGCGATGTTCGGCGTGCTGCAATTCTACCGGGCGGCCAAAGCGGCCGGAATCAAGCCGATCATCGGGATGGAAACCTATCTCGCCCGGCGCGGGATGGAAGACCGCGATCCCGCCCTGGACAGCCGCCCGTATCACCTCCTGCTGCTGGCCAAAAACATGACCGGCTACAAGAACCTGCTCAAGCTGGCCAGCGAGTCGCAGTTGCGCGGCTACTACTACCGGCCCCGGGTGGACAAGGCGCTCCTCGAACAGCACGCCGAGGGCCTGATCGTCACCACGGGCTGCCTGGCGGCGGAACTCCCGCGCATGTTCGAGGAAGATCGGGGCGATACTCGCCTGCACGAGACAATTGGCTGGTACCAGGAGGTTTTTGGCAAGGAGAATTTCTTCCTGGAGCTCCAGCACCACGACATCCCGGAGTTGCACAAGTGGAACAGGTGGCTGGTCGCCAACCAGCACCACGCCGAGGTGCCCCTCCTGGCGACCAATGACACCCACTACATCCGCCAGGAAGACTTCGATCCGCACGACACACTGCTGTGCATCCAGACGGGCAGCCTCAAGAACGACCCCGACCGGATGCGTATGACCGATCCCAGCTACCACCTCCGCTCACCGGAGGAAATGTGGTCGCTGTTCGGCGAGGTCCCGGAAGCCCTGACCAACACGCTGCGCATCGCGGAGATGTGCGATGTCAGCCTGGAGAAGGAAGGGTACCACCTGCCTGTCTTTCCGGTGCCGGAGGGCTTCGACGGGCAGACCTATTTGCGCCACCTGTGCGAGAAGGGCCTCCAGTGGCGCTACGGGGCGCGGGCCGACGACCCGGTGGTGATCAACCGGCTCAGCTACGAGCTGGGGATCATCCATGACATGGGGTTCGATACCTACTTCCTGATCGTGTGGGACCTGTGCGAATTCGCCCGGCACGCCGATATCTGGTGGAACGTGCGCGGCTCCGGCGCGGGCAGCGTGGCGGCTTATTGCCTGGGCATCACGAATATCGACCCGCTCAAGAACAGCCTGATCTTCGAGCGCTTCCTGAACCCCGGTCGCGTGTCGATGCCCGACATCGACCTGGACTACCCCGACGACCGCCGTCCGGAGATGATCGAGTATGCCTCCAGCAAGTACGGCGAGGACAAAGTCGCGGCGATCATCACCTTCGGGACGATGGGCTCCAAGGCCGCCATCCGGGACGTGGGCCGCGCCCTGGACATGCCCCTGCCGGAAGTCAACCGGATCGCCGGGATGTTGCCCAGCGGGGCCAAGCCGGTCAAGTTCAGTGACGCCCTGGGCGACGAGCCGGGCAAGGCGATTCCGGAGTTGAAGGAAGCCTATGCGTCCGACCCAACCGTCAAGGGGCTGATCGATGTGGCTCGCAACCTGGAAGGGGTCGTCCGCCACGCCAGCACCCATGCCGCCGGCGTGATCGTCTCCGACAAGCCGCTGGACGAGTACATCCCGCTTCACCGCCCGACTAAGGGCAGCGCCGACGACGTGCCGGTCAAGATGGTTACCCAGTTCGACATGGAGACCTGCGAGTCGATCGGGCTGCTGAAGGTGGACTTCCTGGGCCTCTCCACTCTGACCATCATGCGCAAGGCGTGTGAGCTGGTGGAGAAATACCACGGGGTGCATTACACGATGGAGAACATCCCCTACCGGCCCGATCCGGACAACCCGGAGCTGACCCGCCAGGTCGAGCAGACCTTCGACCTGATCGGGCGTGGCGAGACGGTGGGCGTCTTCCAGATCGAAAGCTCCGGGATGCGTAAGATGCTGACCGAGATGAAGCCCAAGACGTTCGAGCACATCGTCGCGGCGATCTCGCTTTACCGGCCGGGGCCGATGGAATACATCCCGACCTATAACCAGCGGTTGCATGGGGACGAGGAAGTCATCTACAAACACCCCTTGCTCAAGCCCATCCTGGAAGAGACGTATGGCATCATCGTCTACCAGGAACAGATCATGCAGATCGCGGCCGATCTGTTCGGGTATTCGCTCGGTGACGCCGACCTGATGCGGCGCGCTGTCTCCAAGAAGAAGGAGAAAGATCTTCTCAAGCACCGCGGGATTTTCCTCGAGAAGGGGCCGGAGTTCGGCGTTGATCCGGAATCGGCTGGGGCGATTTTCGACGACATCGAGTTCTTCGCGCGGTATGGTTTCAACAAGTGTCTGCCAGCCCATGTCGAAGTGGTCGACGCGGTGACAGGACGGCTGGTGCGGATTGGCGATCTGGCCTCCGGCGCGGCGACGATCGAGTATACATTGACCTGTGACGTGGACACCCTCCACCTGGGCCACGGGGCCGTGACCCAGGTCCACGAGAACGGGATCAAACCCGTTTATCGTCTGACGAGCCGTCTCGGTCGTCAGATTGAAGCCACGGCCAATCATCCGTTCCTGACGCCGGATGGTTGGGTATGGCTCGGCAAGCTCTCAGTGGGCGACCGCGTCACCGTCACAGGAAGCGACCGCCAGGCGGTGGCCTGGGATGAAGTTGCCTCGATCGAATACGTTGGAGAAATGCCGACCTACGATCTGACAGTGGCGGACAGCCACAACTTCATCGCCAACGACTTCATCGTCCACAACTCGCATGCCGCCGACTACGCGGTGATCACCTGCCAGACGGCGTTCCTCAAGACGCATTACCCGGTCGAATACATGACCGCGCTGCTGACCGTCCACCGCGACGACACCAGCAAGGTGTCGCATTTCACGGCCGAATGCCGGCGGATGGGCATCCCAATCCTGCCGCCGGACGTCAACAGCAGCGGGTTGGACTTCACCATCGAGACGCGGGACGACGGGCGGCGCGGGATTCGCTACGGCCTGGCCGCTATCAAGAATGCCGGCACCGTGCCGATGGAACACATCATCACCGTGCGGGCGGAGGGCGGGCCGTTCAAGGACCTGGGCGACTTCAGCCGCCGGGTTGACCTGCGGATCGTCCAAAAACGCGCCCTGGAGAGCCTGATCCGGGTGGGGGCGCTCGCGGCGTTTGGCACGCGACCGCAACTTCTCGGCGCGCTGGATCGTATCTTGAGTTTTAGCGCCGAGCAGCACCGGGCCAGGGATGTCGGCCAGCTCAGCCTGTTCGGGGCGATGACCGGCGTTCAGTTCGATTCGGGTGAGGACATGCTGGGCAATCTGCCGGAGATGCCGGAAGCCAGCCAGCGCGAAATGCTCAACTGGGAGAAGGAACTGGTGGGCCTGTACGTCACCAGCCACCCGCTGGATTCGGTACTGGGCTACATCCAGAACCCGTACAGCAACATCACCCAGAGCCGGGAGATCAAGGACGATGCCGAGGCCCTGCATGACCGGCCGGTGGCCGTGGTTGGGCTGGTCGAGTCGCTGCGCACCCTGATCACCAAGAAGGGTGACTCGATGGCGATCATTACCCTGGAGGATTTGCAGGGCCAGATCGACGTGGTGCTCTTCCCGCGCATCTGGCGCCAGTGTGCCGACATGGTGCAGGAAGGGGCGGTCATCCGGGTCAGCGGCAAGGTAGACGCCAGCCGGGGCGAGGCGCAGATCGTCGCCGATAATGTTTCCACGAATTTCACGGTCAGCGAAGAGGCTGCGCCGATGACGGCCCAGCTCCTCCGCAATCTGGAGGCGCTGCCGGGCTGGCTGGGGAATGGCGAGGAGCCACCGGAAGAAGGCCCACTGCCTCCTTTAGACGATGTCGGGATGGACGAGTCCGATCTGCCCCCCGCGCCGCCGCCCTGGGAACCGGCCCCCCGCCCGAACATTGCGCCGGCCAGCGCGGGAGGCGTTGTTGATGCGCCGGACCTTATCCCTCAACCGGTGGCCGAGATTGTCCAGCCTGTGGCTACCCAGGCGGAGGCGGCTCAACCCAGGGCGGAAAGGCCCGCGGCGGCGTCTGCTCAACCACGCGCCGAGGCCACGCCACGGGCGACGGGCGTGAGTACGCGCGCGGCGGAAGGCCCGCCCGCCTGGGCTGCCGAACCGGGCGAAGCGCGGCGCAGTCCTGCGCCGTCCCGGTCGGGGGAATTCATGCCCTCCCGGCCGGCGCAGCCCGCATCGCCGCGCCCGGCGACGCCCGGTGGACGGCCGGTCTGGGCGGATGTCAGCGAGGAGGACATGCCCTCCTACCGGGCCGCGTCCACGATCGAGGCGCGCAAGCTGATCGTGATCCGTTTCGCGCGGTCGGAGGACGTCGATGTGGACCGCCGCCGCTTGCGGCGCATCCATGGTCGCCTGACCGAGTTCCATGGGGGCGATCGGTTCCAGATTGCCATTTGCCAGGGCAGTCAGGAATACAACATGGAGTTTCCGAATCATACGACCCAATTCAGCGAGGGACTGATGGCGGAGCTTCGGGCGCTACCGGGCGTGATCGAGGTGCGTTGGGTAGAGGTCACGGTCTCAGGCGCAGAGTCGCCGTCCGCAGCCCGCGAGACGGATATCTAACCAGGAGACGAAAACAGTGGAATACGAGATTAAGGGAACCGTGCTGCCGATGCTGGAAGTCCGGCTGCGCCAGGGCGAGGCGTTGTATACCGAATCGGGCGGCATGGCCTGGATGAGCGACGGGATCGAGATGAAGACCAGCGGGCGCGGCGGCCTGGGCAAGATGCTCGGCCGGGCGCTGGCGGGCGAATCACTGTTCCTGACGACGTACACCTGCCAGGCTCCGGAAGCCACGATTGTGTTCACCCCGGAGGCGCCGGGGCATATCGTCGCCGTGCCACTCCAGGCGGGGTACTCGATGATTGCCCAGAAGGATGCCTTCATGTGCGCGGAAGACGACGTCCAGATCGAGATGCACTTCCGCAAGCGCCTGGGCACGGGCCTCTTTGGCGGGGAAGGATTCATCCTTCAAAAGCTGACTGGGCCGGGCACGGCCTTCGTCGAGATCGCGGGCGAGGTGCACCAGTACCAGCTCGCCGCCGGCCAGCGGATCAAGATCGATCCGGGCCATATCGCCATGTACGAGCCGACGGTGGACTACGACATCGAAATGGTGCGCGGCGCCAGCAACATCCTGTTTGGCGGCGAGGGATTGTTCGTGGCGACTCTCACCGGGCCGGGCCGGGTGTGGCTCCAGACGATGCCGCTTTCGAACCTGGCGGGCGCGCTGTCGCGCTACATCCACACCGGCGGCAGCGCTGAACGGGGCGGGGATACGCTGGGTGGGATCACGCGCATCCTGGATAACCTCTAGAGCGCGGTGGTTCTGTCGGCTGGATGTCGGGTGGTTGTCAAGCGCGATTCAGGTGCATCCCCTACAATGCATTTACGGTGAATCATGGGACGAATGAGCCAGGAGATTGATACGGCATGAAATACGAAATCAAAGGCACGACTTTACCCATGCTGGAAATCCGCCTGACGCAGGGGGAAGCGATCTATACCGAGTCGGGTGGGATGGCCTGGATGAGCGATGGGATCGAGATGCAGACCAGCGGGCGGGGCGGGCTGGGCAAGATGCTCGGCCGTGCGCTGGCGGGTGAATCGCTGTTCCTGACGACATACACTTGCAAGGCTCCGGAAGCCACGATTGTGTTCACGCCGGAAGCGCCCGGCGCGATTATCCCCGTCCCGCTTCAGGCCGGTTTTTCGATCATCGCCCAGAAGGACGCTTTCATGTGTGCGGAGGATGACGTGCAGATGGAAATGCACTTCCGCAAGCGCCTGGGCACGGGCCTGTTCGGCGGCGAAGGCTTCATCCTCCAGAAGCTGACCGGCCCCGGCATTGCGTTCGTCGAGATCTCAGGCGAAGTCCAACAGTATCAGCTTGGGCAGGGCCAGCGGATCAAGGTCGATCCCGGCCACATCGCCATGTACGAGCCGACGGTGGATTACGATATCGAGATGGTGCGCGGCGTGAGTAATGTGCTGTTCGGCGGCGAAGGGCTGTTCCTGGCGACCCTGACCGGACCGGGTCGGGTGTGGCTCCAGACGATGCCGCTTTCGAACCTGGCGGGCGCGATCAGCCGCTACATCCCCAGCAAGGGCTAGACCCGCGCTGGTGTTTGCCTGCACATCAAACGTCCCGGTGGATTGTGCCCGCCGGGACGTTTGATGTGTTCTTCTGGAATGGCTGTGGTCGTCAGTCGGCCTCGATGACCGAGACCACGCGCGGCTTGAGGATCGCCTTGAGACCGGCCACCGGAACGCTCAGGTTCAGGCCGCGCTGCCCGGCGCTGATCGTGATCGTGTCGTAGCTCTCGGCGCTGGCGTCCAGGATCACCTCCCAGCCCTTGTGAGTCAGGGCCAGGGCGCTGATCCCGCCGACCTTGAGGCCGGTCAGGCGCTCGGCGTCGGCATGGGTCGCCATGCTCACCCGCTTCTCGCCGACCGCGGCGGCCAGGGCTTTGAGGTCCAGCCGGGCCGGGCCGGGGATGATGACCAGCACCGGCCGGCCATTGGCCCGCAAGGCCACCAGGGTCTTGTAGACGCTGGCGGGTGGCAGGCCAAGAATCTCGGCCACTTCCTCCGCGCTGTGAAACTCGGGCGAATATTCGTGGACGGTGTAGGCGACTCCATGACTTTCCAGCAGGCGCATGGAGTTCAGCTTTTTGATTGGTTTGGCCACGCGCTAGCTTTCCCGAAAGTTGGCTCCCAGGTACCCTACTGCCTCACCCTTGAGGGTGTAGAGTCCGTCGCCACGGATGAGCCACAACTTCTCGTCATTCATGGCGTAGACGCACCCCTCCTGCACATAGCCTTTCTGGGTGTCGTCCAGGTCGTAGACCACGGTTCCAACGAGATAGGCGAACAATTCACCTTGGCGGTCGTAGATGCCTCGTGATTGCATGGCTGCCTCCTGTGCTGGTCTTGAAGAGTGTTCGGTCGGCTGCTGCCAACTTAGCGCCCAGACTCACCCCAGGGCAACGAATCCGAAGCGTATTGCATGTTGAATCCAGTATAAACGCTCCCCCGGCGGATGTAAACGCGCGCTCAGGGTCTTTTCACGCGCGGAGAATGTTTTTGGGCACTCAGTCAAGGCAAAAACGAGATCGAATCGGAGGCTGCGACGCGTTGCTCAGCGATAGATCCTGCCCTGGAATTGGTCGAACGGAGCCGGGGCAATCGCGCCGGCTGCAATCAAGACCCGGTCGATCAGGCGCAGCACGACCGTGCGCTTTGGCCGGAAGGTGACGCGCGCGATCGTCTCGGCGACCTGTGAGGCCGACATGGAGGGCAATTTGCCGGCCACTTTGCCGGAATGCCCCAGGCGGCGCTGGGCGAACTCGGTGTCAGTCTGGCCGACCAGGAAGGTGGTGACGTAGATCCGGTCGGCGGCCAGCTCGACGCGCAGGGCGCGGGCCAGTCCATTGACGAAGGCTTTGCTGGCCCCGTAGGCGGCTGCATAGGGCGGCGGCGCGTTCCCGGTGATCGATGAGATCAGGTGGATGTGGCGCGGCCTGTCGCCTGGGCTGGCGCGCATGGCGGGCACGGCCGCGCGGATGCTGTGCAGCACGCCGTCGATGTTGGTGCGCAGCACGATCTCCAGGTCGTCCCAGGCCGCTTCGACCAGCGACCCACGGTGGCCGATCCCGGCGTTGGCGACCAGGACATCCAGCCGCCCCCAGCGCGCGACGGTCTGTTCGACGGCAGCCCTGATCTCATCCGGGCGGGTGACATCGGTCTGGAGGGGCAGGATTTCGCCGGGCAGGGACGCGGCGGCTTCGCTCAACGCGGCCAGGCGGTCGGCCCGGCGGGCCAGCGCGGCAACCCTGGCTCCCTGCCGGGCGAAGGCCAGTGCCGTCTCATACCCGATTCCGGAGGAAGCCCCGGTGATCAGGATGACCGGGGAGGCAACTTGGTTCATGGAAACCTCGTTTCTGGGGCGCACGTCAGCTCAGGCTGCGCCGGGAGGGCTGTTCCTGGAGCAGAGTCTCCAGTGTGTCCGAGTCATAGGGCAGCTCGCCATCGGTTGCGGGCTGGGTGAGACTATCCAGCATGCGCTGCTTGAGGGTTTCCTTGAACGCCTGGCGCTCGTCCTCGTCCATCAGAGCCAGTAGGGTCGCGAGCCGGTCGTCGCCGCCGCGCTTGTTCTTTTCCACGGCGGGCGCTTCGAGCCGGCGCGCGGCCAGGACGGGTAGCAGCATGTAGGTCATGGACGTCACGGCGGCAATGATCATCGCCACCAGAAAGAATGGGCCTACATCGGCGTTGGATGCCGCGCCGTAGATTCCCATGCCAAAACAAATCGCCCCGGTCCCGATCCAGATGGCGTATTGGACCTCGCTTTTGTGTTCCCGTTCTTGCATTCCGTGCCTCCAGGCATTTTCTCGCGCGACAGTCTCTGCACAAACTGTACGTAGTTCATCCTGAAAGGGTTGCGCGGCGGAATCAGTCCGTGAACCAGAACGGGTTCGTCCAGGCCCGGTTGCCGTGGGCGTCGCGCACGGTGACGATCCCATACGGGCTGGTGAAGTTCTTCAGGCTCAGGTGGGCTTCGGTGATGCCGGGGCCGTGGACGAAGGTGGACTGCCACGTGCGCCCGGTCAGGAAGATGCGCTCCGCCGGGGAGCAGCGGACGGTGACTTCCTCGCCCGGGATGACCTGGATATGGTGGATCGCTGGGCCGGTGCTGGAATAATAAGCGCCTGCCTTGAGGGCGGCCAGCAGCGCGTCCGGGTCCAGGGTTTCGGCTTTGACGTGAACCCAGCCGCGCAGGGTGTCGTTGAATTTGGAGTCGAAGTGGGCGTCATCGGTCGCGCAGGCGAAGACGCGCCGCCCACGAGTCAGTACCAGGTCGAGCATATACATGCTGTCCGCCCGGTCGTTGTGATCGACCGAGACGCCGTTGAAGATTTCGATGGCATGGGCGCTGGTGATTGAAAGGACGTCGGCTTCGGTCATGCCATGCCAGGCGGGGTGGGCGACCGCGACGTAGGCCCCGGCGGCGACGGCGCGGGCGGCCAGGGCCGGACCGCTTTCCTTCGGCTGGGGCGGGGTGAAGTCCTCCGGAAGGCCGACGGCCAGCAGGTGCCACAGCTCGCCGAATTCAGTTGCTTCAGCATGCAGCTCCGCGCCCAGGATGGTGGTGAAGTCCGGCGTGCGGTAGGGGCGTGTGTCCGTCACCGGGAAGCCGAAGCGCTGCATGTAGTGGTCGGTCAGCGCCAGGAAGTCGTATCCGGCTTCGCGGTAGTACGCGCACACGGCTTCGGGCGATAGGTCACCGTCGGAGCGGGTGGAGTGGGTGTGCAGGTTGCCACGGTAAAAGCGGCCAGGCTTGTCGAAGGGAAGGTTGTTCATAAGGTGATGAGTCCAGTGGTGATGAAGAATCGGGCATGAGTCAAGATAGCCCTCCATGTTACGCCAGATGGGCGGCGCATTCAAGAGGTGTGTCGAAGAAGCCGCATGGGTGCCGCCAGTTCAGTGTTTTCGTGTAGTCAAGAAAGTAATTGGAAAGCCATCCCCTCACGAGGCGCACAGAATCCCCGGATCGGCGCGCAGGCATTGGGTGGTCAGGGCGACCGCGCCCAGCCCGATCGCCGCTACTGAATGGGTGGGATGCAGGCTGCGTACTGCTTCCGGCCTCCGGCGGAACGTCTCCGGGATGCGGCCGGTCCAGCAGGGCGTGCGTTTGGGATCGAATTCCGGCGGGTTCCGTGGGGAAAGCGCCTCGCTGCCGTTCAGGGTGGGGACCAGGACGGTGCCCGGCGTGCCCACCGAGTCCAGCAGCGCGTCGATGACGGCCTCCGCGCCGCCTTCGACATGGCCGAGACTGCTGAGCGAGCAGTGGACGAAAACTTTGGCCCCCGGCGGCAGCCCCACAGTGTGACGGTATCGGGTGGCATGGCGCGGTTCCTTTCCGGGGGCCAGTCAGGCGGCGATGAAAATCAGGCCGGCAGCTCGTACAGCTCGACCATGACCCCGCCCGCGCTCCTGGGGTGCACGAACGCATAGCGCGTGCCATCCTCGCGAGTGCGCGGTGTCTCGTTGATCAGCTCGATCTGGTGGTCGCGCAGGCGCTGCATGGCCGCCTCGATGTCGTCGACCTGGAGGCAGACGTGATGCATGCCGGGGCCGCGCTTGGCCAGGTACTTGGCGATGCCGCTCTCTGGCGTGGTCGGCTCCAGCAGCTCGATCTCACTCTCTCCCAGCGGCAGGAAGGCGATCCGCACCGCTTCGGTGGCGTTATCCTCGGTGCGCTGGAGGTCGAGTCCCAGGGCCTCCTGCCAGAAGTGCAGGGCCGTGGGCAGGTCTTCGACGACGATGGCGACGTGATTGATCCGTGTGGGCATGGTTTCCCCCTGGGCGAATATCCCATTCTACAGTATTTGACCGGACAGACGTGAGTTCAGACTGCACAGCTTAGGGAGTTCGATCTTTTGGCAACTTGGACTATACTTATCAGTAAGCGATAGCGGCACTTTGTGATTCAGTGCAGTCCCAAGTTTGCGGCACCCGTCCATCAGGAGTTCTCCGATGACTGGCAGCAAGCGGCGATCATACCTCTTTCCTTCTCTTTCGTCCCAGGAAATTCATCGGCTAGAAAATGTCGCCCAGGCGGGTCCGGCGCGCTTGCGCCGTCCGGCCCGGATCGTGCTGCTGGCCGGGCAGGGGATGGCCTTTCGAACCATAGGCGCGAACGTGGGATTGAGCCATTCCGGGGTGCGCTACTGGCTGCGGCGCTACTATAAGGTCGGGCTGGCTCTGTTTGGCGAGGCGCAGAAGGCGCCGCCGGGCAGTGCCATCGTCACCCAGGTGCTTGAGGCGCTGGCCGAGGACATGCCGCCGAAGGATGCCGGTGCCGGACAAAACACGGCCGGACCGGTCAGTCTGGAAGACTTGTGCCGGCGCTACAGCGTCGACCTGGCCCACGCCGGGCATGTGGCCCGGCTCGCCGGGCAGTTGTTCGATGCCCTGCTGCCTGCGCATTGCTTCCCGACCCGGCTCAAGGACGTGCTCGAAGCCGCCGCCCTGGTTCACAACGTCGCTTACGAGCTTAGCCCGGATAATCACCACGAGATCGGCCGGGACATCATCCTGAAGCACCCGATCCAGGGATTCTCGATCGACGAGCAGCGCATGCTGGCTCTGCTGACCGCGTTCCACCGCAAAAAGGTTCGTCCGGATCGCGAGCCGCTGTTTGCCGATCTGGATGGCCGGCAGCAGCGCGAGGTGCTGGGCCTGTCCGCGATCCTGCGGATCGCGGATGGATTGGACTTCAGCCAGACCCAGACGACCACGATCGGCGAAATCCGGCTTAACGAAAGCCAGGTCCTGATCGTGATCGAAGGGGCTGACTCGGACCTCAACGCGGCTCGCGCGGAGAAACTGTCCGATCTTTGGGAGAACCAGTACGAGATGGCGGTCCAGGTCTGGGAGCGCTATCCGATGGACGCGGTGCGCGCGGATATGGTGCGCGCCCGCCTGGAGCCGGATTTGACCCTGCCTGAGGCCGGACGCATTCTGATGGGCCACTATATGACCCTGGTGGAGCAGCACGCCGAACAGCTCCGGGACGGTCACTGGGATTCGCTGGCCCTGTTCGATCGCGATGCGAGCCGGCTGCACGCCGTCCTGAAGCTCTTTGGACGGTATTACGATGCGTCCGTCGTGGGCGATTTCAAGAAAACGGCGCGCTGGCTGACCAACCATGCGACCGAAGCGCTCACCCGGCAGGCGGCGGCGATTCTGGTTCGCTCGGCGGACAATGCACCTGTGGACCCCGTCCTGGCGGAGGAGTTTCGGGCGGCCGCCCAGGCGCGCCGGGCGCAGGCCGAGGCTGCTTTCGATGAACTGGCGCGCGATCTGTCGGGGCGGCGCTATCGCCAGTTCCTGACCGACCTGATGGCCTTCGCTCGCCAGCCAGGGTTGGGGGTATTCCCCGGCGAGGCGGCGGAAGCCCGGATCGGGCGGCAGGCCGCCCTCATGTTCTGGTCGGAGTTCAACGCGCTGCGGGATATGGATGTCACGACCCTGGATCTCGAGAGCCAGTGGCGCGCGATTGCGAGCTTCCATCACCTCCTGCAGTTTATGAGCAGCCTGCTGGGCGAAGAACTGGGCGAGGTGCTGGCGGTTGTACAGCCCCTGGAATCGCAACTCCGGGACATGATCCTGGGCGAAGCTGTGCGCGAGACCTTCTACACCCAGGCCGGGAGCGACGGGCGCAAGCGCAAGAAGCCCCAGATCGATCCCGCCCTGGCGGACCTGGCCCGCGTCCAGGAGGCCTGGCTCACCGAGGCGCGCCAGCAGGTGGCGGCGGTATGGGAGGCATTCTTCTCCGTGGAATTTCGCCGATCCCTGGCGCTGGCAATCGCGCAGCTTTGACCGGGGATGCCTCACCGCGGGCAGTAATCAGCATTTGGCCAAAAGCGAAAATAACCTGTCACTGCGATATATCGTCTCATGGGTTCCACCAGTGGCGCGATCCACCCTGTCCTCCCGGTTTTCTGGCGTCTGGTCTTCGCCCTTCTGATTGACGCTGCCCCAGCACTCTGCTCGATTGCTCTGAGTGGAGGCGTGCCCCGGCAGAGGGCGCGGGGTACAATCGGAGGCAGTCAAGCGAGTCATGAGAAACGAGTGCGCCTATGCTGCGCCGCGCCGATGCGCTGCGCTTCGTGGCGATGCGCCTGGGGCTGCCGGACCTGCGGGATGTCGTTCGCCAGCCGGGCATCAACGAGGCCTACCGTATCACGATCCAGTATCACGCCGGGCACTATGCCGACCAGGTCGCGACGCTGTCCTATGGACAGCCAACCGCGGCCCGGCTCAGCGTGGTGTACCGCCGATCCAACTCCCAACCGGCGTTTGATTATCCCCTGGAACCTGACCGGTATCGGGAATTTGATCTCACGATGCGTCGTCTGGGCTTCGACCGGCGCGACGACCAGCCGGACGTGCCCTACCTCGGGGTTGACCTGTGGCTGATCGAGCGCGCCTCCGGCAGTTTCCTGCACGACATGGTCATGGCCCCGGAGTTGGCCGATGGGGTGTATGGCTGGTTTTGGGAAGCGATCAAAACGCAGCTTCCCCTGGCGGTACGCCCCATCCAGCGCGAATGACGGCCCGTGTTTTGGGTCGCTGCCCGCAGGCCAATATCTCATTCCAACTCCAAAGAAAAGCTACAACCGCCCATATTTGCGCATGACGCTCACCAGCGTGTCGTGGGGCAGGGCGTGGATGATGCGTCCTTGCTGGCCGGTCATCGTCTCGGCGGCGCACAGGGCGTTGAGGATCGACTCCTCGACCGCCTCGGCCGCCGCCAGGAACAACGGATCGAGCTGTTCGTTGGGCAGCATCTGGACGCAGTCCGGGGCCGAGGCGTGCGGCCAGAGGTGATTGCCAACCGTGAAGGCCAGGAAGATGTCGCCGCTCCAGTTATGGCCGTAGCTGCCGGTGCGAGCCAGTCCGATGGTGGCCCGCTGGGCCAGACGCTTGCACTGGAAGGGCAGCAGGGGGGCATCCGTCGCCAGGATGACGAGGATCGAGGACTGTGGCTCGTGTTCTTCGGGGCCGCGCTGGGCCAGTGGGACGACCTCCGGGCCGATCTCCTGCCCAACCGGGACGCCCGCCACTACCAGATCGGCCCGCTCGCCCTGGTTGGCCTGCACCAGCGCACCCACCGTGTAGGTGCCGAAGCGGGTCTCCGCCACGCGGGACGCGGTGCCGATGCCACCTTTGAAGTCGTGGCATTTCATCCCCGTGCCGCCGCCGACATTGCCCTCGGCCACCGGGCCGCTGCTCGCCTTCGCCAGGGCTTCGAAGACATGCGCGCGGGTCACATGGAAGTCGGCTTGGTTCAGGAAGCCATCGTAGGTCTCGCCGACGACGGGAAGCCAACTCCCGTAGCCGCCGTCGGTCGTGGCCTGCACCAGCGCATCGTAGACCGTGCCCACGGTGTAGGTGCCGGTCAGGGCGATCTCGCTGATGAGCTGGCCCGATTCCTCCAGCCACAGCAGGCCGGTCATCGCGCCGCAGCCGTTGAAGCTGTAGTACCCGGCGAAGACGTGATCTTCGCGAGTCGGACCCTCGCGCGGGGCGATGATCGTCACCCCGGTGCGGGCCACCTGGGGGGTATCGAAGATCACGGTGGTGTGTCCGACCCGCACGCCGGGCACGTCGGTGATGGCGTTATGGCGGCCGGTGGGCAGTCTCCCGACGGAGATGCCCAGGTCGCGCAGGCGGGGTTTGTTGATCATAAGGCTTGCTCCTGATATCCAGCGAAAGCGCCTGAATGCGAGGATGGTACCACGATCCGGCGCGGGCGTCCCTGGGTGAGATATCTCACGCGGCCCGATCGTTTTGACCAGCCCGGCTGTCGTACCGACATCAAGGCAGGTCGGCGCGGGTATAGACCGCAGTTGTGCCTTGCAGCCCGCTCGCATCCAGTATTTGTTTCAGGTTCCGTCCATCGACTGTGATCGAGGCGCTGTTGACTGCCGGCTGCTCGAAGATGGTCAGGAGGAGCTGGGCCTCGACCCTGGGATTGGCGCAGGCGCCGCCGAGCGTCAGGTTGCCTGAGAGAGCCACCTCGGCGCGGTCGCCAGTGAGGGTTACGCTCTGGACGGCCAGCGGACTGTCCTCAAAGGCGTTGATCAGCCCGCTGCCTGACGCAGAAGCTCGATAGGCCAGCATCGCTCCGAGGGCGAAGCGCAGGTCGGTGGCCGGGTCGCCGCTGGACGGGCTGCCGGTTGTAACGAAGACGGCCGAATCGCCGCAGCCGACGGCCAATCCGGACTGGCCGTTGTCATCCGGGGCGATCAGGTAGTAACCGGGCGGCTGCGCGCCGCTGGGCAGGGGAATGGGCAAGGCCAGCACCTGGCCTTCCACGATCTGGTCGGCATTGGTCAGGCAGTTGGCCGCGACCAGGGTGTCGATGCTCGCGCCGGTGGTCAGGGCCAGGTCATACAGCGTGTCGCCCGCCGCGACCACGTAGGCGAACCAACCGGCCGGCGCGCAGGTCGGCAGGACCGGCGTGGGGCCGGGGGTGGCCGTCGGGCTGGTGAGCGGCGTGCCGGCCGATAGCGGGGTGATGGTCGCGGGCAGGGCTGGCCCCGCCGTGGGCTGAGGAGTGATCAGGTTGCAGCCCAGACTGCCCACGATCAGGAGCAGCAGGCTCGGCCAGGGAATTCGCTTGGGATACACAACCCACCTCCTCGCTTGGAGAGTGCCACGCCGTTCGTCAGTCGAGACGGGCGCGCGGCCGTTCAGGGTGCGCAAGTGATGCATTCGGAAGGGTTGATCGTGGTCAAAGCCGGTGCTCCTGCGCTACAATCGACTGGAAGATGTTCTATCTCCAGGCCTGAGTATACTACTCTATACAACCCGTTTCGCGGATCGTCTGCCGGTGATGAGGAAGAAGGGATCGAGGCATTATGGCAACCCTGCCGGATGGGACCCAGCTCCCCGGTAAAATGTTCATCGTGGAAGGAATCGATGGGAGCGGCAAAAGCACCCAACTCGATATCCTTCATAAGTGGCTGTTGGGCGAGGGTTACGTGGTTGTGTTCACGGAGTGGAACTCCTCCCCCGTGGTGCGCGCGACGACCAAAAAAGGCAAGAAGGATCGCTTGCTCACGCCGATGAGCTTCAGCCTGATCCACGCCGCCGACCTGGCCGACCGGATGGAGCGCCAGATCATCCCGGCGCTCAAGGCCGGCGCGATCGTGCTGGCCGACCGCTACATCTACACGGCCTTCGCCCGCGACTCGGCGCGCGGCCTCGACCGGGCCTGGATTCGCAAGCTGTACAGTTTCGCGGTGCGCCCGACCGTGTCCTTCTATTTCCGCGTGCCGCTGGACGAATCGCTGGAACGGATCATGACCGGCCGCCCGGAGCTGAAATACTACGAGGCCGGTCTGGACATGGGCTTTGCCTCCGACCCCTACGAATCCTTCAAGATTTTCCAAAGCCGGATTCTGAACGAGTATGACCGGATGGTGGGAGAATTTGGGCTGGAAGTGGTCGACGCGACCCAGACCCTGGTTGCCCAGCAGCAGTTCGTGCGGCAGGTGGTCGAGCCGCACCTGGAGGGCGTGCGGGAGACCCAGCCCATTGCCTGGCGCGAGACGCTCAGTCGCGAGTCGCTGTACGGGCGCTATCTGACCGGCGGCATGAGCCATCCCTAAGGAGAGATCAGCATGACCAAGATGCAGACCTATGGCTATCCGCTGCCCGGCATGCCCGAAGACGAATTGCCCGGCAAGCTGATCGTGATTGAAGGCACCGACGGCGTGGGGCGTTCTACCCAGGTGGCGCTGCTGCGCGAATGGCTGGAGCAGAATGGCTATGGCGCGGTGCAGACCGGTCTGGCACGCTCGGCGCTGGCCGCGCAGGGCATCAACAAGGCCAAGCAGGGCAACACCCTCAGCCCGCTGACGATGGACCTGTTTTACGCGACCGACTTTGTGGACCGGCTGGAGAAAGAAATCATCCCGGCGCTGCGGGCGGGCTTCGTGATGCTGACTGACCGCTATATCTACGCGCCGATTGCGCGCGCTCTGGCACGCGGGGCCGATCCGGACTGGATCACCTCGGTCTACGGCTTCGCGATCGTGCCGGATGCGATCTTTTACCTGCGCGCCGACCTGGACTCGATCGTGCCGCGCGTCCTGGCCTCGCGGGGGGCGTTCGATTACTGGGAAAGCGGCTCTGACTTCCTGGCTGGCACGGATATGTACCAAAACTACATCACTTACCAGACCAGCATCATCCAGCAGTTTGACGCGATGGCCGACCGGTTCAAGTTCCGCGTCGTCGACGCCAACCGGGATGTTTATCCGGTCTTCGTCGATCTGAAATCCCAGATCAGCGAGATCGTGGCCGGGATGCGGCGCTAGCCGGAGCGCCGGCTGGCGGGAGAAACGATGTCCGAAGCCTCGAATGAGCAGGCAGCGCGTTATCTGGAGATCGAAGCCAAGCTGTTGGTGCCCGATTTGCGCCCGATCACAGGCCGGCTGGCCTATCTGGGCGCGGTCCAGCGCAAGCCGCGCGTTCTGGAACGGAATATCCGCTACGACGATGCCGCCGGAAGTCTGATCCCGGCGGGCGTTGTGCTGCGCCTGCGCCAGGATAGCCAGAACCGGCTGACCTACAAGGAACAGCCCGCGGAGGTCGTGACGAGTCACCTGGTGGCGACGCGCTTCGAGGCTGAAGTGACGGTCGATGATTTCGACACGATGGCTCTGATTCTGGAGCGGCTGGGCTATCGCCCTGTGATGGTCTACGAGAAATATCGCACCACGTACGATCTGGGCGAGGTCGAGGTCGTCCTGGATGAGATGCCCTACGGCCTGTTCGTGGAGATCGAAGGTCCGCCGGAATCCATCGAGGTGGCGATCGAGGCGTTGGGGCTGACGGCCTGCCCGCGCTTTCGGGAGAGCTACGCCCAGCTTTTCGACCGGGTTCGCGCCCGGCTCGGCCTGACCTTTACTGACCTGACGTTTGCGAACTTCGCGGGGATCACCGTCCCGCCAGAAGCGTTCGCACCCTCGGAGGAATAACCAGCGCCATGAGCGACGAACGACAAAAGTGGGAAGAGACGATTCTCGGTCCAGCCCTCAAGCGGTTCCCGGAACGGCGGTCTGACTTTCAGACCTCGTCCGGAATTCCGCTGGAGCGCCTGTACACGCCGGAGGATGTGCCGCAGGACTACGAGACGACCAGCGGCTATCCGGGCCAGTACCCGTACACGCGCGGCGTCCAGCCGACCATGTATCGCGGGCGGCTGTGGACGATGCGCCAGTACGCGGGCTATGCCAGCGCGGAAGAGTCGAATGCCCGCTACCGCTACCTGCTCGACGCCGGGCAGACCGGCCTGAGCGTGGCCTTCGACCTGCCGACGCAGATCGGCTACGACGCCGACGACCCGATGGCGCTTGGCGAGGTGGGCAAGGTCGGGGTGAGCATCAGCAGCCTGCGTGACATGGCCCGGTTGTTCGAGGGGATTCCGTTGGACAAGGTGTCCACCAGTATGACGATCAACGCCCCGGCGGCGATCCTGCTGGCCCTGTATATCGCGGTCGCCAAACAGCAGGGCGTCAGCCCGGACAAGCTGCGCGGCACCGTCCAGAACGACATCCTCAAGGAATACCTGGCGCGCGGGACGTACATCTTCCCGCCGGGGCCGAGCATGCGCCTGATCACGGACCTGTTTGCCTTCTGCAAGCAGTCCGTCCCCAAGTGGAACACGATCAGCATCAGCGGCTACCACATCCGCGAGGCGGGCAGCACCGCTGTGCAGGAAGTGGCTTTCACCCTGGCTGACGGGATCGCCTACGTCGAGGCGGCAATCGCGGCCGGGCTGGAAGTCGACGAGTTCGCCCCGCAGCTTTCCTTCTTCTTCAATGCCCACAACCAGTTTCTGGAGGAAGTCGCCAAGTTCCGGGCGGCGCGGCGGCTGTGGGCCGAGATCATGCGCGAGCGCTTTGGCGCGCAGCAGGCCGAGAGCCTGCGGCTCAAGTTCCATGCCCAGACGGGCGGCAGCACGCTGACGGCCCAGCAGCCGCAGAACAATATCGTGCGGGTCACGATCCAGGCTCTGGCGGCGGTGCTGGGCGGCGCGCAGTCGCTTCACACCAACAGCATGGACGAGGCGCTGGCCCTGCCGACCGAGGAAGCCGTCCAGGTCGCGCTGCGCACCCAACAGATCATCGCCTACGAAAGCGGCGTGGCGGATACGATCGACCCGCTGGGCGGCAGCTACGCGATCGAGGCGCTGACCGAGGCGATCTACCAGAAGGCGCGCGAATACATCGCCCGGATCGACGCGATGGGTGGCTCGCTGGCGGCCATCGAAAACGGCTTCATGACCCGCGAGATTCAGGACGCGGCCTACGCCTACCAGCAGGCGGTCGAGGCGCATGACCAGGTCGTGGTCGGCGTTAACCAGTTCACGGTGGAAGAAACCCGGCACATGAACCTGCTACGGGTCGACCCGGCGATCGAGCAGCAGCAGCGCGCCCGGCTGGCCCAGCTCCGCGCGGAGCGCGACAGCGCCAAGGTCAACGAACTGCTGGGACGGCTCGACACGGCCGCGCGCGGGACGGAGAACCTGCTGCCGCTGTTTATCGAGTGCGTGGAGCACGATGCCACCCTGGGCGAGATTTGCGGGGTGCTGCGCAAGGTGTTTGGCGAATACCGGCCGGACGTAATGATCTGAACGGCGGGATTGGGTGGAACGAAGGACAGGCGGCGCGACGAGGTGCGCGCCGCTTTTTGTTATCCCGACGGGGTCTGTCTGGATAGACGTGAAACACCTCGCAACCCCCAATCTGATAGATTTTGAGGGGGGATCGCGTCTATCATCCGTGCGGAATAACGTGCGGAGGATGGCGCTGCCGCCGGGATCGCCGCCGGTCTGACGATCGGACTTGTGGGTTGTGACCCATTTCTTGCCGGGCTATAATGCCGACCCTATGGCTGGTTCTTACGACCCATCTGCCCAACGCATCGAACGGCCGCGCGGACTGCGCCTGATCTGTGTGGCTTTCCTGGCTGTCGGGATCGTTCACCTGATCGCGGCGGTTCGGGTGCTTCAGTTCGGTGCGGACTATGAGGCCTTGGGGGTGAGCTTCCCCCCGCTGGCTCAGGTGATCTTCAGCCTGATCTGGGCAGTCGCTTTTCCCTGGATGGCCTGGCAGACCTGGCGGCGACGTAACCGAACCCGGCGCTGGGTGTTCCTTCTCGTCGTGGGTTACGGCCTGGCACAGTCAGTCTGGTGGCGGATTTTTGCCCAGGCGGACTATGCCGTCCGGCGCTGGCCGTTTGCCGTTCTGATGACCGCCCTTGCTGTCATGCTGGTGGTCTGGGTTTTGAATCGCCCGCCGACGCGGGCTTATGCTGGGCCGGGAAGCTCCCGGCCGAATGGTGAGGACCGTACCCGATGACTGAACTCGATCCCAAAATCGCAATGCTGCGCGCCAGGCGCGCCCAGGGCAGGCTTGGCGGCGGGCAGGATCGTATCGACCGCCAGCACCAGGCCGGCAAGCTATCGGCCCGCGAGCGCCTGGATATCCTGCTCGATCCGGGCAGCTTCCGCGAGATCGACTCTTTTGTCGTCCAGCGCGGCCGGGACTTTGGCATGGACGACCCGGACAAGCAGTTCCTGGGCGACAGTGTGGTGACCGGCTGGGGGACCGTGGAAGGGCGGCTGATCTACGTCTACTCCCAGGATTTCACCGTGCTGGGCGGCAGCCTGAGCGAAGTCCACGCCGAGAAGATCGTCAAGATCATGGAAATGGCGATGAAGAACGGCGCGCCGATCATCGGCATCAACGACAGCGGCGGCGCGCGCATCCAGGAAGGCGTGGTCAGTCTGGATGGCTTCGCCAGCATCTTCCTGCGCAATACGCTGGCCAGCGGCGTTGTGCCGCAGCTCAGCGCGATCATGGGCCCGTGCGCGGGTGGGGCGGTTTACAGCCCGGCGCTGACCGACTTCATCTTCATGGTGAAGGATACCAGCCACATGTTCGTGACCGGGCCGGACGTGATCCGGCAGGTCACCCGCGAAGTGGTCACCAAGGAAGCGCTGGGCGGCGCGGTGACGCACAGCTCGGTCAGCGGGGTCAGCCACTTCGCCACCGAAAGCGAAGAGGACTGCCTGTTCCTGATCCGGGAGTTGCTGAGCTACCTCCCCCAGAACAACCTGGAAGACCCGCCTTTCGTGCCCACCCAGGACGATCCGCTGCGCGTCGAGGAAGCCCTCGACTCGATCGTGCCCGATAACCCCAACAAGCCTTACGACATGAAGGAAGTCATCCGGCTGATCGTGGATGACCGGCGCTTCCTGGAAGTGCACGAGCACTATGCCGCCAATGTCGTGGTGGGCTTCGCCCGGTTGGGCGGCCACAGCGTGGGGATCATCGCCAACCAGCCAGCCGTGTTGGCGGGCGTGCTGGATATCGAATCCAGCGAGAAGGCCGCGCGCTTCATCCGTTTCTGCGACGCCTTCAACATCCCGATCATCACCTTCGAGGACGTGCCGGGCTTCATGCCGGGCGTGGCCCAGGAACATGGCGGGATCATCCGCTCCGGGGCCAAGCTGCTCTTTGCCTACTGCGAAGCGACCGTGCCCAAGATCACCGTGGTGACGCGCAAGGCCTATGGCGGCGCGTACTGCGTCATGAACAGCGCTGCCGTGCGGGCCGACCTCAACCTGGCCTGGCCGACGGCGGAATTCGCCGTGATGGGGCCGGAAGGGGCGGTGAACATCGTCTTCAAGCGCGAGCTGGATAAGGCGGAGGACGCCGACTCGCTGCGGGCCAAACTCGTGGCGGAATACCGGGAGCGCTTCGCCAATCCGTACGTGGCGGCGTCGCGGGGCTACATCGACGACATCATCGAGCCGCGCGACACGCGGCCGCGCCTGATCAACGCCCTGGAAATGCTGCGCAACAAGCGGGATTCGAATCCGCCCAAGAAACACGGCAATATCCCGCTGTAGCGAAGGCGATAAGAGCTGTGCCTGTCCAGTGAATTGCGGAATGGGATCATGGTTGAAACAACACTTATCAAGAAGATTCTGATCGCCAACCGGGGCGAGATCGCGGTGCGGATCATCCAGGCCTGCCGCGAGCTTGGCATCGAGACGGTGGCGATTTACTCCGAAGTCGATCGTACAGCCCTGCATGTTCGCCAGGCGGACGAAGCCTACCTGATCGGCGGGCCGCGTCCCTCCGAGAGCTACCTGGTGATCGACAAGGTGCTGGAAGTCGCCAAACGGGCTGGCGCGGACGCCGTCCATCCCGGTTACGGCTTCCTGGCGGAGCGCGCCGATTTCGCCCAGGCTTGCCTGGACGAGGGGCTGATCTTCATCGGCCCGCGCCCGCACAGTATCGGCATGATGGGCGACAAGCTGGCCGCGCGCGAGACGATGCGCAAGGCGGGCGTGCCGCTCATCCCCGGCACCCGGCCGGGTTTGCGCGACGACGAGATGTTGGCCGTCGCCGGGCAGGAAGTCGGCTTCCCGCTGATGGTCAAGGCGGCGGCGGGCGGAGGCGGCAAAGGCATCCGGATTGTTCACCGGCTGGAAGACCTGCCCGGCGCGCTGGTCGCGGCCCGGCGGGAGGCGGAAGCCGCCTTCGGGGACGGCACCGTCTACCTCGAAAAGCTGATCGAAGGCGCGCACCACATCGAAATCCAGGTGCTGGCCGACGCGCATGGCAACACGATCCACCTCGGCGAGCGCGAGTGCTCGATCCAGCGCCGCCATCAAAAGCTGCTCGAAGAATGTCCCAGCATGTTCCTGGAAGGCGACATGCGCCAGCGTATGGGCGAAACGGCCGTGCGCGCCGCCCAGGCGGTGGATTACCTCAACGCGGGCACGGTCGAGTTCCTGGCCGACCGCGACCGGAACTTCTACTTCCTGGAGATGAACACCCGCATCCAGGTCGAGCACGCCGTGACCGAAATGGTGACCGGCATCGACCTGGTGAAGGAGCAGATTCGCATCGCGCGCGGGCGGCGCATGGGGCCGACTCAGGACTCGCTGACGATGAAGGGCTGGGCGGTCGAGTGCCGGATCAACGCCGAGGACCCGTACAACCAGTTCATGCCCTCGGTGGGGCGGATCTCGACCATCGTCGCGCCGACCGGGCCGGGTATCCGGGTGGACAGCGGCGTGTACGACGGGTACGAGATCACGCCCTACTACGACAGCATGCTGGCCAAGCTGATCTGTTGGGGCGAGTCGCGCGGCGAAGCCCTGCTGCGCATGCGGCGCGCCCTGAGTGAATTCCGGATCATGGGCGTCAATACCAATATTCCCTTCCACCAGACCTTGCTGGACAGCCACCGTTTCCTGGCCGGCAGCTTCGACACGTCCTTCGTCGAGCAGCGCTTCGAACTGGAACGCGACACCGACGATTTTCATCCTGAGGTGGCGGCCATCATGGCGACCCTGGTCGCGCACCGCCAGCGCCAGCAGGCGGCCCAGATCGTCCAGCCCAACGAGCGCGATACCTCCAACTGGAAATGGGTTGGACGCTGGGAGCGGCTGCACCGTTAGCGGGCAAGGAGCCAAGCATGAAATACCTGGCCACGGTCAACGACCAGACCTACACCATCGAGATTCGCCCGAACGGCAAGTTGCTGGTCGACGGTCACGAACACGAAGTCGATTTCCTGTCCCTGGATGAGAAGGCGTTCTACTCGCTGCTGGTCAACAACCGGTCCTACGAAGGGCTGGTGCGCGAGGCGGAAGGCCAGTACGACGTCCTGCTGTGGGGTGCGCTGTACAACGTCAAGGTGATGGACGAGCGCGAGCAGCGCCTGGCCCAGTCCAGCGCCCTGTTCGTGCCGGCTGGGGGCGAGATCGCGATCCGCGCCCCGATGCCCGGCTTGATCGTCGAAGTGCCGGTTGGGATCGGGCAGGACGTCGACGCCGGGGAGACGCTGGTCATCCTCGAATCGATGAAGATGCAGAACGAGCTGAAAGCCCCTCGCGCGGGCAAGGTGCATGCCGTGCACGTCAGGGCGGGGGAAAATGTCGAGCAGAACAAAACGCTGGTGACGATCACGTGATCAAGCGGCTTCAGGGTTGGTTTTCCCGGCGCGAGGCCAGAATCGGGGCGGATATCCTATGGGTAGCCGCCCTGATGGTGGTTGTGCTGGCCGGGACGAATCTGGTACCGTTTCATGGCGACGAGTCGACCCAGATCATGATGAGCCGGGACACTTACTACATCCTCCGGGGGGATGGGGCGCGCCTGCTCTATCAGGCGGAGCCACCCGACGCAACCGAGCAGCACCTCCGCCTGTTGAATGGCACGCTGCCCAAGTATCTCATCGGGCTGGCGGCCCGCCTGGCCGGGTACGAGATCGACGATCTCAACGATCAATGGCTGTGGGGCGCGGACTGGGACTGGAACGTGACCGATGGGCACATGCCTTCCGACGGGCTGCTGCTCGCGGCGCGCTGGTCATCGTCGATCCTGGCGGCGCTGAGTATCCCGGCAATCTTCGGTCTGGGCTGGTTGTGGCGCGGGCGGCGGGCGGCTTATGCCGCCAGCCTGATCCTGGCCCTGCACCCGGTCGTGCTGATCCACGGGCGGCGGGCCTATATGGAAGGCGCGCTGCTATTCTTTTCCGTGCTGGTGATCCTGATTGCGGCGGCGTGGGGGCAGCGCCTGACACGACCGGTTGTTTCCCGGCGGGCGGTGTGGGGCGGCGCGCTCGGATTGGGACTGGCGACCGGTTTGCTGGTGGCCAGCAAGCACAGCGGCGCGGCCGTGGCTGCCGCCGCTTACGGCGGGTTGGGGATCAGCCTGTTTGGGATGCGCGCCCAACCGCGCCGGGCGGGACTGGCCCTGGCGGTCTTGCTCGCCAGCGGGATCATGGCCCTGGGCGTATTCCTGGCGCTCAATCCCGCCTGGTGGAGCGATCCGCTGGCCCGGGTGAGCGAGGTGCTGACCCTGCGCCAGGGATTGGTCAATGATCAGGTGGCTGCCTTTCCGGGGAGCGTCTACCCCGATTTCGGCGCGCGCCTGGGCGGGATGCTGCGCGAGTTGAGCGTCGCCCCGCCGGTCTACTTCGAAGCGCCCTGGTGGAGCGAATACCCGGCGCTGGCGGCCCAGATTGATTTGTACCGCACCTCGCTGTGGGCCGGGGTCCAGGTCGGGACCAACGGGCTGACGACGCTGCTCGGACTCGGATTGCTGGGCCTGAGCCTGATCGGAATAGTGCCGCTGCTGGGCGCGCTCCGGCGCGGGCAGGCGCTTGGCTGGGCCGTGGGCCTGTGGGGGGTGCTCAACGCGGCCGTGATCCTGCTCACGATTCCGCTGGCCTGGCAGCGCTATAGCATGCCGCTCTACCCGGTGCAGGCGGCCCTGGCCGCGGCCGGGTTCGACTGGCTGGTGGGCCGGATCGCTACAGCGCGGCGACGGCCAGCGCCAGCCCGCGCTTGATCTCCGGCGCGTTGAAGGCGGCCCAGGTTTCCGGGAAGGTCGTCAGCAGGCGGTGCTTTTCGGCATATTGGTGAGCCAGGTATTGCACGACCGGCTCGACGTTGGCCCGTTCGCCGAAAGGCAGGGTCGCCTGAGCCTGCTCGAAGCGCGCCATGAACTCGCGTAGATAGCGCCCGGCGACTTCCGTGTCGTTTAGGTCACCGAGATGATCCTGAAGCCGTTTGGTCGCCTGGATGACCGCTTTTATCTCCCCGCCCAACACTTCCTCGAAGAACTCCAGCGCATAACGCAGCCGCTTGCCCTCGATCCGCAGCGCGTGGAGGGTCAACACATCGGCCTGGTCGAAGGCCGTTTCGTAGGCCCGCACGTTCTCGTAGGCGGTGTAGATCAAGCGGGGGACGACGTGCCGTACCTGGAAGGCGACCGGCGTGTCCGCTCTGATCGGTTCGACGCCGCGATTGGGGGTGGAGACGAACCGATCGAATTCTTCCACGAACCGGGTGAAGGCCGGGCTGTCCAGGTGGGCGATCAGGTCGGCGCGGGCGGCCTCCCGGTCGGCCCGGCAGAATTCCAGGAGGGGGGCCAGCCCGGTTTGATCTGGCAACCCGGCCTGGTACTGCTCCGATTTGAAGATGAAGACGTCCAGATCGCGCACCCGGCCAAGGCAGCGGGCGGTCTTGCGCAGATTGCGCAGCAGGGGGCGGAGCGCCTTGCGGCGGTAATACGGCTCGAAGATGCGGAAGGCGCTGCGCAGGCGGCGAGTGGTGACCCGCATGTCGTGCACGGCTTCGATATCTTCGCCCAGGCGGCTGCCTGGCTCATGGAGCAGCATCCGTTCGAACTGGAAGGCCAGGATTTTGCGCCCCGCCTCGCTCATCGGATCGTCCGGGCGTGTTCCCGGTTTGTCGGCGAGGGTTAGCGCCCGGCGTGGGATGTCGATGCCGGGCCGTGGCGCGGGTGTTTCCGACTGTGGGGCGGCAACGGCCGCTCCGGCCCTGGCTTTGCGTGGCGCGCGCGTCGAACGGCCGGCGGCCGGCTCGAAGATCGCCATGCGCCGGCGCTGGAAGGCCCGCTGCCAGCGCCGTACCTGGCGCTCGGAAAGGCCGGTCTCGCTGGCGATGGTAACCTGGGGGGTGCGCTGGGCGCTCATGAGCACGATTCGGGCACGGCGGGCGCGGGTCTGGCTGGCGGATGCCGCGAGGGCGTTCAAGGCATCCCGTTCTTCCGGGGTCAATTCCAGATCAAAGCGTTGGGTCATGGCTTGCGCCCTTTCCAGCAGGATGAATCAGGGACAGCGCGCGGGCCAGGCCTCGCGCAGCTTGTGGTAGGTATCCGCCAGCAGATCGGGGATGATCCGGGTCTGGGCGATCACCGTCATGTAGTTGTTGTCGCCTTCCCAGCGCGGCACGATGTGCATGTGCAGATGCTCGGCGATGCCTGCCCCGGCCGCCGGGCCGAGATTGAGGCCCATGTTGAAGGCCTGGGGATGGTAGATCGCCCGCAAGGCTGTGACCGCCTGCTGGGCGGTCTGCATCAGGTCGGTCAGCGCGTCCGGGGCAAGCTCGGTCAGGTCACCGACGTGAGCGTACGGCACAATCAGCAAGTGGCCGTTGTTGTACGGGAAAAGGTTGAGCGTGGCGTAAACGTGACTCGAACGGTAGACCACCAGCTCGGTTTCGTCGTCGGCTTCAATTTTGTGGCAGAAAATGCAGCCGGTCGGGCGGGGAGCATCACCACGCAAATAGGTCATACGCCAGGGCGTCCACAAGCGATCCATGCGATAATGTCCGGTTCAAAGATTACCTCACCCGTCTGATTGTACTCAAGAGCCGGACGATTGCCTAATCGTCATCCGAACGGCGGTTGACCGTGCCCCCGGCGGGGCGCTAGAATCGCGGATCAGAAACGAGGCGATGATGGACCGACCGCGCGATCTTCCGGATTGGCTGGCGGGCCTGGATCGGCCCTGCCGTTACTACCCTCAGACGGGCAGCACCAATAGCGAGGCGTCCGCCTGGGCGCTCGAAGGCGCGCCGGACGGGGCGATCGTCCTGGCCGAGGAGCAGACCGCCGGGCGGGGCCGCTTAGGCCGGACCTGGCTGGCCGCCCCCGGATCGTCGCTCCTGCTTTCGGTGATCGTGCGTCCGGTGCTGCCGTCGGAGATGCTGGGCCGGGTGCCGCTGCTGGGCGCAGTGGCGCTGGCCGAATGTCTGGAAGGGCTGGGCCTAGCCGCGCGGATCAAATGGCCGAACGACGTCCAGATCGACGGCCGCAAAGTGTCCGGCATGCTGGCCGAGGCGGTCTGGCAGGGGGATCGTCTGGCGGGTGTGGTGCTGGGGATCGGGGTCAACGTCCGGCGCTCGGCCTTGACTGAAGCCCAGACGCGGGCATTAGGCGCGATTACACTCGAAGAAGCGTTGGGGCAGGCTCCCGATCGCGGGCCATTGCTGCGCGATCTGCTGGCTCGCCTGGATGGCTGGCTGCCGCGGGCGAGCGATCCGGCGCTCCTGGCGGCGTGGCGATCCCGCGCCCGGTTGCTGGGCCGTCCGGTGATCGCGTGCCAGGGTGAGCAGACCCTCGCGGGGATCGCGCTGGATATCGACGAACAGGGGGCGCTTCTGGTGCGTGACTCCCAGGGGATCGTGCACCGCCTGTTAGCCGGGGACGTCAGTCTCCGCGAGGATGGGTTGGCTTAGCATGGGCGTGAAGCTGGATTGGGAGATCGAATCCGAGCGCGAGGCCTATCACGATCTGGGCGAGCATCCGCGCGACCGGATGCAGCGCCGGGCCAACCGCCGCCGGGCCTTGCTGGCGGTATTCCTGGTGGCGGGCCTGATCGTCGGGGTGGTGGGGCTGGTGCTGTGGCGGCTGTGGACGGTGGACAGCACCATCGAGCGCCAGCTTCGGGACACGGTCGCGGCGGAGGCGACTGCTCTGCGGATTGGCGATATCGCCGCGTACCTGAACATCCAGCGCAGCGAGAGCGAAAGCTGGCTGCTGGGCCAGACCAACCTGTACTGGACCTACCAGCAGCTCAAGCTGGAGCAGGATATCGATCTGACCGGCCGGGTGCTGGACCTGACGATCGACGAGAACCGGGCGCGTGCCCTGGTCGAGGAAGTCGTCAATGGAGAACGTTACCAACGCCTGTGGTTTTACTGGCGCTATGCCGATGGCTGGCGGCACGTCCCGGCGGATATTACCTTCTGGGGCGAGGAAACGGCCGTGGAAGGCAATAATCTCAGCCTGATCTTCGCCGAACTGGACCGGCCCCTGGCCGAGGCGCTCAAACCCTCGCTCGACCTGGTCTGGGGCGAGGGCTGCCGCTGGCTGGCCTGTGCCACGCCGCTGCCGGCGCTGACGGTGCGTATCGTGCCGCAAGCGGCGGTTGGAGTTTCCTGGTCGCCGGACGTGCCGGACGAGCTGCTGATCGCCTCTCCCCTGACCGACCGGGCCAGGGTCGACGTGCCATTGGCGCCGGAGCTGGCCGGACAGGTGGGCCGGCTTCTGGCCGCGCGATTGGTGCGCCAGGCCCTCGGCGGGCTGCAACCCCAGCCAACGACCGACGCGGCTTTCGTGGTGGGCGCACTGGAGGATTGGCTGGCCGGGCGTTTCCTGGGCGATGGCGGGGCGCTGGGCTCCAGCTTTGTGGAGAGCCTGGCGCGGGCCTATGGCGACCAGGCGGTGGGCATGCTGGCCCGCGTGGTGCAGCCGGACTCGACCATCGGCATGCTGGCAACGGCGTTCGAGATTCCGCTGGATCAGCTCCAGGTCGAATGGCGGGAGTTCTTCCAGTGGCGGCTGGCCCTGGAACCGTTCCTGCTGGGACAGGGCGACCAGGCTGGATTGTTGGGTCTCTATGACGACCAGGCGGTCGACGAAGCCCTGGCCCTGGTCAGCGATCCGCAGGCCGCCAACGTGCCCGTGCTGACCGTGATCCGGGTGGTGGTGGGGCCGGGCAGCGATGGCGAGAGCCGCGCCTGGGTGGTGGTGCGCTACCCCGACGGGAGCGAAGGCCCGATCACTTTCCGGCTGGTGGACGGGGTGTGGCGGCGCAGCGTGGCCGATCCGGCCTTCCCTGGTGGCAATTGACACGGACGGGCGAACGCTATATGCTGGTGGCGATCACAGGTGGTTTTTTGAGTCTGGCGGAGGAAACGCGATGTCGATGTTAGACCGCCTGCGCGAAAGCGCGTTGGAGAATGACGACGATCTCTTTGGGGCAGAACTGGAAGCCGACGTGGCTGTTCCAGAAGCGGAAGTGGAGGAGCGGCGCATCCTGGGGATGAACGCCGTGGAACGCATGCTGCTCTCGATTATGCTGTTCCTGGCGACCTCTGTGATCGGCACGCTGATCCTGATCGCCCTGGGCCGGATCGATATCGGCCTGTAGTATCCGTCGCCGATACAAAACCGCACGGCTGGCATCCTCACCAGGATGCCAGCCGTGTTTGTTTCAGGGCGTCGAATCACCCTGCTCGGTTTGGCCCGAAGCCCGGTCGAGCGGTGACGGACGCAACTCCAGGCGAGCTTGCGCGCCGGCTTCGACGCTCTCCGCACTGAAGCGCATCGCCTGGCTGCCCATCAGCCGCCAGGGATCGACCATATCGCGGTAGTGGGCGCTGAACGGATGGCCGCTCTGGCCGGTGGTGTGGATGGTTCGGCTGGCACCCAGGTCGCTGAAGTCAAGGATCATGCGCATGGACGAGATGCTGCCCCGCACGGCGAAGGGGGCGTCGGTGTTCCAGTTCGTGCGGTTGAGCGTATCCCAACTGCCGCTGACGGGCACCGGCCCGGCGTTGACCAGCGACTCGACCAGGCTGATTCCGCTCTGACCCAGTGGCGGGCTGACGAAGGTCGCGGTGTGCAGCGCACCCCAGCGCCAGGCGTTCCAGTCGGAGCCCTGCTGGCTGGTCAGGAAGTCGACCGCATCCTGGAGGGAGTCCAGCAGGATATCGTCGCGTTTCTCGACTTCGGGCGTGGCCTGGTTATCCCACACGGCGTGATTGGGCAGATCAAGGAGGCTCTGAGTGGCCCAGGCCAGGTGGCCGCCGCCATTGGGGAGAAAGCCCAGGTCATCGGCCCACAGGTTCTCGGCCAGCTTCGCCCAGAAGACCTCGAACAGCGCCGCCCGTGGGCTGTCCATGTCGGTCTGAAGGTCCCAGCCGAGCAGGAAATCGATCGCGGTCTGAAGCGTCTTGTCCTCCGGGGCCAGACCGCCCAGGTAGGGCTGGAGTTCTTCGGCGTGCAGGCTGTGGCTGTCGGCCTGGATTTCGGCCATGGTCGCGACGGTGTGGGCTTGCAGCGCGCTGACCAGATCGATCGCGCGCTGGCCTCGGTAGCCAAAATCGTAGTCCGTGGTCAGGATGTAACTGGCGTCCGCACCAAACTGACCGGCCAGTTCGGCTGCAAGCTGTTCGTAGTACGCCTCCGGCGCGACGGCGTGATTGGCCGTCACGATCCAGCCGCGCTGCGGGTTGAGGATGCGCGGCAGCAGTTCGTCGGGGATATAGCCGCGCCACTCGTATTCGTCCGTCCAGCCGGGGACGGGCATCCGACCATCATGGCCGGACGCGCGCACGGGGACGTGGAACGGAAGCTGGTAGCCAATGTTGCCGTCCACGTCGGCGTAGACGAAATTGATCGAGGGCCACTCGAAGTGGCTCAGGGCGGCGCGGAATTCTTCCCAGTTCGCGGCGCGGTTCATGCCAAGCGTGGCGGCCAGCAGGTCGTTCGGCTCCAGGGCCGTCCAGCGCAGGGCCAGGGCGTGCCCGGAGTCGGCGCGGGGGACGAACGCGCAATCCTCGATCTGGTTGTCGGTGACGATTGGCCCAAAGTGAGTTAGCCGGACTTCGACCACCAACTCGCCGTTTTCGTTGACGGGCAGGCCGTGGATGCCTTCGCAGGCTTCGGTCGCGGGATCGTCCTCGGCCCCGGCGTAAGCGCTGCCGAAGCGGATCGTCTCCGTGACGACCTGCATGTCGCGCCATTCGCCGTTGTATTCGTACTGGTACAGGTTATCCGGGTTGATGCGCAGGATGTAGAGGTCCTGCGTATCGCCCATCGCGTTGGTCAGGCCCCAGCCGATGCGCGCGTTGTGGCCGATCAGGATGGTGGGCAGGCCGGGCAGGCTAAAGCCAACCACGTCATACGGGCAGGCCGCGCTGATCGGGCGGCAGTGCAGCCCGACTTCGTACCAGATCGAGGGCATCTGGATGCCCAGGTGCGGGTCGTTGGCCAGCAGCGGGCTGCCGGACGCTGTGTTCTGGCCGGCGACGACCCAGCTATTGCTACCCACGCCCGCGCCGAGGATCGGCGCGAAATCCGTCGAAACGCCGCCCGCCAGTCCGGTCGGCACGTCCAGGGTTTGATAATCCACCGGCAGGGCGGCGACGGTCTGCGGCTCGCCCGTCAGGGCTGCGGCGGATTCCTGACCAATCGGCAAGTCGTCTGTGGTGAGGATGGTGGGCCGCTGATCGTAGGGGTACAGCGGCGAATACAGGTTGACGAAGTCCTGGCCCAACTGCTCGGCCAGTTCCATTCGAGCCAACTCCGCGCCCCAGTTGCCGCTCTGGCCCCAGGCCATGACTTTGACCCAGGCCAGGCTGTCCAGTGGCGCCCACGGCTCGACCTCGATCTTGATCCCAGACACCCCTAGCAGGCTGTATTCCAGGGCCAGCGCGCCGCCGTTCTTGTTGGCCAGGTAAGCGTTGACTCCGGCGGAATAGGCGTCCAGCGC
The DNA here is from genome assembly GCA_964533805.1 of uncultured Anaerolineae bacterium. GTDB lineage: Bacteria > Chloroflexota > Anaerolineae > Aggregatilineales > Ch27 > JARKOQ01. Next base: position 18,405 of record CAZHMJ010000001.1, on the reverse strand, counting down.
GGCCTGGGTCTCGTCGCCGACGACCTCCAGGTCAGCCTCGCTGGCGCGATTCCAACCGACCGTGCGGATGAACAGGTCGTTGCCGACCACGCTCGGATTGAATCCGGTCAACTCGCCGATCCGGCCCGTGGCGGTGTGGCGCTCGAATTCCATCTGCCACCAGCGATCCTGGGCGTGGACGTAACCCTGCGCGTAGAACAGGTCGTGCGCGCTGCTGGCATAGATGTGCGGGATGCCCGTCTCATCGCGAACGATCTCGACCGGCGCGTCCAGGTTGGGCAGGTAGACCAAACCGTCGTGCTCCGGCAGCATGCGGCGCAGGTTGAAGGCCAGCAGCCCGCCCAGGCTCAGGACGATCACCAGGACAAGGCTCAGGACGATCGACAGGAATAGAGTGCGTGATTTCATACAGGCTCCAGCCTACAGACTCCCAGCCAGGAAAAACAAATCCATCCTCAAGCTCCCGATCCGGTGGGGATTCAAGGTTCCGCTTCGGCCCAGGCCCCCGCCAGGGCGCCGACCGTGACGCGCAGGAGCGGGTTGCCGGTACAGTTATCGTCCAGATAGGTCTGGAGGCGGCTGGCGGCTTCCAATGGGTTTTCGAAGCGCGACCCCAGCAGCAGGCCGCTTTGCAGGTTGGCCTCGCAGGCGTAAATCCGGGTTGGCCCTTCCCGCGCGGCGGTGTAGGCGTTGAGCGCCTCCTCGAAGCGGCGCAAGCCCAGCGCGGACCGGCCCTCGTACAGTGCCCAGGTCTGGTCATAGACTGCGTCTGGGAACAGTTCGCGGTAGGTCACGAAGTGATCGATCGCGTCGCGGTACTCGCCCAGTTCGGCCAGAAGATAGCCCTGGTAGATCAACAGGTAGGTGTATTGGTCGAAATTGGCGCGGAGCAGCGTGTCGTAGTCGGCCGAGGCGGCGCGCAGCAGGGAGTCGCGCTCGCCCGCGTCGAGGGCCAGATCGGACAGCCGGGTGTAGACGATGGCCCGGTTGTAGGTGGCCGATTCAAAGGCCGGGTCGATCGTCAGGGCGGTGTTGAGGTCTTCCAGGGCGGCTTCCAGGTGGCCTTGCTCCAGTGCGGCCAGGGCGCGGTAAAGATAGGAGCCCGTGTCCTGACGGTTGGCCTCGATGGCCCGTGTCGCGGTGTCGGTTGTCTGAGCCAAATAGTGCGTCCGGGCCGGCTCGGAGAGCGTGAGCGCGGTGGTGTAGTACAGGCGAGCCAGAGCCGCGTGCAGGTAGGTCGCGTCCGGATCGATGCCCAGGGCGGTTTCGAAGGCGTGGAATGCCGCGACGGTGTTGCCCGCGCCTTCGTAGGCCTGGCCCAGGTTGATCCAGCCGGAGGGATCGCCGGGCTGGCGGGCGGTGTAGTCTTCCAGGGTTTCGACTGCGGCGGCGTGATCGCCGAGGTAGAGATAGGCCAATCCGCGCGCGAACAGGTACGGGGTCGGATCGGCCGGTTCCAGGGCCAGGGCGGTGGCGATGTCATCCAGCACGGCCGGGTAATCCTGCCGGGCGAAGGCAGCATTGGTCCGGGCGAGATAAGCGGCCGGGTCGTCCGGGGTGAGGGCGACCAGCCGGTCGAAATCAGCCTGGGCCAAGTCTGGATCGCCCGCCGAGAGATAGGCTTTGCCCCGGCGCCAGTAGATCGCGGGATCGGCCGGACTGAGCGCCTGGGCGGCGGTGTAGGCGTCGATGGCTGTCTCCAGGTCGCCGGCTTGTTCCAGGAAATAGGCGCTGTCCAGGTGCAAGGCGGGCAGATCGGGAGCAAGGGTGATGGCCTGCTGAATGGCTTCCAGGGCCAGGCGCGGCTCGTTCAGGTTGAAGTACGCCCAGGCCAGGGCGTGCGCATACGGCCAGCGCGGCTGGAGGTCGAAGGCGGCCTGGAAATCCTCCAGCGCGGCGATCTGGCTGGTCTGGCTCTGGCCACGGTAGTACAGGATTTCGGCCCGACCCGGCCAGTCGCGCGGCGCGAGAGTCTGGGCGGTGGTCAGGGTGGCGCGGGCCGCTTCGGTCTGGTTCGTGAGCATCGCGGCCTGTCCAACGATCAGCAGCGGCAGCACCCGGCGCAACCGGGTCTCGTCCAGGGTCAGCGGCAAATCGGCGGTCAGCGGAAGGGGGGCGGCGGCCGGCTGGATCGCGGTGGTGGTGTGCAAGAGGTCGGGCGTGTCTCCGGCGGCCCACACGATCAGGGCCGCCCCGTCCAATTGCCCGGTGCGCCGGGCGCTTTCCGCCGAGTCGATCGGGGCCTGGCGCTGGCGGACGGTCTGGCCGGGGAGGTGCTGATCCAGCAGGACCTGGATGCGGACGGCAAACACTTCGCCCAGATTTCCCGGCACATTGATCACGATCAGAGGCGGCTCTACAGGCGGCTGTGCCTGGGCCGCCGCCGGCCCGATCGGACATAGGAGGGTTACGGTCAGCAGGGCCGCGACTGCGTGCATTGGAAAGCGGTTGAAAAGAAAGTGAATGGTCATTGGTTATTAGTTTTTGGTAAAGACAGGAAATCGAACAGCCGACTGTATGCTGCCGCTTTTTCTGGCCTCGGATCTCTCGGTCTCCTGGCCTCGGCGCAACCGAAGGTTGCGCTTAGGGCGCGGCCGGTGTGGAGAGCAGGCGATCCAGCTCGTCCAGCATGGCCCGGGCCAGCGGGATCAGGCGTGAGCCCCGGTCGGTTTCCAGGGTCAGGTAGCGGGCCAGATCGGCGCGGGCCGCCGTGCGTTCGTTCTGAGTATAGTACAGCAGCCCGCGATCGTAATAGGCGCGCGGCGGGACGCCCGGCAAGGCCAGGGCCGCGTCGAAGTCGGCCAGGGCGGCGTTCCATTCGTACAGATACAGGCGGTGGCGGCCGCGTAGGAGCGTCAGCTCCGCTCGCAGTCGGTCACCCAACGGATCGCCGGCCAACAGGGCGGCTGTCCGGGCAATGGCCCGGCTGTCCCAGGCGATGGCCCGGTCGAAGGCGAACGCCTGGGACAGGGAGTCGGCCAGGTAGGCTTCCCACAGGCGGCGCAGAGCCTGGGGCGCGCCGTCCCTCGCCAGGTCGAGGCGCGCCTCCCCGGTCAGGATGTCCAGCGCGGCGGGGTGGTCATGAAGCTGGCGCAGGCAAAGGGCATGATACAACGCCAGCACCGGCGCGGGCCGGTCCGAGCGGGCTGCCTCGAAAGCGGGCAGGGCACTCGCGCAGTCCCCGGTCGCGTAACCGGCCAGCGCCGCGCCGATCGCGGCTACCGCCTCGCGCTGTGGGGCCGGGGCGGTGATGTTGATGTCGACCATCAGCGGGGCGCTGGCGAGGATGGTCTGTTCTAGATCGCTGGAGAGCAGGGCGCTGCCGGCAGGCAGCCGCGGCGAGAACGCCAGCCGAAGGGCGCAGTCCTGTTTCTGGCACGAAGTGATATGCTGGCACGAAGTGACATGCTGGCACGAAGTGACATGAATGAACAGGGGAGTGATATCCGGCATGGTCGGGCTGGCGCTGATCTCGACGGCGGAGCCGGGAAGGCGAGTCCGCAGGTCGGCAGCCAGCGCCTCGATCCAGGCCGCCTGGTCCGCGGTCAGGGCCGGAGCCCAGAGGGTGACCGCCGACCGGGCGGCGGGCTGGGCGCGGATAAGGGCCGCGCTCAACCCGATCAGGGCCAGAATCAGACCTGTCCGGATGCAAGACCTGAGAACATTCATGCGGGCGATTGTAGCGCCGGGGGTGGCTCCCCGCCAGGATTGAGACGTCTGTTCTGGAAGCCAAAGATATGGTGCTTCTCTGCCTGTTGACCAGCAGATGTGGCGTGTGCGAGCTATGGCTGCACAGCCAGCGTGGCTTGCGTTGTATGGCGTAAAACTGGCCCGAACCCCAGCCCTGAGGTATAATCGAGTTTTGGCACGCCCGGAGTTTTGCCGGGCCTTTGACACGTCTGTGGGCTGGTGACGGCTGGATTCTATGGAACATAACGACGACTATTCGCGGATGGATATTGGCACCGTTCGGCTGGTCAACATCAACGAGGAGATGCGCGGCAGCTACCTGGATTACGCCATGAGCGTGATCGTGGCCCGCGCCCTGCCTGACGCGCGGGATGGGCTGAAGCCCGTCCACCGGCGCATCCTGTACGCGATGAATGAGATGGGCCTTGGTGTGGGGTCTCAGTACCGCAAGAGCGCCCGTATCGTGGGCGATGTGCTGGGCAAGTTCCATCCGCACGGCGATGTCGCGGTCTATGACGCGATGGCGCGCATGGCCCAGGACTTTTCCATGCGCTATCCCCTGGTGGACGGCCAGGGCAACTTTGGCAGCATCGACGGGGACAGCCCGGCGGCCATGCGCTATACCGAGGCGCGGATGGCCCGCATCGCCGGCGAGATCCTGCAAGACATCAACATGGACACCGTCGATTTCACCGACAATTTCGACGGGACGCTTCAGGAGCCGGTCGTGCTGCCGGCCCGTCTGCCGAACCTGCTGCTCAACGGGACGAGTGGCATCGCGGTCGGGATGGCGACCAACATCCCCCCGCACAATCTGCGTGAGGTCGTCGACGCCTGCGTGTATGTCATCGATCACTTCGATCGGGTGGAAGACATCAGTGTCGAGGAGTTGTTGCAGTTTATCCCCGGTCCGGACTTCCCGACCGGGGCGCAGATCATGGCCGGTGAGGAACTGCACCAGGCGTACGCCACCGGACGCGGGCGAATCATCATGCGTGCTACGGCCCAGATCGAGGAAATGCGTGGCGGCCGCTACCGGATCGTGGTCACTGAGATTCCCTACCAGATCAACAAAACAACGCTGATCCAGCGGATCGCCGAGATGGCCCGCGCCGGCCGGCTGGACATGATCACCGACCTGCGCGACGAATCAGACCGGCGTGGGATGCGAATCGTGATGGAGTTGCGGCGCAGCGCCCAGCCGCGCAAGGTCCTCAACCGCCTGTACAAGTACACGGCGCTGCAAAGCACGTTTGGCGTCCAGATGTTGGCGCTGGTCGATGGCGCGCCGCGTTTCATCAACCTGCGCCGCGCCCTGCAAATCTATATCGAGCATCGCCAGGAAGTGATCCGCCGCCGATCGGAGTTCGAGTTGGCGCGGGCGCGCGAGCGCGGGCACATCCTGGAGGGACTGCTCAAGGCGCTGGCCTCGCTGGATGACATCATCGCGACCATCCGTAAGGCGGATGACGCCGAAGACGCTTCGCAGGCCTTGCAGACGCGCTTTGGCCTGACCGAAGTCCAGGCGCGCGCCATCCTGGAGATGCAACTCCGCCGGCTGGCGGCGTTGGAGCGCCAGAAGATCGAGGACGAGTACAAACAGATTCGTGACCGGATCGCGTATCTGGAAGACCTGCTGCGCAGCCCGCACAAGGTGCTCGCCCTGATCAAGCAGGACTTGCTCGACATGGCCCAGAAATACGGCGACGCTCGCCGTACCAAAATCATCCACGGGGTGGGGACGGCTTTCGAGGAATCCGACCTGATCGCGGACGAAGAGGTGCTGGTGACCTGCACCCATGCCGGGTACATCAAGCGCGTGCCATCGGCGGCGTACCGCCGCCAGATACGCGGCGGCAAGGGCGCGTCCGGCATGGAAACGCGCGATGAGGATGTCCTCGAACACCTTTTCGCGGCTGGCAGCCTGGATCATATTCTGTTCTTCTCCGATCGCGGCAAGGTGTATTCCGAGCGGGCGTATGAGATTCCCGACGGCGCGCGCGCCGGGCGGGGCGTCCTCATCCAGGCGATCCTCAGCCTGGAGCCGGACGAGCGGATCACGGCAATGGCGGCCGTGCCCAACTTCGACGAAGAAGGCTACTTCATCATGGCGACCCGCCAGGGCCGGGTGAAGCGCGTCCACCTGCGCGAGTTCAGCTCGGTGCGTTCCAACGGCCTGATCGCGATCTCGCTCAGCGAGGGTGACACGCTGGGTTGGGTCCGGCGCACAACGGGCCAGCAGGATATCCTGCTGGTCACCGCGGACGGGATGTCGATCCGCTTCCACGAGCAGGATGTCCGCGTGATGGGCCGCCCGGCGGCGGGAGTCAATGGCATCCGGTTGCATCCGGGCGATGTGGTCGCGGGCATGGACGTGGTGGCCTCGCCCGAGTCGGACCTGCTGATCGTGACTCAGAATGCGTTCGGCAAGCGCACGCCGGTGGACTACTACAACCGGCAAAGCCGTTACGGGCTTGGCGTACGGACGCTGGCCCGGAACGACAAGACCGGGCCTATCGTCGATGCCCGCGTCATCAACCCGGCTGACGATATCACCCTGCTCACCGTCCAGGGCAAGACCCTGCGCACCTCGATCGACAGCATTCGCCAGACCGGGCGCAGCACGCAGGGTGTCCAACTCATGCATCTGGCCTCGGGGGACACGGTCGCTTCGATTGCGATCCTGGACGAGCAGCGCGCCCAGACGGCGGACGGCAATGGCGTAACCGAGGATGATCTGGTTTCTGATCTGGCTCGGGCTGACTCCGGATTCATGGCGGATGCCGAGGAACTGGATTGGGATGACGGTGACGATCCGGGTCTGGATGAGGATGAAGCCTAGGCCCTGACTCGATCGCATCGACGTCTGTTGGCCCAGCCGGCAGGTGTTTCGCTGGCGCGTGGAAGGGAAGCCGACTACACTGACAGCCATGTTAGATTCAACCCTACTGCAAAGTGGTCCAAACAGCCGGCTGGAGTTCCTCGCGGAGCCGACGCCCGACGGCCTGGCCGAGGCCCTGGTGGCTTTCGCCAACACGGATGGCGGGATGATCGTCGTCGGACTGGACGAGGCGGGCAACTGCGTCGGCCAGGGCTACAGCGAAGATCTCGAGGGCATCCTGCGCCAGGCGGAGACGATGTGCCGTCCCCCGGTGGTGCTCGGCAACTGGGAGCAGTTCGAAGCCGAGGGCGGGTCCGTGGTGGCGATCCGCGTGCCGCGCAGCCTGGAACTGCACGCCCTGGAGGACGGGCGCGTGCTGGTTCGCTCTGGCGCGGAGAACCGTCCCCTGGGCGGGGATGAAATCCGCCGGTTGGCCAGCACCAAGAGCACGGGCGATTTTGAGGCGGAAGCCGTGCCCGGCGCGACCTACGAGGACTTCGATCGGGAAATCCTGGATGAGTATTTCGCCAAGCGCGAGGAACGCCTGCGTCGCGTGTTCACGGGCGACCGCAAGGAACTGCTGCGCGACATTGGCGCGCTGACCGATGGCGGCCAGCCGACCGTCGCCGGAGTCCTGCTGTTCAGCAAGTACCCGCAACAATGGCTGCCCCAGAGCGGCGTGGTCTTCGTGAAGTTCGTGGGCACGGAACCACGCGGCGAAGATGGCATGGCCGGGTACGCCCGGCGCGAGGAGATCACCGGCCCGTTGGCCCGCCTGATCGAGAATATCTGGGAACTGACCTGGAGCGAGATGGCGGTCAGCGCCGTGGTGCGCGGGCTGGAGCGCGAGGAAACCTACGAGTACCCCTCCTTCGCCGTGCGCGAGGCGATCGTGAACGCGGTCTGTCACCGGGATTACCGGCTGCGCGGGCGGCGTATCGAAGTGCGCATGTACCGCGACCGCCTGGAAGTGATTTCGCCCGGCGGGCTGCCCGGTTTCATCACGGTCGACAACATCGTCGAGGAGCATTTCAGCCGGAACCCGATGCTGGTTGGATCGCTGTTCCACTGGGGCTATATCGAGGAGCTGGGGCTGGGGATCGATCGCATGATCGAGGAGATGCTCCAGTCCGGCCACAAGCGGCCCCAGTTCGACGCCCGGCCGTATTCCTTCGCCGTGACCCTGTTCAATTCACGCGAGCGGATGCCCGTGTTCGCCGAGGGCAAGACGCTCAACGCGCGCCAGCTTCGCTCGATGCAGTATGTGCGCGATCACGGCTCGATCACCAACCGCGAATACCGGACCCTGTGCCCGGACGTCTCGGCGGAGACGATCCGGCTGGACCTGGCCGACCTGGTCGAACAGGGCTTGCTGCTCAAAATCGGCTCCAAAAAGGGGACGTACTATATTCTGAAGTAGCCCGCGCCGTGGAGTACCGCCGTGCCAGACCTGGTGGTTGTGGTTGCCGTGCTGGTGGCGCTCGTGTACGGGGCGTTGCTGGCCTATGTCCTGCGCCGCGTGCCGCGCGATACGCCGCGTAATACCTCGCGCAGCAGGCCCTATTTCGGCCTGCTGGCCGTGTTGCTGAGCCTGGGGTTGCTTGGCGCGCTTCGGCTTATCCTGCCCGACTTTCCCTGGAACGCTTCTCTGGGCGTGTATCTCGACGCCGCCCTGATCGTTGTGTTTGGCCTGCTGAGCCTGGCCTATCTCCAACTGTCCTGGCACAAGGCCTGGCTGATCGTGGGCGGAGCGTGGGGGTTGGTTCTGGTGGCGGCCGATCTGCTGGCCGGGCAGCCAGCCAGCGGGCAGAGTTGGTTGGGGCAGGCGCTCTCCACCGGCGCGCCGGCCGGGTGGATCGCGCTGGCTGGCTGGCTGAGCGCCGGGCTGGCGCTTTCTGGAGCCGTTTTCTACACCTTCTACAGCGCCCATCTGCCTGAAGTTGCCAACCGCGCGTTGTTCTGGACTCTGGTGATCCTGCCCCTGCTGTTGGGCGCGGTCTTCTCGGCCAGTGGGACCTATCTGCTGGCGGTCGCCGGGCTGCTGGGCAAACTGGCGGGGATCGGCGGCGCGGTCTACGCGGCGAGCGGCGGGCGGATGTTGGATGTGCGGCGCGGCTTGCGGCAAGGCGTCGTCTGGGTGATGGAAGCCCTGATCACGGCCCTGCTGATCTTCGCGGTGCTGATGGTCGCCGAAATCGCCAGAGGCGGCGGTCCAGCGCAAATTGGCGTGCTGTTCGCGTTGGGGGTGATCGCCGCGACTCTGTATGTGGGCGTCCGGGTCGCGGTGAGTCTGATCGTGGGCCGGCTTGTTTCTCCGGTGAGCGGGATCGATTCTGCCCTGCGCCACTACAGCCAGCGGATCACGGCCGTGATCGAGCCGGGCGAAGTCCTCCGCCTGGTCACGCAGACGCTGGTCGCCGTGCTGCGCGCCCGGCCGGGCGGCATCATCCTGATCACGACCGCCAGGGACGGCGTGACGCTGGAAGCGATGACGAGTGGCGAGGGCGGGGCGCTGCCTTCCGAAGTGGGCGCGCTCAGCGCCGGCAGTCCCATCTACCAGACGGTGGTGCGCGACCAGCAGCCTGTTCTCCAGTACGATCTGGAATTCAACCAGCGCTTCGCGGGGGCGGATGCCGGTGAGGTTGGCTTCTTCCGGCGGCTGAGGATGAGCGCGTACGCCCCGATCGTGATCGACGGCCTGACCATCGGGCTGCTGGCCTCCGGACCGCGCCTGAACGACGAGCCGTTTGGGCCGGCGGACCTCGACCTGCTGGCGACGCTTGCCAGCCAGACCGGGGTGGCGCTGCGCAATGCCCGGCTCGTGAACGACCTGCGCCGGCTCAACCGGGAGCTGGCCGAAGCCAACGAGGGCTTCAGTACGCTCGACCGGGTCAAGACGGATTTCATCACCATCGCCAGCCACGAGCTGCGCACGCCGCTGGCCCAGATCCGGGGCTACGCCGACATCATCGAGACGCTCAATGACGCGGATGTGCTTGAACCGGCTCAGATGACCGGCCTGATCGGCAATTTGCGGCGCGCCACCGAGCGGATGGAAGTCCTGATCAGCGATATGCTGGACGTCAGCAAGCTCGATGTGGACGCGATGGACCTGCATTTCGCCGAGATTACCCTGGAAAGCGTGATCCGGATGGCGATCGAGCCGCTGACGGATGCCATGCGCAGCCGCAAGCTGAGCTTTTCCGCGCGCGGTCTGCGCAACCTGCCCCCTCTCGAAGCCGACATGCAGCGCCTGGTCCAGGCCTTCCGAAACGTGATCGTCAACGCGATCAAGTACACACCGGATGGGGGATTGATCGAGATCGAGGCCGCCGAAGAATCGAGCGCCAGCGGCCGGATGGTGCATGTCACGGTGCGCGATACGGGCGTCGGGATCGACCCGGCCCATCACGAACTGATCTTCGAGAAGTTTTTCCGCGCGTCGGACCCATCCCTGCATTCCACCGGCGCGACCAAGTTCCTCGGCGCGGGGCCTGGTTTGGGGCTGACCATTGCGCGCGGCATGATCGAGGGCCACGGCGGGCGAATCTGGGTCGAAAGCCCTGGTTACGATCCGGTCGGCTGTCCTGGCAGCACGTTCCACATCGAACTGCCGGTCCATCCGCCCGCGGATGCCCGGCACGTCCAGCCGTTCGACGAGACGCGGCGATCGATCTCGCCCGATGAACGAGCCAGATTGTTTAAGTAGCGGACAGCAGATAGTCTTCGGTCGTCAGTGAGTGGTAAGACACCCCGCAGGCGATCGGTGGGTCGCCTGCCATTTTGCCTCGCAAGTCGGTGTCCCGATTGTCTCAACCGAGCGCCAGCGTCCCATCCGCCTGCCAGACGAGCTGGCGGGCCTGGATCGATTCTCCCAGCAGGTTGCTGGCGATCAGGCCAAACCGGGCCGGGTCGCCGGTGGTGGTGTATTCCACCGTCGGTGGAGTTTCCTTTCGCGGGGTGCTACCGCTTGGGAGATGGGTGTCGCTCAGAATGTGGCGCGCCTGGCGGGCGATGGCCGGGCTGGGATCGACGATCGTCACGTTCGGACCGGCGTAGGCGTGCAGGGCCTGGGTTGCGAAGGGAAAGTGCGTGCAGGCCAGGACGAGCTGATCGACTCCCGCGGCCAGCAGGGGGGCCAGGTCCCGGTCAAAGATCGGGCGCAGGTCTTCCAGGTCGATCCGGTTGGCTTCCACGGCCAGGACCAGTTCCGGCCAGACCACGGTCCGCACTTCGACGTTCGCGGCGAAGCGATCCAGCACGCGGGCGTACAGCGGGCCGCCCGCGGTCGCGGCTGTGGTCAGCACGCCCACGAGACCGCTGTGCGTCGCGGCGGCAGCCGGCTTGACGGCCGGCTCCATGCCCACGAAGGGCACGTCGGGGAATGCGTCACGGAGGTAGAGCAGGCTGGCCGCGCTGGCCGCATTGCAGGCGACGACAACCAGACTCGCGCCGCGCTCCAGCAGGTAGCGGGTGATTCCGTGCGCGAACTGGCGAAGCTCGTCCAGGGGACGCGGGCCGTAGGGGAGGTGAATCTGGTCGGCGACGTAGATGAAAGATGCAGCAGGCAGTTCCTGGCGCAGGGCGCGCAGGATGGATAGGCCACCTACCCCTGAGTCGAGGACGCCAATCAGGGGATCGAAAGCAGCGGGTTTGGCGCTGGCAGTCATAGCAAGGCCTACGCGGAGGGGCGCGTTTCCTGCTTGCGGATGCGGGCCGCCTCGACCAGCGCCGTGAAGATGCCGCGCATGGCCGGGGTGTCGTCCCACATATTCTCAGGATGCCACTGCACGCTCATGAAGAATCGTTTGCCGGGGATTTCAATGGCTTCGATCAGGCCGTCGTCGGCGTGGCCGCTGGCAACCAAGCCATTCCCCAGGTCGCGCACGGCCTGGTGATGGCGACTGTTGGTGGCCAGACGGGTAGTCCCCAGAATGCGCGCCACTCGCGATTCCGGCTGGAGCGAGACTTCATGGGCGTGGTAAGCCAGAGGCAGATGGGAAGGCGTGCTGTGGCGCAGTTGGGAAGGGCGCTCGCTGGGAATATCGATATAGAGTGTGCCACCCAGGGCGACATTCACGACCTGGTGGCCCCGGCAGATGCCCAGCAAGGGTAAATCGTCGGCGGCCGCCCAGCGGGTGACGCTCAACTCGGCCGCATCGCGCGCCGGGTTGACCTCACTCAGCAGGGCGGGGTCGGCCGTGGCGTGAAAATGAACGGGGTCGATGTCACCGCCGCCGGTGAGCAGGACCCCGTCCAGACGTTCGTAGATTGTGCGCAGCGCAGGCTCAGACAGTCCCAATGGAACAATGACGGGCAGCGCACCCGCAGCCATCAGGCAGGCCAGATACGACTCGTAGATGCCCACAAAAATGCGGGTGCCGCAGCTTGCCGAGGGCATCGACTCATGCTCGGCGATGACCCCGATCACGGGCGACTGGATGGAAGCCGGGTTGGTTGCGCTCATGGATTGAACCGGCGTGAACCGTCAGTCGCGCTTTTCCTTCAGTCGAGCCGCCTTGCCGGTCCGGCCGCGCATGTAGTAGAGCTGGGCGCGGCGCACCTTGGCGCTCCGCATGACTTCGATCTTCTCCACGCGCGGGCTGCGGAGCAGGAAGGTGCGCTCCACACCGATGCCGTGGCTGGCGATCCGGCGGACGGTGAAGTTGGCGTCATTGCCGCCGCCGCGCAGGCGAATCACCACACCCTGGAAGACCTGAATACGCTCGCGGTTGCCTTCCACGATGCGAACATGGACTTTCACGGTATCGCCCGAACGGAGCTGGGGGTGCTCCGGGGCCGGCGCTTCCAATGCCTGGACCAAGTTGCTCATGATGTCATGTCCTTCTGGCCTAATGTCAACCCATCGAGTTGCGGGCATCTGATGTATACATAAACAGCGGCGACCAGAGGCCGCACGCGCCAGCATTGTAACATGCACCCGACTGGATTTCAACGGTGGGATCGTGGACTTGAAGGAGCGCACGACTCAGCGTCAGGCACGGCCCGGTCTCAGGGGAAGTCCCGGCGTATCGCGGGGGAGTCAGAGCGTGCGCCCAGCCAGGCTGCCTGGGGCGGTGCTGTACAAAATCCATCATTGGCGGCAACCTTTGTTTGGGTGGTCTGTGCTTTACGATTGGATACGGGTATGTTACATTGGAATTGGCTGGCCGTGCCCGCCGGACACCGGCCGCGAATTGCCCCGTATGATTTTTGTTGACTCCGCTTCGTTCTCTCCGGAGGAGGAGAAATATGAGCTTAAAACGATTGGTTGTCCTGTTGGTCGTGGCGATGCTGGTCGTGACGACCCTTGGCCCGGTGGCTGCTCAGGGTAAGTCGGTGACGATTGCCTTTGACCAGGAACCGGACAGCCTCAATCCCATGTACACGACCATGACATTCGCGCAGTACGTTTACGCGCTGTTCCTGTCTGGGGCGTGGAACTACAACGCCGACCTGATCCCGAATCCCGTGCTGGTGAACGAAATCCCCAGCCTCGATAATGGCGGCATCAGCGCGGATGGCAAGACCATCACGCTTCATCTGCGCGAGGGTCTGGTCTGGTCGGACGGTGAGCCGCTGACCGCGGAAGACTTCCTGTTCACCTATGAGATGTACGTTTCCGAGAAGAACTCGCCCCTGACGCGCGATCCGTATGACAAAATCGCCAGCGTCGAAGCCCCCGATCCGTTGACCGTCGTGATCAACTTCGCGGAGCCGTATGCGCCCTGGCTGGGCACGTTCCGTTACGTCCTGCCCAAGCATATCCTGCAGCCGGTCTTCGAGGCGGATGGCACCCTGGACAACGCGGAATGGAATCGCGCGCCTGTGGTGGGCAGCGGCCCGTTCGTGTTCGATGGTTGGGAAGTGGGCAGCTTCATCCGCGGCGTGCGCAATGACAACTATGTTGGCGGCGCGCCGATCCTGGATACCGTGGTGGTGAGCTTCATCCCCGACGCCGAGTCCTACCTGGCCGCCCTGAAGAATGGCGACGCCGATGTGGGCACGTTCGTGGCCTATTCCGACATCCCCGAACTCGAAGCAACCGGTCACCTGAACGTGGGCGTCTATGTGTCGGGCTACAACGAAGCCTGGTACATGAACGTCAGCCCCGAGACCGCCCATCCGGCCATGCTGGACGTGAACGTCCGCAAGGCGCTGGCGATGGCCTTCAATCGCGAGCAGATCACCAATGACCTGCTGCTGGGCTACACCTACCCGGCGGTGACGTACTGGGAAGGCACGCCCTACAGCAACCCCGATCTCGAGCCGTATCCTTACGATCCGGCGGCGGCCGCCCAACTGTTGGACGAAGCCGGCTGGGTCGACAGCGACGGCGACGGCCTCCGCGATAAGGATGGCACCGCTCTTTCGCTGCGTTTCGTGACTAACACTCGCCAGATCCGGATGGACGTCCAGGTGGTCGTGCAGCAGGCGTTCGCGGAACTTGGGATCGAAGTGGTGCTGGAGAACTACCCGTCGGACATCTTCTTCAACAGCTATGCCGACGGCGGCCCGATCGCGACCGGCCAGTACGACTTCGCCGAGTGGTCGTCCAGCCCGAATGGCTTCCCCGATCCGGACACGATTCGCTTCATGTGTGACGAGATTCCGACCGCCGATGATCCGATGGGCGATAACTGGCAGGGTTACTGCAATCCAGCCCTCGACGAACTGTTCGCCGAGCAGGCCCGGACCACGGACTATGATGCCCGTGTTGCCCTGTTCCATGAGATCAGCCAGGTCATCTACGATGACGTGATCTGGGTTGGTGTGTGGTACGACGCCGACACCTGGATTTTGGACACACGCATCCAGAACGCGGCCATCAATGGCGCGTCGCCGTTCTGGAACATTGCCCAGTGGGATGTGACCGAGTAGACGTTTTCCGTTGACTGCCGTACGGGCGGGGTCAGATGACCCCGCCCTTCTTTCCTGGAGACATGCGAATGGGTCGCTATATCATCCGGCGCTTACTCCAGGCTGTGCCCCTGCTTTTCCTCATCAGCCTGGTGCTTTTCGTTCTCATGCAGGCTTCGGGCGATCCACTGGCGACCCTGGGCGGACGCCAACCTCCGCGCGCCGAGGACCGGGCGCGCCTGGCTCGCCAGTGGGGCCTGGACAAGCCCATCCTGGTCCAATATCTGTACTGGCTGATCGGCAATGACTGGACGCTGGTCGATATCGATGGCGATGGCACCGGGGACGCACCGGGCACGCGCCTCGGTGTGCTGCGCGGTGACTTCGGCAACTCTCTGGTCACACGTCAGCCGGCCATGCAAGTCATCGCCGAGCGGATTCCCAATACGCTGATCCTGATGCTGACGGCCGAAGCGCTGATCATTATCTTTTCCCTGTTCATCGGGGTCTATTCCGCGCTGCACCCGTATTCCCTTTTTGACAACGTGCTGACCGGATTCTCCTTTATCACGTTCTCGATGCCGATTTTCTGGATCGCGCTGATGCTGATGTATATCTTCGCCATCCGTTTCAAAGCCTGGGGACTGCCCTACCTGCCAACTGTAGGGATGTTCGACCCGGTGGTGGGGCGCACGTTTGCCCAGGTGGCCTCCCATCTGGTGCTGCCCGCGATGAGCATCGCCCTGATTGATATCGCCCGTTACAGCCGCTACATCCGCTCCAACATGCTCGAAGTGATCAACTCGGATTACATCCGCACGGCGCGGGCCAAAGGGCTGCGCGAACGGTCGATTCTGTTCGTGCATGCCTTCAAGAACGCCGCGCTGCCGCTGGTAACGATCATCGGGATGGACCTGCCGCTGCTGCTGGCCGGCGCGGTCGTGACTGAGCGCATTTTTGCCTGGCCCGGCATGGGCCGGCTGTTCCTGGATCATCTCAACCGCGCCGACTTCCCGGTGATGATGGGCCTGCTGATGCTGATTTCCGTGGCGGTGGTGGTCTTCCAACTACTGACCGACCTCGTCTATACCTGGCTCGATCCGCGCATCCGGTATGCCTAGGGGGCGAAACATGGCGACAATTCAAGCACCCTCACTGCCCGTTTCGCTGGCCGACGAGAACGAGATTCCCTCCCGGTCGTTGTGGCAGATGGCGCTGCATCGCTTCATCCGGCACCGGATGGCGCTGATCGGGTTCTTCATTTTGATCGGGATTCTGTTGTACGTCACGGTCGGATCGCTGATCTTCACCGAAGCCTATGCCAACTACAACGACACCAGCCTGCGACTCAACCCGCCGTCCGCGGAGCATCCTTTTGGCACCGATACGGTCGGGCGCGATATCCTGGCGCGGACGGTCTACGGCGGCCAGATATCGCTGATCATTGGCGTCCTGGCGGTCACGGTGGCGGTCACTTTGGGGACGGCCATCGGCGCGCTGGCCGGCTACTATGGCGGGCTGGTGGACAGCTTCCTGATGCGCCTGACCGAGGCCATGCTGAGCATCCCATCCCTGCTCCTTCTGCTGGTGATGGCCAAGTTCTTCAGCGGGAAGATTCCGGACATCGATTTGCTGGGCCGCACCTTCAGCGGCAGCGTGATCGTGATTATCCTGATCATCGGCCTGACGAGCTGGACATACCTGGCCCGGATCGTGCGCTCCACGTTCCTGTCGATCCGGGAGCAGGAGTTTATCCTGGCGGCGCGGGCGCTCGGCATCCCCGACCGTCGGATCATTATGGCCCACATCCTGCCCAACGCGATCGCGCCGATCATCGTGGCGGCGACTCTGGGCGTGGCCAGCGCGATCCTGTCCGAAGCGTACATCAGCTTCCTGGGGATGGGCGTGAAGCCGCCGACCGCGACCTGGGGCAGCATGCTCGACGGGGCCTACCAGTATCTTGAGGAAGCGCCCTGGCTGTGGTTCTACCCCGGTCTGTTGATCATCCTGACCGTGATGAGCATCAACTTCGTGGGGGACGGCCTGCGCGACGCGCTCGACCCGCGCGGTGACAAAAAAGTCTGACGCCCTCCCGGCAGGAGAGCGCCAGACGTCTCAAACAAAGCGGTCAGGTTGCGTTCCGGTTAGCCGACTTCATTCGCCAGGCTCGGCTGCGGGGTGATGTGCCTGCCCTGGCCGAGCCGGGTGATCTGTCCGGCGCTGTCCAGGTGGAGTATCCACGTCGTGGGGGCCGTCGCTCGCAGTTCAGCGCCGGCTTTGCCTTCCGCCCTGGCGGCGAACCAGCTCCGCGAGCCTTCCACGAACACGAACATCAGGCTGCCATCCCCGTTGTCGGTGATGTGACCGATTCCGCGTCCCTCCTGCTCGAAGAGCAGGATTGGTTCCGCTTCGCCGACTTCCCACAACTGGACGGTAGAATAGGTGTACTGGTTCTGGTCGACCGGGTCGGTGACCGTCTCCAGCGGGTCGACCGTGCTCACCAGGAGCGCGTCGCCCTCGGCCGTCCAGGCCACCTGATCCGGGGTCGCGGCCAGCGGCATGATCTGGCGCGTGCCGCTGCCCAGATCGACGATGGCCAGCGTGCCGTTGCGGTTTTCGTCGAAGACGATTCCGGCGGCGCGGGTCTGATCCGGGTTGAGGGCGACACGCGCCAGTTCCGCGTCGATCACGGTAACATCGCCGCTGGTCGCGTCCAGCCGGACGAGGCCGATCCCGCTGCACGAATCGGACAGCAGGAAATTGCCATTGGCCAGCCAGTAGAAGCTCAGGGCATTGCCCATGAACCCGGTTTCCATCTGGTAGCGCGCATCGGCCGGATCGGGGCTGCCCCCGCCGCAACCGACCTCCTGCTCGAAGGTGGCGACCAGGCGCGGCTCGCCGACTTCACCCGCAGCGGATACGCTCACCGCGTGGATTTCCATCGGCTGCTGGCTGTCAACCTGTATGTCTCCGGTCGGAACGATATAGGCAACTTCATCCCCGGTGGCGCTCCAGGCGGGCGGATAGGCCACGGTCAGACCCTCCGCCAGGACGACAGGCGGGGTGCCTTTGGCATCGGTCAGCAGCAGGGTGAGCTGCTGACTATCGACGAATGCCAGGTGGCTGCCATCCGACGACCAGCGATAGTCACCATACCAGCGGTCATAGATCGGGCCGCTGGGCTCCTCCGGCTGGGTGTCGGTCACGTCCACCGTCACCTGTTGGCCGGGGTAATCCTGCCCGGCGGCCAGGTAGACGTTGCCGTCGGCCCCCGTGTAGGCGGTCAGAACGGCCAGCGGGCTGGTGGGGGCCGAAGTGGCTGTGTCACCGGCCTGGGTGCCGGGGCCGTCGGTCACGGGCGTCAGCAGCTCGCTGTTGCACGGCATGATCGTGCGGCCGTCGTTGGTCATGTGCAGCTCGTATTCGGTGCCGCCGTAGGTCAGCTTGATGATGTGCCCCGCGACCGGGACGCGGTTGTCGTAGACCACTTCGGGCAGGGGACAGCCCAGGCCGGTGTCGGGCCAGATCGTGGCTTCCCATGTCCAGGCTGAGAAGTTGTCGCGCGTGGCGTTGAGGGCCAACTGGGCGTTGAGATAGGCGATCCCGACGTCGACCAACTGCTCAGGATCGACCTGACCGGGCGCGGCCGGCGTAGCCTGGGCCGCGGGTGCGGCCGCGGGGACGGCCGTCGCCTGGGAGGGCGCGGGCGGCGGGGCGGCCGCGCTGCCGCAGAAGGTCGTCACCTGTCCGTCGGCGGAGACGTGATACTCGTAGGTCGCGCCCTGGTATTCGAGCAGGAAGATATAACCCTGAGTCAGCACCTGGGCGTAGGTCTGATCGGGCTGGGGAGCATTTGCCAGGGCGGCCACATCCCCGGCTGGCTCGCAGCGGAAGGCTGTGAGATCGTCGCGGGGGCCGATCCCAGCCCTGCGGCCCATGTGAATACCAGGCGCCGCACCGGACTGGCCCCCGAG